>CAIQGA010000159.1 GCA_903871235.1 uncultured Chlorobiaceae bacterium
ATGACGAAAACACCTGCACCACATCAACATCCCCGTTCAGCTCGTCCGACACTGCGCTGCTGTTGCCTCCATAATTTATTGCATCGATACTCATCCCCCATGTCACCACTGAACCGTCTTCGCGCAACGCTGCAAAAGCCCCGTGTGACGAAAACACCTGCACCACATCAACAGCACCGTTCAGCTCGTCCGACACTGCGCTGCTATTGCCTCCCCAAGAACTATACCCCCATGTCACCACTGAACCGTCTTCGCGCAACGCTGCAAACGCATAGTTTGTCGAAAACACCTGCACCACATCAACATCCCCGTTCAGCTCGTCCGCCACTGCGCTGCTGTTGCCTCCCCAATAACTATACCCCCATGTCACCACTGAACCGTCTTCGCGCAACGCTGCAAAAGCATTCATATTTTCGAACTCACCCATCGTGTGACCAGGAAATAACTTCGTGCTTGAACTCACCCTGTTGGCAGAAACAGTATTACCCCCACCACCTGTTCCTGTTCCACCGCCTCCACCATCAACCAGATTAGTCACATCACGCACATCTACATCCTCACCAAAACGATACTGTTCCACTCCGCTCACCAGATCAGTTCCGTCTCGCCCTGCAACAGTATCCCTTATGGTAAAACTTGTCTGATCGGCATTGGGAGTAATGACGTACTCGGCATAAGTCCCGGTAAAGATCACGGCATCAGTACCACTGCCTCCATCAATGGTATCGTTGCCCTTTTTGCCTTCAAGCACATCGTCACCCCCTCCTCCAAGCAGGCGGTTATTCAGATCGTTGCCAAACAGGTACTCATTACGATAACTGCCATTAACTACCGTACAGGCATCGCCAGCCTTCCACGTTCCGTTATCAAATTTAAAGGATTCAACATGGACCAACTGGTCAGTGCCATCGCGCCCCGACTCTCTATCCGCGACAGTAAACACCAGACTATTCTTGTCCAAACTGATCGAGTATTCCGCAAAATTGCCACTGAATATAGCCGTGTCATTGCCGCTGCCGCCGTCAATGGTGTCGTTGCCGCCGTTGCCGCTGATAGTGTCGTTACCATCATAGCCATCTATGACATTCGATGAGTTATTTGCAGAAATAGTATTTGCTTTTGAGGTACCGTAATAGTTTATGCCATCCTCTTCTTCTTTTTGACACATGAATTCGAGAATGCCAGCCATTGCATGTGAATAGAACACATAATCAATCCCCGTCAAGGCTGCAAGTGTTAACGGCCTATTCATGATTTCCAGCAACGACGTTTTTATAGGATGATTTTCCGCATAGTGATCAAGAAAATCTCTCAGTTCACCCTCTTTTAAAGTGTCCGTAGCACCAAGATGGTCTTTAGTCAACAATGGAATCCCTGATATTGGTGATGCTTCTACAAGATAGTTGATAAAACCATTCGGGACTAAAGCTCCTGATAGTGAGCCTGTATATATGTACGCCTCCCTGTTAAATTCAAGGTTATTCGCTATGTTTTTTGAACCCCCAGGATCAAATGTTGCCCCAGAAAACCCAAACATTTTCGACACAACTTGTGCCAAGCCACCTCCTAAAGAGTGCCCTGTCACTTCAATATCACTATTGTAAAATTGATTTTTTATTTCAAAAGCAAAGAGTATAGCATCCTCAAATTGAGAGCCCCATGCCGGAAGAGGTGAACCAATCGCTGTATCTCCTCCAATCCAATCCATAGCCTCATTTGTCCCACGATATGCGATAACGATGGAATTATCTTTTTTGAAGGCTGTAGCTGCAAATCCGGAACCTGAATTTACAGCCGTTGAATGGGTGGGATAGTCTGTAGGGGCATAAATACCATCTTTTTTTTCAAGTATACTCCACCCATCTGACTTCAATTCATCCCAGGCATCACTCGCGATCTTTTCAGCTACAGCCCCATTAGAATCTTTCGGGTGAGCCGGATTGTCGTAATAGGCAACCAATGACATTTTGGCGAGAATGTAATCGTCCACAGCACCGAGCGATTGGTCATATTGCTGCAAAGCGACGTCTCCCACCGGTATCACTGATTCAATCAATCCGGTTACAGATTCAAGCTCCCAGTCCCCTCCCACCGCCACCCCTCCAGTCACATCATCCGAAGCCGCCACATCAGCACCAGTGAGCTGCGCCAGCGACTCAACAAACTGCTGCCCACTGGCACCAGCGCCCACATTGCAACCGTAAAGCAACAGGTCTCCGCTGTCGGTCAACGCATGACCAATATTTTCGAGCTGAGATTAATACGAAAGAAGATTGTTTTCGGTAAGACAGGTGCTGCCAATGGTTATTGATCCTGGGGAGCCATGCGAGATGATCTGTATAGAGCTGTAGTCACTTTTACCTGCAAGCGACTCTTCCATTTGCAGCAGCCCGTCATGAGCTGCATCAAGGACTTTGTATTCTGTTCCTGCTTCAAATTGCGAAACCAACAGGTCAAGATCGTTGACCCGACTGTCGATGAAGAGCATTGTTTTTGCCATGATACCAATCCGTTGAACTGTTGATGCTGAAGAGCCCTGCGAACAGATGGAGGCGATACTGAGGCTTCAGCAAGATGATTACTTTAAACGTACTGAAATTATTGTGAAAGACGGGGTGATAAATGCAAAAAATCAATGCGTTACGGGAGGGCAGCCCAAGAGGCTTGCCGCTACGGGTTTTCGGTTTTGCCGGGTCGGGAGAGCGTTTCCTGAATGGTTCGAGAGTTGGCAGGAAAAACCCTTAATTCATCAACCGCCTGTAGAATACTGTTATTGGAAAAGATAAAGAGTTTCGCGAACCTGAACCAGATCAGACTTTGCCAATAAACGCCGTTTAATGAGTGTAATTAACGATGCCCGCATCGGTTTACATTGAATCGTCCGTTATCAGCTACCTCACTGCGAGACCAGGCCGCGACATCGTTACTGCCGCACGTCAGGCAATAACACTCGATTGGTGGCACAACCAACGGCACAACTTGAAGTTTATATTTCGGCGTTGGTTGAAGAAGAAATTTCATCCGGTGATCCAATTGCTGCAGAACAACGAATACAGGCGGTCATATCAATTCCAAGCGTTGCAATATCTCCTGAAGCGCAAGTGATAGCTGCCAGTTTGATTGCATCAAAGGCTGTACATCCAAACTGCGCAGAAAATGCCATGCACATTGCAATTGCAGCCGATCAAGGAACGGAATATTTACTGACATGGAATTTTAAACATATCAACAACGCAGAAACCAAGTCGCTTATAGCAAAAGTCATTGAAGCAAGTGGCTCTATCAGCCCCATTCTCTCTTCACCAGAAGAATTAGGAGTATTTAACAATGATTGACGATCCTGTTGTGGAAGAAATAAGAGCGCATCGGCAAGCACATTCGGCCCGATTCAATTATGATCTGGCAGCCATTTTTGCGGCTTTGGTAGAACGGGAAAAAAGTTCTTCGCGTCCGGTCATAAACCGCTCTTCACGCCGAATACCTGAAAAACTGAAAACTGATATTTCGCAACAACATGGTCATGCTCAGATGACAACTGCAATTTGAGTCTGGAACGCGCCTTTTGAAGTTTTGTTGGTTGATCTTGTCAACAACATCAAAGAGCTGGCGCTCTCTCATGTCAAAGAAAAAGCAGACTCCATGGACACGACAAAACTTGCCCGGACTATCCACCTTCAAGACGATCGGGCAGGGTAAAACTGATTTCAGTGGCGGAGCAACTTGACATCTATACCGGCAACCGTTGCGGCCTCTTCAGCACTCATTCCCTTCGCTACCAATTTTTCGGCAACTTCAAGTTTTCCTTGTTCAATTCCTATCTCTATCCCCTCTTCCTTGCCCTCAATTCGTCCCTCTTCCTTGCCTTCAAGGCGCCCCTCCTCCTTGCCTTCAATACGACCAAGACCATAATTTGACTCTACCAGACTGGCCTGATAGCGCAGATCGTCCTGATAACGGGCATAAGCCAATTGCTCTTTTTCCGACAAACTCATGAGAGAAAAAGACTTTTTTGCTTTCTGAATTCCTTTTGCCTTGAACTCATCCTTGATCTCTTCGTTTTTGAGGAAGTATATCCACTCGTCAAGCGATGTGGTTGCAATACGGTTAAAGTTATTGATCCTGATCAGGTAGTATTCAGGGTAAATATTGTTTATCTGAATCTTGCCATACTGCTTCTGTTGCCGAACATCAAGTTCCAGTTTGTCATGGTCATGGATTCCCGTGAAGGTTGTGGTACCGTGATAGATATAGTCACTACCGTGGCCAAAATCAAAGTACAGAATGTTGACCGAGATAACCTTCACCAGGGTTGCATAAGCCTTGCCCTCTTTCTGATGCTCGGTGATGACTCGTGATGTGCCGTAGAGCATCCTTTGCAGGTAATCGAGTTCCCGGTCAAACTGCACTTCGATAATAATAAACTCGCTCTTGCTGTTTTTCACTTTGAGATCAACGCGGTTAGATTTATCGCGTCTGCTCTCTTTGTTACTTTCGCTTTCGAGAATTTCAAGGATGAAAATATCTTCGCCCAACAGCTCACTCAAAAAACCTTCAAGTATCTCAAAGTTGGCTTTGCTGCGAAGCAACCGCTTCATCGCCCAGTCAAAGGTGATCAGTTTTCGGGGTGAACGGGTACTCATGGGTTTTTTACGTAATTTTTTTATCTACAATGAAAGCGTAGTATATAAGGAAAAACATTGCCGTGCAAACGATTTATCAGATTTGGAACTGGTAACCGTTGAACCATCTCCCACTCTCTTCGGCAATGGTATTACTATGCCTCTTCCTTAAACCGCCAGCGTCACCATCACGGCAGCATAGCCGACCAACCAGAGCACCTGCACCCGAATCTCCATCAATCCTGACCCTTTGAGCATGACGCGGCGCATGATATCGACAAAGTGGCGGACGGGGTTGATCAAGGTCATGGTCTGGGCCCAGTGAGGCATACTTTCAATGGCGATCTCCGTCACACTCAACACCTGCTGCTTCCAGAATATTCGTGAGAGATGTATAAAGCTTTTGCCCGTTATACCCCGTCAAGCAGCGCTGTAGCAATCGCTGAATGGCGGTCATGGGCAATAGAGATTTTTATTGTGCAACCGGAAGGAAAAAGCGCCGCACAAAGAGGGCGAACAAAGGGGCGACCGCGTTCATCATTGAGTATCTCAAAGCTCTTCCAGTGTACACCTTCGGAAAAGCCTGTGCCGAGTGCCTTGACGACCGCCTCTTTGGCTGCAAACCTGCCGGCAATACTGGCGACCACCTGTGACTTTTGCAGGCAGATTGCGATCTCCTCTTCTGTCAGAACGCGCTGGAGAAACTTCACCCCGTAGCAGTTGTAGAGCCTTTCAATCCGGTCAAGATCGACAATATCGACTCCAATCTCCATGTTGTTTTTCCCGTTCAGGCAAGTGCTATGGTCATTGAAAGATCAAGCGCCTTGACGCTGTGCGTCAGCTCTCCGATTGAGATAAAGTCAACGCCGGTTTCGGCAACTTCCGCTACATTGTGCATGCCGATATTGCCGGAAGCTTCAAGGATAGCCGCACTCTGGCCACTTCGGACAAAAGCGACAGCCTCCTTCAACAGTTCAAGAGTAAAATTGTCGAGAAGAATAATATCCGGCTGGCAAACAAGAGCCTGCTGCAACTCTTTCATTGAACGTACCTCGACTTCAATTTTCACCTCAAGCTTTTGCTCTTCGCGATACCTCTGCGCCCGATGAATGGCCTTGGCGACGCCTCCGGATGCGTCAATATGATTATCCTTTATGAGAATCATGTCGAAGAGACCGAAACGGTGATTGGTCCCTCCGCCAATCCTGACAGCCTCCTTGTCGAAATAACGAAGCCCCGGAACGGTTTTTCGGGTATCAAGAATTTTTGTGCCGGTGTGGCTTATTTTGTCAACATAACTTCTCGTTCTTGTCGCAATTCCCGACATACGCTGCAGAAAATTAAGTGTAGTACGTTCACCTATCAGGAGCGGAGCAAGTTTTCCCGTCACTTCAAGAAGGGTTTGACCACAAAAAACTTTTTCGCCGTCAAGACAATGCAGCACAACAGAGAGGTTATGGTCACAGGCGGCAAAAACCTGACGGGCAACTTCTGCCCCGCCGAGGATACCATCCTCCTTTGCCCTGACGACGGCACTGCCCCCCTGACGGGGATCAATGGTAGCAAGGGTGGTAATATCACCCGTGTAACGATCCTCCTCGAGCGCGAGCATAATGGCCCTTGCACGACACCCTTCATAAAAATCATTACAATCCCTGTTTTTCATGATTGCCATTCTTCAATACATTGAAAAAAAATCACTCTATAACCCTCAAGGTAGTGAATTCGCCAATACCCTTGTATAAAAAAATCAACCCGTTGGCACAACGAAACCCTGAAACAACCATGACTGCTCATTGGCAAACAGCAAACCCTCTTGAGGATGTAATAAAATGGCATGTTGTAGAAGGAGAGAGAGAATTGTTTATATTAGGCGAAGCGATGGGGGCAGGTGTCGCCTTATAATGATCTCGAAGCACTGCCCGGTTTCGGGGATTTTTTTTGTCAGAAACACTCATGGATACCAACAAAATAAAATTTAAAGCGTTATTTCAGGACGTTGCATCACTTCAGGATATCTGGAAGTCCTCTACAGTCAATAACCGGGATGTCGATTTTCTAAAGTTCAGGCAGCGCTCTGAATGGCTGCAGTTTACCGGACTCAATGACAAGGATGGTCATGAAATTTACGAAGGCGATCTGCTGAAATGGGAGGGCCTGATTGTTGAAGTTGTTTTTGAATCCGGAAGTTTTAAAGTGCTCAATGACGGCAGCTCCGACATGCTCTTGTGGTTTTGTTTGCCCGAATGCAAGATTGTCGGCAACAAATACGAAAAGAAAAGGGTCAAACCCTGAACAAAAGTCACGGTATACTTGCCCGAAAGTCAATTCCCGACGATTTTATTCACCCCAAGACTCTTATGACACACTGCGTCCACTCATGCGTCCGGCTGGTCAACATGGTTTTTTATGCACATCACGGAGTACTCAAGGAAGAGCATACCGTTGGCGGGAAGTATGAAGTTGATGCGGAGCTCTTTTTTGACTTTACCGATGCCGCAGAAAATGATGACATCACAAAAACTATCGATTACGGTGCAGTGTACAAAAAGATAGAGAAGGCACTGACCCTCCGGAAATACTTTCTCATTGAGGCCGTCGCCTGTGAGATCACTCGTGAGCTCCTCCGTGACTTTACGGTTCTTGAGGGTGTGACCATCAGGGTACGCAAACGCAACCCACCAGTCAACGGCATTTGCGATTATGCCGAAGCTGATTACACTGCTACCCGCAATTGAGAGTCATGGAAAAACACAACGTCTTTATCGGAATAGGATCAAATATCGGAGATCGTATCAACTACCTGCAGGAGGCTGTTGACCAACTTTCGCTGCTTGGTGACACAACGGTATTGGCGGTATCGTCAATCTATATGACTGAACCGATCGGAGAGAGTGAACAAAACCGCTTCTATAACGGCGTTCTTCAGCTTGAGACGTCACTTCCACCCGAAGAGTTGCGCCGGCAATGCAAAACCATTGAACAGGAGCTTGGAAGGCCGGACACCTATCTCCGCTGGAGCCCGAGGGTTATTGATCTCGACATTCTGCTCTATGACGATGCGATTATCCAGACCGAAACGCTCTCAATTCCTCACCCGGAACTGCACTGCCGCAAATTCGTCCTTATTCCCTTGCTCGACATTGCCAACCCACAGCACCCCTCACTGCGGCACACCATTTTGCAACTTCTGAAGTGCTGCAATGACCAATCGGTGCTTATCAAAACAAGGGAATCAATCAGGATAAAAAAAAACGGAGCACCTCCTTAAAGGGCTCCGTCCAATAAAAAAGAGAGAGTACACCGAAAAATACTCAGTTGGCAAAGGTGATATTCAGGTTTCCTTCAGCAAAGTCGGCCCCTTCGGTTTTGCGGCCAACAAGGACATTGGGCAAAATAATGCTTTTGCGGAAGTTATTGATATCAACCAGCAATTCATCACCCTTGATATTGACATTGAGTTTCTTTACCTCAACGTTCGGCAGGTAGAGACTCAGCACATATTTTCCGTTTATTTTCTCAAGCATCTGGGTTTTATCATCCGTGTAGAGGATATCCGCTGGATTGACTTCGCCAAACATCTCCTGGCTCAAATGATAGAGACGCTCAATATTGATGATTTCTGCCGTTGACTGTTTTACCCTGAAAATCGGCACCGGATAAAAGCAATTTTCAATCACCCTGAGATATTTCGTCTGGATATCAATAAGGCTCTGGAGGTAACTGTCAGTTGAGCTTGCAGGAAGAATCTTGTTGACAATGGCAGCATCAAGCTTGTAACCAAAAAGATTAAGGTAGGTTTGAACGCGCAAAGCCTCCTTGATGACCATATTTTCAGGGTTAAGGACAACGCGGAAGGTGGTTATGGATTTATCCTGAAGCATGGCATGAAGCTCTTTCATGTGCGAATTCACCTCCGGCATAAGCTTGAAGATATTTTTCTTTGGCATGAACTTGCTCAAAAGCGGAGCGGCAAAACCAATGGCCTTTGAATGCCATCCACCAATTTTATCGGCATACCATCCGTACGATTCGGGCATTCCGAGCAAGCGCATGGTCTCACCGGTCGGAGCTGCATCAACAACAACCACATCATAATCGCCTGACTTGGCCGCTTTCCAGATGTAACGCAAGCTGATCATCTCTTCCATACCCGGCATGATGGCAAGCTCTTCAGCTACAACCTCATTGGCGCCGTCATGCATTAAAATCGATGAAAAATAGGAATACAGTTCACCCCAGTTCTCCCTTATTTCAGCCAGAACATTCACCTCCATGGCAAAAAGATTCTTTTCAACCTCCACCGGCGTCGAAGAGAGCTCGGTGCTCAAAGCATCGGCAAGACTGTGCGCCACATCAGTACTCATGATCAAAACCCGCTGTCCCCTTCGGGCTATTGCGGTTGCTGATGAAGCTGAAACGGTAGTCTTTCCTACCCCTCCTTTACCCAAGTAAAGAATAATTCTCATGGTGATAATAAAACTATTGAGTGAACTTAATCTTGACTGAACGCTTTTTATCGATGAGCTGCTCCCTCGGTTACCCTGGCTCCTTGTCGGTCAGGCGAGCACTGTCAGGAGCGCCCTCTTCGTCACCAGGAGAGTCATCCAGACTCATCATATTTTTCACAATTGATGGAATCTCACCATCATGAGATGTAATGGTAATCGTTTTGCGCTTGGGAACTCCATCACCTTCAAGGCCGTCCTCTTTCACTCCTGATTCCACAGATGGCTCTGCGCCCCCCTCTGCAGATTCGTTTGAAGAGAGAGCACTGCTGAAACAATCGTCATTGGGCGTTACATCGTCATCGCTTTTGATCTGAATACTCTTTCTTCTGAAATGACGGTCAGTATCGTCATCTTCATCGTGCGATTGACCGGGAGGTTGATCATGCAGCAATTCATCATCCAATCCTGTCGTATCCACTTTTGGCGAAGGGCGTGGTGCCTTTTTCTTTGAGCTTTCGCTAAAGCTTGATGAGAGGCGCAAAAGCTTACTAACAGAGCCAATCATCCCGTCATTTTTGACGGCTGTCTTAACAATATTGATGACAAAACGTTCTGCTTGAGGATTGTCGGCTATGCTGTTGAGCAATTCATTAAGCGCTGTAAGCATACCGGGAACATGCTGTAAATCACTTTTAACCTGATCACGAATCTTGAACGGGGTATCACCAATAATCTCCTTGAGAGAACCGGTAAATTTTTTAATTGACGCCGGATCGGTAGGAAGCAGACTCTCAATTCCCCTGATAAAATCAGCCGGAGAAAACCCTTCCGAACCCTCTGCCGGGCCCTGCGCTCCCCCGGGCATAGCTCCACCCTGCTGTGCACCCCTGTCATCCGGAGGGTAACCAATGGAAGCCTTGTATTGCTCAAGAAGATCCTGACCATAACCGATATGACTCTCCCGAGGAGCAGAATCTGAAGCATCAAAGCGAAGAGAGATGGCCCGAGGCAAACAGACGCTTCTTGCGCCCCGCAAAATAAGATGAGAAACTTCATCAGGAATATCGCTCCGGTAATTAAGACCAAGGCGCTCCTCGATGACCGATTCAATAACCGTATGAAGCCTGGTAATAAGCTCGGCTTCCCTCAGCTCAACCATATCAAAAATAACATAGACAGGGTCCTTCTCCTCGCGGCGAACCTTAAAATTAAGCGTCGCAAAATCGTGATCCTTGTTCCGGCTGCTCACCGTAACGGAACCAAGATTAAACCGGTCGAGATAATCTTTATTCGATCCCCTCGCCCAGAAGTAAACCGCCTTGTCGGTGTAGATCAGATAATCCTGAAAGGCAATATTACCAACGCGCTCCTGATGTGATTCGTAAAAAACCCCTTCAAAAAATGCAACAGGATTTTCACCGGCATTCATGAGCCCCTTCTGAAAAAACTCAGCGACATCACCCTGCTCAGTCTGCGCCGAAACATACAACGATAAATTAGCCATTACCCATACCCGTTCACTTGATACTGATTAGCACGCCGAACCTAAATTTATGAAAATTTTATAATAAAGAGAAATCACCCGACAAAACAGGGAGCGACCCAAGGGCATGAAAACAAAAAAGGCAGTGAAAGCTTTAACGTTTTCACTGCCTGAGAAAAGAGCATGATTCTCTACTCTACTTACTCTGCGAACTTTGACTCTACTGCCTTGGAAGGAACGGCATAGCCAGAAAGCTCAGGTGACGAACCGCGAAGGCTTGAGCCGACACTGCCACCAATGTTTCCGTAAGCGTTGCGATTGATTCTCATGGTACCTTTGCCCAAAGAATCAAACAACAGACCAACAGTCTCCCAATGCCCCTCAACCATCACTTCAAAAATGCGACCGGCTGCAGAAAGGATATCGGTAAATACGCCTCCACCACTTACACTCATAATTCCCCCTTGGAATTTAATTATTGGAAAGTTATCAGAATTTACAACAGTATTCTTTGTTCTAATTTACGGTAATAAAAAACAAAAACAAGGAAAAAATCCTTCCGGACAGAGCCAACCCCTGCCAAACGGTCAGTTCTCCTATCTTTTTACCGGGCCTTTCTGGAAAGAACCAGCAAAATTTTTGACAACTTCGGAAGCGGAAACCCCTGCATCACCAACAGCCGTAGCAGCATTCCCTGTTGCATTTTCAACGGTTTCAACTGCACTGACATAGAGTTCACTGGCAGTTCTTGATGCATCCTTGACGGTAATGGCAACGCGGTCAAGAGTCTCGCCAACAACGCCACTGGTACTGCCAAGCAGATTGCCAATGCCCGAAGCATCAACAACAGCACCAACCGTACCGACGACCGTGTCCAAAAGATTACCGGCAAGATTCAAACTGCCGACAACAGCACTCTGACCAGTTAAAAGCACACTTTCAGCAAGGAACGTAAGGCGATCAATAAATTCAAGCTCCTTAAAATCTTTACGCAAATTCTGATACGATTCCGACATAGCACTCTCCATGGAAATGAGGCTGCCCAAACGGGGCCCCGGTTATTATGATTGAACTCACAAAAAATTACTTTGGGCAAAGCTAAACATAAATATTGATCTAAACAAATACTCTTCAAGGGGAAGAAATTTATCCCCGGTCGTAAGCTTTCTGCTCCTTTTGCTGCCGGCTTTGCTCCTGGCGATTAAGGTCGAAAGGAATGTGCAGCCATTTATCTTTGAAGACAGCATCTCCCGGCTCAAGCCCCGTCAGGCTGATCGGAAGCGTGATGATCTTGCGCTGATTGCCAATCTGGACAAACAGCTCATCACCGGTTACCCATACATCGATATCAACAGGGTTTGCAAACATAAGCTTCAACTGCACCTCATAGACATCACCGTTGCGGACAAACTTTATCGGCGGCTCGTCATACATCATGTCGGAGGGATCGCTGTCGCCGTACATATCTTTGGCAAACAACTCAAGTGACTTGAGACCAACAATTTCCTGCTCGTACATCCTCAGCTTTTTGACCGGAAGAGGAGAAAAACCCTCTTCGATCTCTCCAAGGTACTTCTGCTGAATCGCTTTCCAATTCTCCAGATAACCACTGTCCTCTTTTGTATCAAGCAGCTTGTTAACCAGCACCATATCCACCTTGAAGCCGTAAAGGTTCAGATAGGTCAAGGCGCGCATGGTCTCCTTGATCGACATTTTTTCAGCATTCATGACCAGACGCACCGTCGACTTCTGATTATCCGTCAAAATCTCGCGAATATCTTCAAGCTCGTCGAAAACCTGGTCAACCGACTCAACAGCATCAGCCGGAGGAATAAAAAATGCGATTTTATCGGACATTCTTGAAAGAGGCTTGCTGAGCGGCTTAATCAAATATTTATTGACATTTTTGATCGCCTTCATACCCCAGGCAAGGGTATCCGGAAGTGACAGGAGCCTGAGGGTTTCACCCGTCGGGGCCGTATCGAGCACCAGAACATCGTAGAGTCCGGAAGCTTTATAACGCTTTACCCTCAAAAGGGAGAAAAGCTCTTCCATACCGGGCAGGATAGTCATTTCATCGGCCATGACCCCCGAAATCCCCTGGGCCATAAAAACCTTTGTGTAGTATTTCTGCACAGCATGCCAGTTCTGCTTCAAATCAACATAGGGATTGACCTCAATAGCATCAAGATTCTCCCTGATTTTGGTCGGTTCGGCGCCAAGAGGGAGGTTGAACGAATCCGAAAGGCTGTGAGCGGGATCGGTTGAAAGGACAAGTGTACGATAACCAAGTTGTGACAAGCGAACTGCTGTAGCCGCAGAGACACTGGTTTTGCCTACCCCGCCTTTTCCTGTAAAAGTTAAAATACGCATGAACCGGACATTGGTTTTATGGACGCTGAGGGAAAAGTCAGAAATCAGAAAAAGCAAAAGATATCACTCTGAGCTGACACTACAAAAGATTCAACAGAGACAGTTCTTGCAAGGTTAAAAATTTTAAGTTTTTTATCTCACACAAGGAGCTTGCAAATGAGCCTTTTGCTCACTTAATTGAACACAAGTCCAATAACGATTATCACCCTCATGCCTGAAATAAACTCCATCGTCGATATCCGGGCAACCGTCATCCAGACCAGCCCTGTCAGCAGCACGGTCAGCATCATCACCCTCGATTGCCCGGCAATTGCCGCTGCGGCAAAGCCTGGAAACTTTGTCAACGTCAAGGTCAGCGACACAACACTTCCACTGCTCCGTCGGCCATTTTCGATACACGATGTGCGGGGAACGTTTATCGACATCATGGTCAAATCAATCGGGCCCGGCACCTCACTTTTCTGCGACAAGCCGTCAGGCTCAACCGTCATGGTGCTCGGTCCGCTCGGAAATTGCTTCGATAGTGCAGGAAAGGAGTTTGACACCGCCATTCTTCTCTCTGGAGGAATCGGCACCGCCCCCATGCTCTTTCTTGAAAAAACGCTTGCCGCAAAAGGCAAAAAGGTCATAAACCTGATTGGAGGCCAGTCAAAAGAGGATCTGCTCGCCGGGGAACTTTCAAACTGCCGGTTTGCAACCGATGACGGCTCCACAGGGTTCAGGGGCAACGTCGTAGAGCTGCTTGGGAGCGAGTTGGCTGCTCTCGAAAAAGAGGGACGTATCAAAGTTTTTGCGTGCGGACCAAATGCCATGCTGAAAGCTGTTGCTAAATTCTGCCGTGAACAACAACTTGCATGTGAAGTTTCACTGGAATCGGTGATGGGCTGCGGCATCGGAATCTGCTATGGCTGCAGCGTTGAAGTCAACAGCCCGGATGGAGGGCTCCGTACCATTCTGCTCTGCCGCGAAGGCCCTGTCATTGACGCGGAACTTCTTGCAGTATAAAAGAGATAATTTTATCTTGGTAACGTAGAGGGAACGATATTTTCGAAAACTTTTTTCAACAAACCTCCAAATACCATGGCAAAAGGACTGAACAAGGTAATGCTGATCGGCCACCTCGGCAACGATCCTGAATCAAAAGTCACAACTTCCGGCCAGTCGAGAGTCAATTTTACTCTGGCTACAACCGAAAATTTCAAGGACAGCGACGGCAACTGGCAAGAAAAACCTGAATGGCACAGGATCATCGTCTGGGGAAAACTTGCCGAAATTTGCAGCCAGTACCTGAAAAAGGGAAAACAGGTCTACGTTGAGGGGAAACTGCAAACAAGAAGTTGGGACGATACCAAGAGCGGCGAAAAGAGGTACATCACTGAAATTGTCTGTTCCGACATGCAGATGCTCGGTGGTCAAGGTCAAGGGCATAATGAAGGCAGCCCGCAGGCCAGCATACCTCAACGGGAATATCAGCCGGACTCCGCTTCGTCATCACTTTCCGCTCCACCTTCGGGAGCCCTGCTTGAAAATGACAAGGACGACTTGCCGTTCTGATAGTGGTCAGTAATCAGTTATCAGTGGGCAGTAATTACTGATAACTGATTACTGACAACTGATTACTGACAACTTACTGATTACTATCAACAATGGATGCTCTGAAAAAAAATATTTTTGCTGGAACCATTGCTCCGGTTTACCTCTTTTACGGCCCCGAAAGCTACCTCAAGGAGGAGTTTGCTGGCATGATCCGAACGGCGATTTTTCCATCCGAAAGCGATGCGGCATGCAACACCCATATTTTGTATGGCCCCGATCTCACGCCGGGCGAACTGGTATCAAAAGCCTCTGAATATCCAATGTTCACCCCGAAACAACTCATCATTGTCCGGCAATTCGAAAAAATCAAGAAGCCCCCAACAAAAGAGCTGCAAAAACAGCATGAAGAGAAATTCAGTCGCTACATCCAGAGTCCGGCAGAATTTACCGTCCTGCTGCTCGACTCAGACCAGATTGATAAAAAAGAGATTGAAAAACCGCCCTTCAGCACGCTGAAAAAATACCGCCACGATTTTGCGGCCATCAAAACTCCAGAGCTTTTCGCTTCCGCCAGGGCCAAGGGTTCCGGATGGACATTTGAACCTGATGCCCTCAAAGCCTTTACCGCCTATATCGAACCATCAGCAAGGGAGATCTGCCATGAAATTGAAAAAATCATCTTGTACGCTTCTGCACGAGGTGCAGAAAAACGCATCACGGCAACTGACGTCCTCGACTGCGTCGGTATATCGCGCAGCTACAACGTCTTTGAACTCGAAAAAGCGCTTGCCGAGCGGAGCCTGCGACTCTGCAGCGGCATATCGCTCATGATCATGGAGCGTGAAGGGCAAAAAGAGGGCCTCGGCAACATTGTCCGCTTTTTGACCACCTTTTATATCCGCCTCTGGAAACTCTCGCTGCCCGAGGTCAGGCAACTTCCCCAGGCAGAAATCGCCAAAATCCTCGGCATGTACGGCAAGCAGGAGTACTTCGTCAAAAACTACCTCACCTACACACGCTCATTTTCACTCCGTGATGCCGAGCGCGCCATCGCCGCACTGAGGGAGACTGATGCCGCACTCAAAGGGCTGCTCCCCTACCCGGACGAAAAATATCTCCTCCTGCGACTCATGCAGAAACTTCTCGGATAAACAAGTAATAAGCTCAGAGCCACCCTTGCTGCCGATACCAGGCAATTGTTTTTGCAACGCCTTCGGCAAGTGTGGTTCCAGCCCTGAAACCAAAATCAATTTCAGCCTGTCTGGGTGAACAGACCCAATAATCCTGCACGAGCTCATTGGCCTTGTCTCTATTAATGAGCGCAGGCACACCCCGTAATGAACCGGCTGCGCCAATGAGCGTCGCTACAAAAAAAAGAAGCGGCTTAGGTAGTGAAAGCTTATGGATTTTTGTAAACCCAAGCACCGGCTGAGCAGCAGCAATCAGCTCATCCCATGACGAAGAACGAGGAGATGTAATATAATAAATGCCTCCTGCAGCAGCCTCCGAGCGGGCAGCCATCATCATGCCATCAACAAGATCATCAACATAGATCATGCTGAAGCGTTGCCTGGCCTGACTGCCCGCCGAAAGCAGCACTCCTTTGGCAAACATCTGAAAAACCTGTAACACATCCCGGTCACCCGGCCCGTAGACTGCGGGAGGACGAACAATGGTAACCGGAATATCGGCAGCAAACTCCATGCAAAGCGCTTCAGCCCGCAACTTGCTGCGCCCGTAGGCGCTCACAGGAGCGGGAGTATCACGCTCATTTACCCCGACAATACCCTCCAAAGCCGGACCCGCAACCGTCAGAGAGGAAACAAAAAGAAAGCGCTTGAGACTCGAGTTATGCTCCCTCACGGCCTCCAGCAGATTCTTCAATGGCATCACATTGCCAGCATCATAGCCCGCCTCGTCAAACGCTTTCGTTACCCCTGCGAGATGCACAATGCGATCAACCCCACGCACCGCACGGCCAAGAGCCTCCCTGTCACCAAAACTTCCACGAACAACCTCTACCCCTTCCGCCACAGCACCGCCAAGGCTCTCAGGGCGAAGAAAAACCCTTACCCTCTCTCCCTCTCGAGCAAGATGACGCAACACCTGCGCACCAATAAAACCACTCGAACCCGTCACCAATATTATTTCACTCATATCGCCTCTTAACCCTTTTATTAATGTCATTAACGCCGCCATTTACTCTGCTTGATTTTTCTTCAGCAAAAAAAAAGCCGAGCCTGCTTTAACAAAAAACTAAAATTTTTGATACATTTCCTTTTCTGGGCAAAATGCGCTTACCCTGAAAACCGGTCACCGAAAAAAAAGAAAAACAAAAACAGACGACCGTAAACACAAGAAATTCCGGCTTTTTTTTGTTACTGCTGAAATAAATTTGCATTACTGTGGAGAAAACCAAAGACCTCTTTAAAAAGTGTATAGAGTATACCATTGCTGACGAAGTCAAGGAGCAGGGATTATACCCATTTTTTCACCCAATAGACGAAAACGAAGGCCCGGTCGTCTCTTTTGGTGGACGGAAACTCGTTATGGCTGGCTCGAACAACTATCTCGGCCTGACCGCCGACCCGAGAGTAAAAGCTGCCTCAATCAACGCCATTAATAAATACGGCACCAGTTGCAGCGGATCGCGCTACATGACCGGCACAGTCAACCTCCACGTCGAGCTTGAAGAGAAGCTTGCTGATTTTTTTGAAAAAGAGCGCTGTCTGCTCTTCAGCACTGGCTACCAGACCGGACAGGGTATCATCCCGACACTGGTGCAGCGCGGCGAATACATTGTCTCCGACCGCGACAACCACGCAAGCCTTGTGGCAGCAACCGTCATGGCGCTCGGAGCAGGAGCCAACCTGGCACGCTACAACCACAACAACATGGAAGATTTGGAGCGCGTGCTTCAAACCATCCCCGAGTCGGCTGGCCGTCTCATCGTCTCTGATGGAGTATTTTCCGTCTCCGGTGAAATTGTTGACCTTCCGACCCTGGTAAAACTGGCCAAAAAATATAATGCCCGCATTCTCATTGACGATGCCCACGCAGTCGGTGTGATAGGCAGGACAGGCAGAGGCACACCCTCGGAGTTTGGCCTTGTCAACGAAGTTGACCTCATCATGGGCACCTTCTCGAAAACCTTTGGTTCACTCGGTGGCTATGTTGTGGGCGATCGCACCGTCATCAACTTTATCAAACACAACGCCCCGGCTCTTATTTTCAGCGCTTCGCCTACACCGGCAAGTGTCGCCGCCGTGCTCGCCACCCTGGAGATTATCCGCACCGAGCCCGAACTCATGGAGCGGCTCATCGCCAATACCGATTACGTTCGCCAGGCACTGCTCAAAGCAGGATTTACCCTCATGCCATCCCGCACGGCCATTGTTACCGTCCTGATCAGCGACCAGATGAAGACCCTCCACTTCTGGAAAAAACTCTTCGATGCCGGTGTCTACGTCAACGCCTTCATCCGTCCCGGTGTTATGCCAGGCCACGAAGCACTTCGCACCAGTTTCATGGCAACCCACCAGCAAGTCCATCTCGACAAGGTTATCACCGAATTCTGCACCATCGGCAGAGAACTTGGCGTTATCTGACAGAATCCGCTGCATTTCATAGCTCCCTTTATCACACTCCCCGGCACACACCGGGGATTTTTTTTACAGCAGCACCACATCATTTACCCGCATATACCCGCACAACCACAGGAATCCTTGTATTGTTGTATTTTTTTTTAATAAATTCAATCCGGAATTAATTTGCATGGGGATGAAGTGCCAGGGGTTTCTCTTCTCCTGATCGTATTGCTGACGCCGAGTGATGGTAATTATATACTGCTGAAAAAGGAAATAAGAGTTTCAGGTCTCTGTTTTTTTGTCCGTATCATTACAACCAAACCACATACCATCATGAAAACAAAAAAGGTACAAGCATCTCGCTTTGTGCGTTTTGTTGTTTCGTCATTTTGCCTTACTGCATCACTGGTACCTCTCACCTCTTACGGAGCTGACAGCGGCACAATCAAAGGCAAAATCATCGACAAGGCAGACGGCGAAGGCGTTTACGGTGCATCCGTGACCATTGCCGGTACCACCATCGGTACTGCTACCGACATGAACGGCAACTTCACTCTCCAGAACGTCCCCGCAAAAGCACAGAAACTCTCCGTATCCATCGTTGGCTACGCTCCGGCAAGTCAGATCGTCACGGTGGGCACCGGCCAGACCGCCAGCGTAAACCTGCAGCTCGGCCAGACCACCATCATGGCTTCGGAAGTTGTGGTCGGCGCATCACTCTACAAGCAGGATCGGCTTGATGTTCCCGTGACCGTGAACGTGGTCTCGCAGGAAAAGATCAAGCAGGAATCCAACCCGACACTTGACAGGGTGATTGAAGATGTTCCCGGTGTTGTGGTCACACGCGCAGGTGGACAGACAACGTCAAACATTCAGGTTCGCGGTTCAAACACCTATCAGGGTGGCGCTATCGGAACCCGTGTCTCTGCCTTTTATGACGGTTTTCCCATCAACGCTCCTGAGTCAGGCGAAGTGGCCTGGTCATCGGTCAATATGAATGCGGCTGACAAGGTTGAGATCCTGAAAGGTGCTGCGGCAACCCTCTATGGTTCAGGTGCTATGGGCGGAGTGGTGAACGTCTTTGGCCACCTTCCAGAAAAACTGGAAGTAAAAGCCGGTTTTAGCGGCGGTTTTTACGATGATCCTCCTTCCAGCGACCAGAGTCATTTTTTTGCTGATGGTCATACTCCATGGTTCTGGAACACCTACGTAGGGATCGGCAACAAGAGCGGCAAGCTGAGCTACAGCCTCCTCTATACGCACGGCAATGATGACGGCTACCGGCAAAATGCTAACGCAGAACTCAATGACGTAAAGCTTAAAGCTCGCTATGACATCGATGCGAAACAGTACCTGCAGTTAAGCACGTTTTACAGTGAAACTGCGGGAGGGTATGCTTATGAATGGTATGCTGGACCAAATCCATCCGTTCCTGTAGCACATCCTGAACGCGCTTACGACATCACGTTCCTAGACTCTCAAGATGACCTCATAAGCCGCAAAAATGCACTTGTCGGCTTGAACTATGTCAACCTCCTGAGCGACAATCTTACCCTTGACACCCGCATTTACTATACACATAACGGTGTCAAATACGAATATAATCCTACAGGTCCAAACGAAATGGCAGGGCCTCGTATTCTCCAGCCTGTTGGAAACTTCAATGAAACCTATTCCGATCGTTTCGGTGCAGGCACAAAGCTCGACTGGAGAGTTAGCAAAAGCCATCGGTTTATTTTCGGCCTTGAAGGGAGTTCAACTGACTTAAAGACAACGCAGTTGGCTGCAGGATTACCGCCAGCATCTTCAGGGAACAAAACCTTAGGAAGTATTAACGAAAAAAGTTGGGCGGCGTTTCTTCAGGATGAGTGGAAAATAACCGACAAGCTGACTACCATACTCTCACTGCGCTATGACTGGAACGGCATCAATGCGAATGAGACGACATATCTGGATTACAAAAATCCTATCGCTCCTTTTACGTACCCCACGGAAACAGCAACCATAGAAAACCCATCAGTCGACGCCTTCAATCCTCGCGTGGCGCTCAACTACAAGGCAATGGATGATATGAGCTTCCGTGCTTCATGGGGTATGAGTTTCCGTGCACCAACACTCTACGAGCGGTTCATACGTAGTGCAGGCCCCTATACAGGAGTACCCAATCCTGCACTCGACAAGGAGACTATGACAGCCTATGAAATCGGCATGTTCAAGCAGTTCGGCAACAAAGTATCGCTTGATATCGCTGGCTTCCTGAACGACTATAATGACCTCATAGAATCTGTTATTGAAGCCAGTGACCTTACGTTTCAATACGGGAATATCACAAAAGCACGCATCTGGGGTATTGAGACAAGCCTGAATTACAGGCCGACAAACGAGTGGGCTTTCAATGCAGCTTACACCTACATGAACGCAAAAAACCGTTCTTATGTCGCAGACCCTACGTCTGCCAACTATAATAACCCTGACCCAACATGGTTGGCCTACCGCCCTGAGCATACTGTCTCAGCAGGAGCAACCTGGAAACCGGTTAGACAGCTTGCGCTGAATCTGAATGGGCGCTATATGAGCAAGTACAAGGCGATAAGTAACCACACAAACACACTAGGCCTCAACTACCCCGGTGACTTTATCGTGCTTAACGCTGGCGTGAAGTATCAGGCAGGTGAGACGGTCTCTTTGAACCTCCTTTGCCGCAACATCGGCAACGTGCAGTACGAAGAGGCAGAATGGTTCCGTGCACCAGGACGCAGTTTTGTTATGGGAATCGATTGCACGTTCTGAAGAGAAGCATTCAGCAACAAGTCGTTATGACCAGAGCCAGCCCTTTCGGCAACGAAGGGCTGGCTCTTTTTTTAATCGTTAGTTTACATCATGGGATTTTATTACATTTTGCAATCCTGTTAAAACCACCAGAAACGCACATCTTTTTGTAATTCTATGCACGATAAAATCAGAATTGCCGCTATTGTCGGGATGGAGCAATGCAACCAGCGGGTATGGCGCGAGGTAACCTCCAAAATCGCCGCACACGCTGAATTGACCCAATGGACCGATCAGGATCTTGAGCACCAGAATCCTGAAGCAGCCGAAGCAATCCGCAACGCCGATTGTATTTTTACCACCCTCATACAGTTCAAGATGCAGGCCGACTGGCTGCAGGAGCAGGTCGCGCAGTCGAAGGCGAAGGTCGTCTTTGCCTACGAGTCGATGCCTGAAGTGATGCAAATGACGAAAATTGGTACCTATGTGGTTTCGGGGGATGGCAGCGGCATGCCCGATATTGTCAAGAAAGTTGCAAAAATGCTGGTGAAGGGACGCGACGAAGATGCGCTTTACGGCTACATGAAGCTGCTGAAAATCATGCGCACCATGCTTCCGCTAATCCCCAAAAAAGCAAAAGATTTCAAGAACTGGATGCAGGTCTACACCTACTGGATGAATCCGACGACGGAGAATCTGGCATCGATGTTCAATTATATCATCGCTGAATACTTTGAGGTTGATATCAAGGTTGAGAAGGTGCAGGAGGTACCCACCATGGGCTTCTACCATCCGGATGCACCGGAATACCTGAAAGATCTGCACCATTATGAAAAGTGGCTGCACAAGCGCAATAAAATTGCGGCGAAACAGCGCAACATCGGCATGTTGTTTTTCCGCAAGCACCTGCTTCAGGAGAAGGAGTATATCGATAATGCCATTCGTGCCATCGAAGCCAAGGGGCTCAATCCCCTGCCGGTCTTTGTGATGGGTGTTGAAGGGCACGTTGCCGCAAGAGAGTGGTTTACGCACAACAACATCGACATGCTCATCAACATGATGGGCTTCGGCTTTGTGGGCGGCCCCGCAGGCGCAACCACACCGGGCGCCTCATCAGCCGCACGCGACGAAATTCTGGGCAAAATAAACGCACCCTACGTCGTCTCCCAGCCGCTCTTCATTCAGGATTTTGCCTCATGGAAGTCGCAGGGGGTCATTCCGCTCCAGTCAGCCATGACCTATTCGCTGCCTGAGATGGATGGTGCTGTCTGCCCGGTTGTGCTCGGAGCCATCAAGGATGGACGCCTCCAGACCGTGCCCGATCGTCTCGACAGGCTTGCCGGTTTGGCCAAAAAGTTTTCAGAGCTGCGCCAGATTGCGAACAAAGACAAAAAGGTCGCTCTCGTTGTTTACGACTATCCTCCGGGCATGGGCAAAAAGGCGAGTGCCGCCCTGCTTGATGTACCAAAAAGTCTCTACAATATCCTCAAGTCGCTTCGCACCGAAGGATATAACATCGGTGAGCTTCCAGAGTCACCCGAAGAGCTGCTCGCCATGCTCGATCGTGCGACCGACTACGAAATCCAGGCGCATGAGCAGGGGTGCTTCTCCATCGACCGCGAAACCTACAACACCCTCACCAGTTCCAGAGAGCGTGAACGCATTGAAGGACGCTGGAGCGGTTTCCCTGGAGAGATTGCCCCCATCAAGCCTGACCGGCTCTTTATTGGCGGCATAACGCTCGGCAACATCTTTATCGGCGTTCAGCCGCGCCTTGGCATACAGGGTGACCCGATGCGCCTCCTCTTCGACAAGGAGAACACACCGCATCATCAATATATCGCCTTCTACCGCTGGATCAGCCGCACCTTCGGCGCCAATGCCCTGGTACACGTCGGCATGCACGGTACAGCGGAGTGGATGCCCGGCCTGCAACTTGGCGTCACCGGCGACTGCTGGTCGGACGCACTGCTCGGCGAGGTGCCCCACTTCTACATCTACCCGATCAACAACCCGAGCGAGGCCAACATTGCCAAGCGTCGCGGCCACGCCACCATGATTTCGCACAACATCCCGCCACTTGCACGGGCCGGCCTCTACAAAGAGCTTCCCGCCTTCAAGGAGATGCTGAACGACTACCGTGAGCGCGGACTTGAAAAGATGGTCGATGTTGAGACCGAAGAGGTTATCATCACCAAGGCGCAGCAGCTCAACCTGACCGATGACTGCCCACGTGTTGAAGGGGAGAGCTTCCCCGACTATATCAGTCGCCTCTACACCTACATGATGGAGCTTGAAGGGCGCCTGATTTCAAACTCACTGCACGTCTTCGGCGAAACACCAAGGCTCGACAGTCAGGTCACCACCATTACGGAGTACCTCAAGGTTCGCGGCAACGAAAAATCGCTGCCATCGCTTATCATGCAGGCCATCGGCGAAGATAAAACCTTTGGTGATTATGCTACCCTGGCCACCCGCGCCCGCAAGGGAGAGCAGAAAGCACTTACGGCTCGTGAAACCGTCGATGGGCACACACGGGAGTTTATCGAAAAAACTATTTTCGGCCAGACCAATCCGACGACCGTCTTCAACACCATGACGGGCGGCGAAAAGCCTACCCGGGAGATGGCCGAAGCCATTACAGCCGCACTGCAGGATGGCGTTGCCCTCAAACGCGCACTCGAAGACAACCGCAACGAGATGAAGGGATTCCTTAGGGCCCTTTGCGGCGAGTACATTCCTTCAGGCTCCGGCGGTGACTTGGTGCGTGACGGTGCAGGCATTCTGCCAACCGGACGCAACATCCACGCCATTGACCCGTGGCGCATCCCTTCGGAACTGGCCTTCAAGCGCGGCAAGCAGATTGCCGAGAGCATTTTGGCCCGTCACACCGAAGAGAATGAGGGTGAGTACCCCGAAACCATTGCCCAGGTACTCTGGGGGCTCGACACCATCAAGAGCAAAGGCGAAGCGGTGGCCGTCATCATCCACCTCATGGGCGCCGAACCAGCCTACGATGCACAGGGTAAAATAAGCCACTACCGCCTCGTGCCGCTCGAAAAGCTCGGAAGGCCGAGAATTGACGTGCTGATCCAGATCAGCTCCATCTTCCGCGACACCTTTGGCGTGCTTGTCGATCATCTCGACAAACTGGTCAAGGATGCCGCGAGGGCCATTGAGCCATACGAGATGAACCATATCAAAAAGCATGTAGACGCCGCCATGAAAGAGGGCAAGGATTTTGAGAGCGCCACATCGCGCCTCTTTACCCAGGCACCCGGTGCTTACGGCTCACAGGTCGAAGAGCTGGTTGAGGATTCAGCATGGGAGTCGGAAGATGATCTCGATAACATGTTCATCAAGCGTACCGGTTTTGCCTACGGCGGAAACCGCTACGGCGACCAGCAGAGTGATATTCTCAAAGGGCTGCTCAGTACTGTTGACCGTGTGGTGCAGCAGGTTGACTCGGCGGAATTCGGCATTACCGATATCGACCGTTACTTCTCCTCATCGGGCGCATTGCAACTCTCGGCTCGCCGTCGCAATCCCAAGGGTGACAAGGTGAAACTCAACTACGTCGAGACCTTTACGGCTGATGTCAAGATTGACGATGCCGACAAGGCACTTAAAGTGGAGTTCCGCAGCAAGCTGCTCAACCCGAAATGGTTTGAGACCATGCTCGATCAGGGGCACAGTGGAGCGGCCGAAATTAGCAACCGCTTTACCTACATGCTTGGCTGGGACGCCGTCACCAAAGGCGTTGACGACTGGGTCTACAAAGAGGCCGCCGAAACCTACGCCATGGATCCTAAAATGCGCGAACGGCTCATGAAGGTCAACCCGAAAGCGTTCAAGAACATTGTCGGACGCATGCTTGAAGCAAGCGGACGCGGCATGTGGAGCGCCGACCCCGACATGATCGAAAAGCTTCAGGAGATCTACAGCGACCTCGAAGACCGTCTTGAAGGAATTGAGGTTTAAAAGGTTTCTTTACGAATACATCCAAGACAGAAAAGCACGGCTCACCCCCGTGCTTTTTTGCTTTCTCCACCCGGCAGTCACCGCACGGGTTTCATTATTGCTGATGGGTTTGGTATATTCCAGCCGCGCTGCTCCTTTGGTCATCACCTGTTTATTACCGAGGTTACATTTTATGCGTTTTGTTTTCCTTACCATGGAGGCCACCAACAACAGCACTGTACGGGCTGCTGCCGGTGAGCTGAACAGGAAGTTTCAGGTCGGATTGGAGGTTTCAGTATTCAGTCTTGGCCTCCATAACAGCAAAAAACTCTGGGAAACGCTCGAAGAGATTCTCCCGAAAGCAGATTTTGTCTTCGGCTCTATGCTCTTCAGCGAGGAGATTGTCAGGCCACTGGAAAAACTGCTCGACCCTCTAAGCTGCCCGGTCTGCATCATTACCAGCAACCCCGCTCTCATTACCCAAACAAGAGTGGGAAAATTTTCGCTGCGCAAGCCCCAAAAAGAGGAGCTGAAAGAGAAGAGCATCTTCAAGCAGTGGGCATCCCGGCTGATGCCCAAACAGAGCCACGGGGAGAGTCAGCGGCAACTGGCAATGGTGCGAAGTGTCAGCAAGCTAATGAAACACATCCCCGGCAAGGCACGCGATATCCATACCTTTATTGCCGCCCACCAATTCTGGCTGAACGGCTCACAGGAAAACATGGAGCGCTTTCTCTCACTCTTGATAGAACGCTACTCTCCGGGATGGAAAGGCAAACTCCCCCAGGATGATCCGCTTTTCTATCCCGATGCCGCTCTTTGCCATCCGGATGCACCTGAACCATTTTTCACCACACGTGATTTTCTTGAGTGGCAGAAGAGGAACAAGCCAAAGCTCAGCAAGGGAACGGTGATCATTCTTGCCATGCGCTCGACCGTCCTGAGCAACAACATGGAGCACCTCAACGCCCTGGTGCGCTCACTCGAATCAAAAGGGATACGGTGCACTCTTGCCTACAGCGGTGGCCTCGATTTCCGTCCCGCCTTTGAGCGCTTTTTCAACCCCGAAACGCCCGGTTCACTGAAGCCGTCACTGCTCATCAACGCCACAGGATTTTCACTCGTTGGCGGCCCCGCAGAAAACAGGGCACCTGAAGCGGTCGAGGTACTGAAAAAACTCGATATCCCCTGCCTGAATCTTATCCCCCTCTCTTTTCAGCCAATAGAGCAGTGGCGTGAAAGCAATCTTGGCCTGACACCGCTCCAAACCGCCCTGAGTGTGGCCGTAACAGAGCTCGACGGCTCCATAGAACCGCACGTCTATGCCGGCACAGAGAGCGGCAGCGAACGAACGATGGCGCTTGAAGCGGAGCTTCAAACCATTACCGGACGAGTGCAGCGACTCCTCCGATTGCAGGAGAGGCCGCCCGCTGAAAAGAAAATTGCCATTATCCTTTTCAATTTTCCGCCCAACCTCGGCAATGCCGGTACAGCGGCCTACCTCAATGTTTTTGAAAGCCTGCACAGGCTTTTGCTGGAGATGAAATCGGCCGGATACACGGTTGATGTACCGGAAACAACCGAGGCACTGAGAGAGAAACTGCTTGAAGGAAACAGGCTGGTGTATGGTACCGACGGCAATGTGGAGGCGCAGCTTCCCGTCACCGAGTACCGCAAACTTTTCCCGGCATATCAGGCCATCGAGCCATTCTGGGGCGATGCTCCGGGTGAAATCCTTAATGACCGTACCCGCTTTCATATCCTCGGCTGCTCACTTGGCAATATCTTTATCGGCCAGCAACCATCGTTCGGCTACGAGCGCGACCCGATGCGCCTGCTCATGGCAAAAGATGCTGCACCCAACCACGCTTTTGCGGCCTTCTACACCTGGATTGAAGCATGCTTCGATGCCGATGCCGTCGTACACTTTGGCACACACGGTGCTCTCGAATTCATGCCCGGTAAACAGGCAGGACTCTCGGCATCATGCTGGCCAACACGACTGATTGGCAAGTTGCCAAACTTTTACTGCTACTGCGTCAATAACCCGAGCGAAGGTGCTATTGCCAAACGCCGCAGCTTTGCCACGCTCATCAGCTACCTCTCCCCTCCGCTTGAACATGCCGGACTCTACAAAAACCTGCGAAAACTCAAGGAGCTGATTGCCAGCTTCAGGAGCCTTGCTTCAGATGAGTTGCTCGAAGAGATCAGGGAGTTCGCAATAGCTCTGGAAATTGATGGAAGCCTTGATGAAAGAGCCGCAGAGGAATATATCGCGAGGCTGCACAGCGAGCTCTACAGGATTGAGGAGCGCATGATTCCACTCGGTCTGCACATCATGGGTGAGGCACCAACACCTGAAAGCGTCAGCGACCATCTGGCCCTGCTTGCAGCACACAGCCGCCCTGAACTTGATGGAAAATCACTGCCTGAGCTGATTTGCCAGCACCTCGACTACAACTACAGTGAGCTGCTTGATCAC
The DNA here is from genome assembly GCA_903871235.1 of uncultured Chlorobiaceae bacterium. GTDB lineage: Bacteria > Bacteroidota > Chlorobiia > Chlorobiales > Chlorobiaceae > Chlorobium. The sequence goes on from CAIQGA010000159.1 coordinate 27,261, forward strand.
CTCGACAATGAGAGAAGTGCCCAGGAGAAATGGCAGCAGGTATCAGCGATAAGCCGTGAAGCCCTTAAACGCTTCACTGGAGTCTTTTACCCGGAAAAGAACCCCGGTCTGCCGATAGCAAAAGTGCTTGAGGGAAGCTTTGCCGTCAGAAAAGCCGAGGCCAACGACTACCTGCATCGCGAGGCGGGAACCAGACCACCAGAGCTTCAACGCCTGTGGGAGTTCCTGAACACCGTCCTCATCAATCTGACTGAAAATCATGAACTCAAGGCTCTGCTGCACGCTCTTGACGGAAACTATACCCCGCCCTCACCCGGCAACGACCTTGTCCGGAACCCCGACATCATTCCTACGGGCCGGAACATGCACAGCCTCGATCCCTACACCATCCCCTCACCCTTTGCCCAGAAAAGCGGAAAGCTTTCGGCTGAGGAGCTGCTGCTGCAGTACCGCAAAGAGAGTGGTGAAAACCCGCACTCCATCGCCCTTATTCTTTGGGGAACCGACAACCTGAAAAGCGATGGCGAAGGAGTTGCACAAGCACTGGCACTTATGGGTGCAAGGGTAAAAACCGATGAAATGGGCAAGATTGCCGATGTTGAACTCCTGCCGCTTGCCGAGCTGGGTCGCCCACGCATCGACGTCGTGATGACCATCAGCGGTATCTTCCGCGATCTGCTCTCCCCGCAGGTCAAACTGCTCGACCGGGCTGCCCGTATGGCTGCGGCGGCCGATGAACCTGACGAAATGAACTTTCTTCGAAAACATGTCCTGCAGGAGATGGCGGAAAAGGGCTGCACCTTTGACGAGGCCTCAAACAGGGTCTATTCGAATGCACCCGGAAGTTACGGGGCAAATGTGAACCATCTGATCGAAAGCAGTACATGGGAGGAGGAAAGCCAGCTTGCCGAGGCCTTTGTGAGCCGCAAAAGCTTTACCGTAACCCCAAACGGGCAATGGGAAGAGTGCCCCGATGCACTTCGCTCCGCCCTGCAGCATGTCACGCTCACCTTCCAGAATATCGACAGTTGCGAAATCGGTATTTCTGATATTGATCATTATTATGAGTATCTTGGCGGGGTTTCAAAAACCGTGGAACAGCTCAGCCGGGTAAAGCCAAAGGTGATGGTTGGCGATATCGACGGTACGGGGAAAAAACAGCGGATCTGCTCACTTGAAAAAATGGTCTCACTTGAAGCACGCACCAAACTGCTTAACCCGAAATGGTATGAAGCGATGCTGGAGCATGGCTATGAGGGAGTGAGGGAGATTGAGTCGCATCTCACGAACACCTACGGATGGAGCGCAACGGCTTCGGCGGTTAAAAAATGGACCTACGATCAGTTTAACGAAACCTTTTTGCAAGACAAAGCCATGCTTGAACGGCTGGCAAGCCTCAATGCACACGCCACCATGTCGATGACGAGAAGATTGCTCGAAGCTCATTCACGTGGATTCTGGGAAACCGATGACAGCACCATTGATGAACTGCAGGAACTCTACGCCGATCTTGAAACTCGAATAGAAGGGGTGGCCGAGTGAGCACCGCAAACACTATATTGTAACAAAGTCAACCAAGCAACCGTCAAACCAGTACACCATGAGCAGCTCCCCTTTCAATGCTGAAGAACACAAGAAAATGCTCCGCTCCTATTTCAATGGTCAGGGCTTTCAGCGATGGGCATCAATATACGGCGACGATAAACTCTCCTCCGTGCGCAATACGGTACGTCAGGGTCATGCCGTCATGATGGACAAGGCATTCGACTGGCTGCAGCAGCTTGGGCTGCCAAAAGGGGCAACCGTGCTTGATGCCGGCTGTGGTACAGGACTTTTCAGCATCCGGCTTGCCAAGGCGGGGTATAAGGTAACAGCCGTTGATATCGCTTCGCAGATGGTCGACAAGGCAAAAGCTGAAGCCACAAAAGAGGGAGTGCAGAACAACATCACCTTCGAGGTCAATACCCTTGAGTCAGTACGCGGCAGCTACGATGCCGTGGTCTGCTTCGACGTCCTCATCCACTACCCGGCAGAAGGATTTTCCCAAGCCTTCCGCAATCTCGCCAGCCTGACAAAAGGCTCCGTTATATTCACGTATGCCCCTTACAACAAGCTTCTTGCGCTCATGCACTGGCTTGGAGGCTATTTCCCGAAAAAAGAGCGCCGCACCACCATCCAGATGATTCGCGACGAGGAGATGCAAAAAGCAATGCAGAAAACCGGCATGAAAATGAAAAGCCGCGAAAAGGTCAGTTTCGGCTTTTATCATACCATGCTGATGAACACATCACACAAATAAGAGCGGTAAACTAAAACCCTATGAAAATTCTATAAAATAATTGTAAATTAGAAATTCAGGGATTTTTAAGAGTCTGGAACAAGTTTTAACTGATGCATGCAACAGTCCCTATTTCGTAAAAAAACATATCTGGAGGATGGAGACCGATGAAAATACTGATGGTTCAGCCAAATTATCATTCAGGTGGAGCCGAAATTGCCGGTAACTGGACGCCAAGCTGGGTCGCCTATATCGGTGGCGCCCTGAAACATGCGGGATTCGATCAGGTGCGATTTGTTGACGCCATGTGCGACCACCTTGATGACGACCAGATCGAAGAGGTCATCCGCAAAAACAAGCCGGATGTGGTGATGGCAACCAATATCACCCCCTCTATCTTCAAGGCGCAGGATATCATGAAGATCGCCAAAAAGGTAGACCCGAAAATCACGACAATCATGGGCGGCATTCACTCAACCTTCATGTACCCGCAGGTATTGAGCGAAGCACCCGAAACCGATTACATTGTCCGGGGTGAAGGCGAAGAGGTAACCGTCAACCTCATCCGCGAAATTGCCGCAGGCACTGATAAACAGAACCGGGGAAACATCACCGGTATCGCCTACCTTGACGAAAGCGGCAATGTGTTTGCCACAGCAGCTCACCCCGTCATCGAAGATCTCGATACCCTGACGCCCGACTGGAGCCTCTACGAGTGGGAAAAATATATCTACACCCCCCTCAACTGCCGTCTGGCAGTACCGAACTTTGCAAGAGGGTGTCCATTTACCTGTACCTTCTGCTCACAGTGGCAGTTCTGGCGCCGTTACCGCGCCCGCAGCCCGAAACTGTTTGTCGATGAAATCGAAGTGCTCGTCAAAAAGTACAACGTCGGCTTTTTCATTCTTGCCGACGAAGAGCCAACCATCAACAAGCAGAAGTTTGTTTCACTCTGTCAGGAGCTGATCGACCGCAAACTCAACGTTACCTGGGGTATCAACACCCGCGTGACCGATATCATGCGCGACGCCGACCTTCTGCCCTTCTTCCGCAAAGCCGGTCTGGTACACGTTTCGCTTGGCACCGAGGCTGCCAGCCAGATGAACCTCAACCGCTTCCGCAAAGAGACCACCATCGAAGAGAACAAGCTTGCCATCAAACTGCTCCAGAAGAACGGTATTGTGGCCGAAGCACAGTTTGTGATGGGACTTGAGCATGAAACTCCTGAAACCATCGAAGAGACCTACCAGCTCTGCAAAGACTGGGATCCCGACATGGCCAACTGGACCATCTACACACCATGGCCATTCTCCGATCTCTTCAAGGAGCTTGGCGACAGGGTTGAAGTACGCGACTACTCCAAGTACAACTTTGTGACACCCATCATCAAGCCCGACAATATGGAGCGTGAAGATGTTCTCAAAGGAGTGCTCAAATCCTACGCACGCTTCTACGCACGCAAAACCTTCTTCAGCTACCCCTGGATCAAGGACCCCTATGTGCGCAAGTACATGCTTGGATGTTTGAAAGCTTTTGCCCAGACCACCCTTACCAAGCGCTTCTACGACATTGACCGTGTCAAGACCAAGAACCGCAAAATTGAGATTGATCTCGGCTTTGACAAGTCAAGAATCCTTACGCAGGACGAAGTCAAAAACCTCAAGGAGCTGCGCCCCGAGATGGTTGCCGACATGAGCTTCGGCCTCAAAGAGGCAGGCTACCAGCGTGAACACGACGAACACAACTGGGACGAGTTTGACGAATCCACCATCAAGGATCGTAACTCCTCGACCGTACGCAACTGCTGAACCGCAGCGATTTGGTGTACCATGCCCAAAAAAGAAAACCCTCCGTTGTCCGGGGGGTTTTTCTTTTGGATACAATTCCACTTATGGTTCCATCCGTTTCCAGCGATTGTGCAACCAGAACCACTCTTCAGGGTAACGATAAATAAAGCGTTCCAGTACTTTGGTGTAGCGACGGGCAAGTTCTTCAACGTCGGCTTTGGTACTGCCAAGATCGCCTGACTCAACCTCTTCAGTCTTAAACGTATAGCTACCATTTTTGGTTCGGCGGCACATTCCGACGAAGAGCGGAACTCTTGCCTTGAGGGCAAGGTAGGCTGGACCGAGAAAAACTGCAGTAGGACGCCCGAGAAAGTCCGTAACAAACGAAGCGCCAGGGTCAGACTGATCACCCAACAAAACGACAATTTCTCCATTGCGGAGCGCTCTTAGCCCATCACGGAGTGCTGTACAGTCATAGATAATCCGGTTACCGTGCATCGTTCTCCACGCATTGATCTGCTGATCAATTCTAAAATTTTTCAGCGGCTTTGCCACAATGGTCAAAGGGGTCGCCAATAATCCACAGCAGAGACCGAGCAACTCCCAGTTTCCAAAGTGCGCGGAGACAAGTACCCCACCCTTTTTTTGGTCAACCGTTTTTGCAAGAAAATCAGCGGCATCAACGTCAAGAAGTTTTGCGGCATCTGCGACCGTTTTGATCATGGGAATACGAAGCATTTCAATAATATTCTCAGCCTGGTTGCGGTAAACCCAGGCTGCAAGAACATTAATTTCCGCACTGCTTTTTGCAGGAAAAGTTAACGCAAGGTTCCCGGTTACAAGAGGCCGCCTCGTTTTAAGAATGTGATAGACAAAATTCCCGAGTACATGGGCTATTACTGTAGAATTTTTTCGACTTATGTTTCTGACCAGCAGACCAAGAGCCATCATAAGGTTATAGAGTGCCTTCTGTAACAAATCCCTCTTTTTTTTCCTTCTGCGCTTCATTGAAAATAATAGAATCTCTTTTAACTATGCGGACAATCGAAGAGTATACATTAAATTAAGAAAAAGTATCGAACATTTATCTTTTAGAGAGCTTGCAGCTCATGAGTGTAAAGGGGTAATCACTATGACTGGTTCCGGCAAGCTGGTAAGCCGATGCGAGGCTCGTGAAAAAGTGAGGGCATGGCAGGCTTCGGGCAAAAAAGTTGTCTTTTCAAATGGCTGTTTCGATCTTCTTCATGCCGGGCATGTTGAGTACCTGCAGGCAGCCAGAAAGCTTGGCGATGTGCTTTTGATTGGTCTGAACAGTGATGCTTCAGTCCGCCGACTCAAAGGAGCGAGCCGGCCTGTCTGCTGCGAAGCCGACCGGGCCACGGTACTCTCTGCGTTGCAGGTTGTTGATGCGCTCACCCTTTTTGATGAGGATACTCCTGAAGAGCTTATTGGCACGTTACTACCGGATATTCTTGTCAAAGGAGCTGACTGGGCCGTCGAACAGATTGCCGGAGCGCGGGCCGTGCTCGACAATGGAGGTGCGGTTTTAACCATACCTTTGCTTGAAGGACGTTCAACAAGCACTCTCATCGAAAAAATCATCCAACACTATCAATCAGAAATCAGCAGTGGAACGCCTTAAACACTATAGCATCAAACTGCTCACTGCATGTTTGGCATTTGCGCTCCTGCTGTCGCTTACGGCCCTGATTGTGCTGAACAGCGGAGTGCTTGACCAGTATGCCAAAAAGCGGGTTCTTGCCATTTTTAATGAAAAATTTTACGGGCGGCTTGAACTGCAAGAGGTGCGCCTGAATTTTCCCAACAAGGTCACCCTGATCAACCCCCGCATTTATGGCCCCGGGGAGAAAACAGCGGCTCTTGAGGCGCAGGCAATTTCACTGAAATTCAACATTCTGCAACTCCTTCAGCCTGATATCAGAACATTATATCTCCGTCAGTTGACAGCCAACAAGCTCAGCGCAAGGATTATTGAGCAAAGCGACGGAAAACTCAACCTTGATCTTGTTTTCAAGTCACGCGATCGCGATTCGACGAGAGCACCGCTCGACCATTTTTTTTGTAAAACACTTCAGATGCAGAACAGCAAACTCTCTTTCTCCACAAAGAGAGGGCGCCCGGGCAATTGGCCGCTTGATGCCAATGCCCTTAATCTTGAACTCTCATCATTCACCGTCAAAAAAAATTTTGTGCGCGGAGCAATTGAAAAACTGCACTTCATCCTCCCCAAAAAGCAGTTTTCTCTGCGGCAGGCTTCTGGAAGATTTCTCTTTTCTGAAAATCGTTCAGAGCTGCTTGCCCTGAAAATTGCGGCCAATAAAAGCCATGCAGAACTCTCGGCAACCCTTGATCACTTTAATATTTTTTCACGCCAACGGCAGAAAGAGCTTGCTCTTGCCAACTCTTTTCTGAATGTGCAAGAACTTGCGCTGCAGAGCGATGACCTGAAGCTCTTGTACCCGCCGCTTGTTATACCGCCAGGAATCTACACCATTAAAGGAGATGCAAAGGGAAGAAAAGATAACATTGAACTCATCAGTGCGCTTCTAAGCAGCAACAAAAGCAGGGTCGCCGTTAAGGGAGAGTTACTTAACCTGCTCGATAAAAAGGCTTTTGCCTATGAACTGAAATGCGACAGTTCGAAAATTGCTGGCACTTTTGTTGACTTTTTTTTGAAAGAGAGCCCTCTGAAGGAGATCGCCAGCAAAACCGGCGACATCACTTTTCTTGGCAATGCAAAAGGAACTCTTAAAGCGCTAAAGGCAGAAGTAAACGTGCACTCTCTGCCCGGAGATATGTCGCTCAGTGGTGAAGCATCAAGGGATGAGTCGGATCGTGTTGCATACAAGGGCTCCTTTGTACTGAAAGAATGCAAACCACACCTCTTCATGAAGGGGGAAAACGGAAAAAGCATGCTCAACGCTTCAGGCAGTTTTGAAGGAACTGCGGCTAAGGGGGAGGGCAACCAGGTCGCGCTTGCTATGAAACTGGGCAACTCTTTCTGGCAAAATCAGCCGGTGAAAGAGGGCTCCGTGACGGCAAGGTACGACGGCCAGTTGCTCAATACTACTCTTTTTCTCAACAACGATCTGACCAGCTTCAATCTTGACGGTGAAATTGACTGGAAAGGAGGCGTTGCCCGGTACCGTGCTTCCGGTAAAACTGCCGCCCTTGATGTTTCAAAAATTCTCGGTTCCCAAGAGTTTACAACCGACCTGAACGGAGCATTTGCCCTGCAGGGTTCGGGATTTGATGCAAAAATGATCAATGTTTCTGCTGCTCTTCAGTTTTCACCCTCTGCCATTAACGGGTTCCAGTTAAAGGAGCATTCAAAAGTTTCCGTTGAGATTGTTCAGAACGCCAACTCTTCACAAGCGAGCATCAGGAGCGATTTTCTTGATCTTCTTGCGGAAGGCAATTATACGTTTGAAGAGCTGATCACTCTCTGCAACACATCATCTTCAGCGATTGCACGTGAGGCAAGAGCGCAAAATATCTGGCGCACAGCCCTCCCCCTTCCCATCAAGGCAACAGGTGTGCTCCAAAGGCCCTTTACCGTCAATTACCATATCTCGGTAAAAGATATCTCACCATTAATACTCTTTCTTCCCGTTCATGATCTTGCATTGCAGGGCAACGCTGATGGAAGTGCCGTTTACCGTGATGGGCAGTGTTCGATCACCGCATCAATAAACCTCGATACGTTAACCTCCCGTAAAGATTTTTCGGTTGAAAACCTCTCCTTGAAGTCCGATCTGGTGTGCAACAGCAGCGGAGTTCCCCATGCTGCGTTAACAGGCCGGGCTTCATCGGTTACCGTTGCGGGTAAAAAAACCGGCCAGACAATTTTTTCAGGCATCTATACGCCATCTCGTTTTGAGGGTGCCATCGACCTTTCCGTAGATGATCCTGCGGAGAGGGTATCAACAAAATTTACGGTAACAAAGAGCGAGCCCGGTTATGACCTCCTCTTTCACCGCCTCTCAATAAACGATTCCTCTGGTATCTGGCAGGCAGAGCAGAACTCGCACCTCATTCTGGGAAGAACCGCTGCAAAGTTCAACCATTTTACCATTGCAAAGGGAGTGCAGCAGGCCGTGCTGAATGGAGAACTCAGCAATTCACAGTCGGGCACATTTCAATGCACCTTGACAAATGTTGAACTGAACGAGCTGAAGCGCCTTGCCCTGGACCCCTCTCTCGACAAGCTTGCAGGAACAATCAATGCCTCCCTGACAGTCAGTGGAAACCCTGACTCAAAAACAAGCAGCCTCACGGTGAATGGAAAAAATATCTATTATGAAGAGATCTTGATAGGTACCCTGCAGGCCAATGCCTTGCACAATGGCAGGCAACTTCGTTTTGAGTTACACAGCAGCCCTTCCAGGCCAGAAAAAATCGAAGCGAAAGCAACCCAGCTTATGAACACCATTGATGGAAGCGGAACGTTACCTCTTGCAATCAGTTACTATCCCCTCAATGTCCGGATGGTGGAACATGAGACTCTCGGTGCAACATTCCGCTCTGATAACCTTTCTGCCCAATTTCTTCATTACCTGCTACCCTTCTTTGAATCGGCTGAGGGCATTATTCCGACGACGCTCAAAATTGAAGGGACTACGCCGAGACCCGATATTTACCTGACAACTCATCTGCAGAATACCACCATCAAAATAGCACCAACCCAGGTCTCCTACCTGCTTAAGGGTGAACTTTATGTCACTCCAAAAGCTATTGAACTCCGAGAGATCAAAATAAGCGACAAGAGCAACGGAAGCGGAGTCATCAATGGAGTGGTAAAGCTTGAAAAACTCAACCCCATGGGACTGGATCTCATGGGCACATTTAACAAACTCCTCCTGTTCAACAAAAAAGATAACGAGGATGAGACCTCATTTGGCACCATTACCGGTACAACCCGCAATATTCTTTTACATGGCACGCTCTCCGAACCAGTTATCGAAGGAGAGCTGAGGATTGATTCAGCAGATTTTTCACTCTACCGATTGGGAGCCAATGAGAGCGCAAAGTATGTTGGCGTTGACAAATTTATTGAATTTATACCACGTTACCCATCACGAAACACTGCTGAGATTGAAAAGACAAAGGCTGCGGTAAAACCGGTAGAATTTTATCACTCGCTGATCGATATTCTGCAAATCAAAAACCTCAGGCTCAGCAATATTGAACCACTCAAGTTGAACGTTATTTTTGACCGGCTCAGGGGGGAACAACTGGAATCGTCAATCAACAACCTCTCTTTGATTGTCAGCAAAAACAACCAGCAATATCAGCTTTTCGGATCGGTGAACATCATTGGGGGCAAATACAAATTTTCCAACTCAAACTTTGATTTGCAGGATGGGGGAAAAATAAACTGGAACAGTGTTGATATACGAAGCGGCGCCATGGATAATATTTACGGGACGAAAGCTATCAGCGTCTCAAACCAGCAGAGTGGAGAACGCGACAATGTAAAGCTGCTGCTTGCCATCACCGGTACACTCAATACGCCTCAGGTCGCGATGGGCTATTACATGAATGAGCAGACGCAGCCTTTTGCATCAGTCAACATGATTGGCGGGCAGCCAAGCCAGATCGACTCGAACGCAGAGCTGAACGTCATCTCTTTGTTACTTTACAAACAGTGGTATATCCGTCCGGGAAGCAGCGGTATAAACAATAATATTGCCGTTTCAAGCGTAGGGTTTTCGGCTGGAACCGGTATTCTTTCATCCCGGATTTCAAGGCTCATTCAGAATATCGGCGGACTTGAAAGTTTCAATCTCAATGTTGGTATGGATAAGCGTGGCGCTCTGAGCGGTCTTGACCTCTACTTTGCACTCAGCGTTCCGGGTACCGGCGGAAAAGTCCGCTTTATCGGCACAGGAAGTTCTCCCGGAAACAGGGAGTCATCCACTGCAAATTATTATGGTACGGCACAAAAAATTGAGTATCGGGTGACTCCGAAAGTCTATTTCGAAGCTTCGCGCTCTTATGGGCAGAACGGAAATACAACCTCAGGCACCAATTTGCAAAAACCCGCTGAAACATGGGGTGTCAGTCTCTCCTACAAAGAACGTTTTCAAAGCTGGGATCAGTTCTGGAAACACCTTATCCCGTCATCCAACAAGAAGAAATAAATCCTTGAGGTTTTTGTAAATTGCCGACATGACCATTCTGCAATCAAACCCGGGGGCAAACGTCTTGAAAGGGAAAAAAATCATTATCGGTATTTGCGGTGGCATTGCCGCCTATAAAATACCGCAACTTGTAAGGCTTTTGAAAAAAAGAGGGGCCATTGTAAGAGTAGCGCTTACGGAGGGTGGAGCCCATTTTGTGAGTGAACTTGCGCTTGCCACTGTTTCTGAAGAGCGAGTTTACCGCAAGATCTTTCCTCCAATGGAGAGTGAGGGAGTTGATTTTACACGCCACATCTCTCTTGGTGAATGGGCTGACGCCCTGGTGATTGCACCGGCTACCGCAAATACTCTGGCCAGGCTCAGCGCAGGCCTTTGCGACGACATGCTTGCCGCAATTTTTCTTACGCTGCGACCAGGCAAACCGGTACTGATTTTTCCGGCCATGGACGGCCAGATGTTTCTATCTCACTCTGTGCAAAGAAATATAGCGACACTTGCCACCCAGGGGTGCTCCATCATCAACCCTGAAAGCGGGGAACTTGCATCAGGGCTATGCGGGGTTGGCCGTATGCCGGAACCCGAGGCCATCCTTCGGGCTCTTGAAGAGGCACTGCACGAGACCGGGGAATGCTCTCCGCTTTATGGCAAAAAAGTTGTCATCACCGCAGGACCAACACGGGAAAAAATTGATGACGTCCGCTTCATCTCCAACTACTCTTCAGGAAAAATGGGTTTTGCCATCGCCCGCGCTGCGGCAAAACGGGGCGCTATCGTCACGCTTCTTGCAGGACCGGTTCATCTTCCAACGCCTCCGGGTGTGGAGCGACTGGATGTTGAAAGTGCTGCGGAAATGAACGCTGCCGCCGAAGGCTTTTTCAACAGTTGTGACCTTTTTATCGGCGCTGCCGCGGTCTCTGATTATCGCCCTGCCACACCTTACGAAGGCAAAATGAAAAAGGATAAGGAGGAAATTGAGCTTGCCCTTGTAAAAAATCCTGATATTCTTGCGAGATTCGGCCTTCAGAAAAGCGCTTGTCAACTTGCAGTGGGATTTGCCCTTGAAACCCGAACAGGCCTCGAAAGTGCCCGAAAAAAACTGACCGAAAAAAACCTTGACCTTATTGCTTTCAATTTTTTTGACCGGAAAACATCAGGTTTTGATGTTGATACAAATATCCTTACCCTGATAGGGAGCAACGGAGAAATAACGGAACTTCCGCAACTGACGAAAGACGCTGCCGCCGGAAAACTTCTTGATGCAATAGAACAACTCTGCCTGAAAGACAGACACTAACCCCTGAAAACAGAGGACTGCTTCATGCAAAGTTTTTTATTCGATAACGGTGAACGCTGTTTGCCTCAAGTGGGAAATACCGCTTCATCATCCAGCGAACTGGAACTGTTAGCGGAAAAAGCAAAGGAGTGTCAAAACTGTACACTTGCTGAAACAAGGTTAAACGTCGTTTTTGGTGAAGGTAACCCTTTTGCAGGAGTTGCCATTATCGGAGAGGCTCCGGGAGCGGAAGAAAATGCTTCCGGCAGACCTTTTGTTGGACGATCAGGGCAACTCCTTGATACAATCCTAAAAGCTGCCGGATTCTCCCGCCAGGAGGTTTATATTTGCAATATTGTAAAATGCCGACCTCCCGGAAACAGAAACCCACTCAAGGATGAAATAAAAAGCTGCAGACCATGGCTTCTTAAACAGTTGCAGATTGTCAAACCCAAGGTGATTTTGATTCTTGGTAAAGTCGCAGCCAACACCATTTTTGAAAACAGACTAGCTCTGGGAGCGATGAGGGGAAAAATGACTATCTGGAACGAATTTGAGTGTTTTATTACTTTTCATCCGGCAGCAGTGTTGCGTAACCCTCACTTGAAAAAGGAGTGGCTGGAGGATATTCAACTGATGACTGGCCATTACGAAACGGTTGGCTGCAAAAAGAATGCACGTGAAAATGAGAATTGAACGATGATAAAAAAAGCACCACTTGCCATAGATTTTAACACGGATATCGATTTTACCAAAGAGAGCCGCGTCCCTCCCTACTCGACTGAAATTGAGCAGGAGGTCTTGGCTTGCATTCTGCTTGAAGATGAGCCTATTGAACAGGTCATACAGATTTTTGGCGATAATGGTGAGGCTGTCTTTTATGAGAGGCGCCATCAGATCATTTTCAAGGCGATGATGCAGCTCTACCATAAACGGCAGGCGATCGATATTATCACGGTCAGCGAAGAGTTACTGAAAATGGACGAGCTTGAGCCGGTTGGTGGACGGCACTATTTGGCCGAACTTTCGGGCAAGGTTATCAGTGCCGCCAATATTGAGTACTATGCGCGTCTGGCAAAGGAAAAATATCTTTACCGGCGGATGATCTCCATTTCGGCCAAAATTTCGGGCTCCGCCTATAGCTCATCAATGGACATTTTCGATCTTGTCGAACATGCTTCACAACAGTTTTTCAACATCTCCCAGGCTGGCATTAAAAAAAAGGCGTCACTTATCAAGGAGCTTGTCAAAAACGGTATCCGGATGCTTGAGAGCCTGAGGGCATCACAATCGTCCATTACCGGCGTAGGATCAGGCTTTTCTGAACTTGATCAGATGACTGCCGGATTTCAGCAATCCGACATGATTATCATTGCGGCAAGGCCTTCGGCGGGTAAAACGGCATTTGCTCTTGCCCTTGCCCGCAATGCTGCTGTGGATTTTGATACTCCAGTGCTGTTTTTCAGCCTTGAAATGGCAGAAGTGCAGCTTGCCATCCGGCTCATGTGCGCTGAAGCCTACGTTGAGTCGCAGCTTGTCCGCACTGGCCGCATAACGCCTGAGATGATGGGCCGAATCATCAACAGCATGGACAAGCTCAATGAGGCGAAACTCTTTATTGATGATACCGCCGGTATTTCCATTATGGAACTTGCGGCCAAAACCCGTCGGATGAAACAGGAGCACAATATCGGCATGGTTGTGGTCGATTACCTGCAGTTGGTGACACCGGTGAGGGATGGCAGAACAAACCGGGAGCAGGAGATTGCCCAGATATCGCGTTCACTGAAGGCGCTGGCCAAAGAGCTCAATATTCCCATTATTGCTCTTGCACAGCTCAACCGCTCTGTTGAGCAGCGCTCAGGCGACCGCAGGCCCCAGCTCAGCGATTTGAGGGAGTCGGGATCGATTGAACAGGATGCTGACGTTGTCATGTTCCTTTCCAGACCGGAAATGTATGGCAAACAGACCTTCGAAGATGGCTCTTCGACGAAAGATGTTGTTGAAATTGTCATCGGCAAGCAGCGAAATGGTCCAATCGGAGATATACGCTTGCTCTTCCTGAAAAATTACGGCCGCTTTCAGTCAACAGCCAACAGCTATGTTACAGGCGGAGAGAATTCGGGGAGTTCCAGCGATCATGAACACTATCTGCCCGCGTCGCCGGAGCCGGGAAAATCAAATGCCGCCCAGTTTATCACTCATGACGAAGCACCTTTTTAAATCGCCATTATGCCAGAAAAAAAAGAGTCCCCGAACACCACAAGCGAAACAACGATACAGGATCCCTCCATCAAGGGTCATGAGGCGATCTATGCCGGAATTGGCGCATCAAAGGGAATCAGCATCGGAGAGTGCTACTCTTTCGTCCAGGAGAAATGCCATCATGAAATCAGGGAGCTGAACGACAGCACGATCAACGAAGAGATGGAGCGCTTTCTTTCTGCCTTGCTACGTTCGGAAAATGAGTTGAAGAAAATTGAGCAGGTCACCATAAGAAAACTTGGGAAGGGGTACTCCGATCTCTTTGAGGCGCAAATCATGATGCTGCATGACCCTGTGCTGATTGAAGCCATTGTCGGACGGATACAATCGGAACGCAAACCGGCGCATCTTGTCATTGAGGAGGAGTTTGAACACTACCATGAAAAGTTCAAAAATTCCGATAACCAGATCTTTCAGGAGCGGGCTGATGATCTGCACGATATCAAGAACCGCATTATCAGAAACCTTCATATCCGAAAACTGCACTCATGGATTCCCGATGGGGTGATTGTTGCTTCCGACAATCTCTCTTCAGCAGACATCATTCTTTTAAGCCGAAGCAACGTCAAGGGATTTGTCACTGATTCGGGGGGAAAGACCTCGCATATCGCCTTGATATGCCGCTCACTCAATATTCCAATTGTTGTGGGGCTGGGCAATATTTCACAGAAGGTATCGACCGGGATGCAGATAATTATTGACGGCACCACAGGAACCGTTATTACAAATCCTGAAGAGGGTACTCTTGCGCGCTATCGAGGGAAAAAAGAGGAGGCTATAAAAAATGAGGCTGACAGCTCCCTTACGGCTGTGCTTCCGGCTACGACACAATGCGGTATCAGAATCACCTTTTATGCCAATATTGATTTCAAGGAGGAGTTGCTCGCTTTAGCCTCTACTGGTGCTGAGGGTGTGGGCCTGTTCAGAAGCGAAAATCTCTTCACCGAGGGAACAAAAGTGCCCCGGGAGTCAGAACAATATGCCTATTACCGGGAGATGGCTGAGGCGATAGCACCAATGCCTCTTGATATACGCCTCTTTGATATCGGTGGCGACAAGCTGATCTACTCTCCGGTCAAAGAGCCCAATCCAAACCTTGGATGGAGGGGTATCAGAATTTTGATTGATCTGCCGGAAATTCTTGATGCCCAGCTCAGGGCGATCATACGGGCAAATGTTCATGGCAATGTTGATCTCCTCATTCCCATGATCATTTCGATTGATGAGATCCGCCTGGTCAGGGCAATGATTGACAAACACTATGAAGAGCTGGCTGCTGAAGCCAGTTGGCAGCTTGAAAAACCGAGAGTCGGAGCAATGATAGAGGTGCCGGCGGCGGTCGAACTGATTGAGGAGATCACAAAATGTGTTGATTTCATCAGCATCGGTACCAATGACCTCACACAGTACTCACTTGCCGTTGACCGCAATAACGTTATTGTGCAGGATCTCTTTGACAAATTTCATCCGGCAATTATCCGCCAACTCTACAGGGTAATAACGACGGCCAATAAAAACCGATGCAAGGCGATACTATGCGGCGACATGGGTTCCGACCCTCTTGCTCTTCCCTTTCTGCTGGGGTGCGGACTTAGAAAATTCAGTGTCGTCGTCTCGGATATCGCCAAACTCAAGTCACTGGTATCGCGCTACTCGATCATTGAAACCGAAGCACTGGCACGGGAGTGCATCACACTTGGCAGCTCAAGTGAAGTCAAAGCCTGCCTGGAACGCTTCCAGGCAGCACATTGATTTAAACAGAGAAATTCTTCAGGGGCGAAGATCCTCAATCTTCGAGCTTTTGCGTACAGCGTCAAGGTACTCATCAATGAAGAGTTGCTGCTGCTGCTGTGCGGCCCGAAGCAATTGCGGAGCAGCCTTCGCTTTTTCGGTCTGCAAATCAAAACCTGCAGGAACAATTTTTTTGGCCAATAGTACAAGAGCGTAACCGTTACTGGTCTTCACCGGAGCGGAGATTTTGCCAGGAACAAGGCCCGATATAGCTTCCACAAGAGGCTGATCAACGCCATACCCGGGAATGAGGCCATCAATCCACCGGATACTGTCGGCAACCACAAGCTTCATGCCAGGATGTGATGCCGCAATCTTTTCAAGCGTCACTCCGGGCTCCTTTGCCATTGCTGCAACTTTTTTCTCCAAAGCTGCACTTTTTTTCTCTTGCACCAACTCGGCCCTGATCTGCGCTGTCAGTTCCTGGTCAAGCAGATGGTATCCACTGTCATTCTTGCCCGTCAAACGCATCACAAAAAAGCCTTTGTCAGTTTCAAGCACATCCGACACATCACCCTCACCTGCCTTGAATGCAAATGTCGCCACCTTCTCACTGTAGCCAATCTGCGGAATCGACATCCGTTTGAAAAACTCTCCAGTCTTGCTGACCGTCAATTTTGAAGCCGCAGCGCTTTTATCGAAACCGCTCTCTTTGGCGCTTAACTGAAATACCATTGCAAGACGGCGTTCACTTTCGAGCGTTTCTGTAGAGGGCCTGATGACGCGAACAATCTCGGAGCCAACGACCGCACGACTGTCAAGACCGGTCACCTTGATAATGTGAAGACCAAACTGGGTCTGAACAGGCCCGACGATTGAGCCCGGACGTGCACCAAAAACTGCTGCCGCGAATTGGGGCACCACACGATCTTTGGTGAACCATCCGATATCACCTCCATTCACAGCACTACCGGGATCGGCAGAATATTTTTTTGCAAGAAGATCAAACGGAACGCCTGCCTGAAGCTGTTTGAAAATAAACATCGAAAGAGCTCGCACTCTCTGAACATCTTCACTGCTTGCAGGATTAAAGCGCATGAGAATATGCGATGCCCTCGCTGCTGGCTGGGCAGATGCGCTCACCTGCTTGACCTTGATCAGACGGTATTTTCCCTGATCGGCAATCGGACCAACAATCTTTCCTGATGCTACATTCGATTGTGCGAAAAAAGCATCTCCTGCTGCCGGAGAAAAATCTACACGACTGAAAACTCTATTGGCCCCTGCCGGATTATCACTCTGTACTTTAACAAAATCGCTGTCATTAGCCGATGCGGAAAACTCTGCACGAATTGCTTCAAGTTCGTTGCGGGCAGCAAGACTGTCTTTTGATGAGGGAATCAGCGGAAAAAAAACATAATCCGCTTTTCTCGATGGCTTAACCTGCTTCAGAAGCTCTTTATGCTCATCGTAATATTTTTTAATCTCTTCATCTTTTACCGGAAAGCTGCTGTCGGTACCGGCAAAACTTAACGGAAAGGGAATAAAAGAGGCCGAAAAACGGGTGAACACTCTGCCGACAAGATCGCCAAGATCCCTGTCAGTCACATGATTAAGGGTTAACAACGCTCTGAGAAGTTTGCTCTCCTTGAGCTCCATGCGAACATACTTTTCAAGCTGCAGCCAGAGTTCCTTTTCGCGAGGGTCACGACGAACAGTTTCAAGTTTGTTGCGATCAATGGCTCCCGTAGCCGGATTTGTAAAATACTGCTGAATCACTCTCGGCGGAGTCTGACTACTGAATGCATCAATCACCTCCTGATCCTGAAGAGTAATGCCAAATTTCTCAAACTGCTGATCGAGCAAGCTTTGTTTAACCAGAGTAGCCCATGCCTGCTCCTGAAATTCAAGTTCATTCTCAGGCGTCACTTCGGCACCCGGACTTCTTCTTCTGAAATTTTCAGTTATCGCCTTGCACGCATCATCATACTCGCTTGATGAGATAACCGTTCCGTTAACCCGACCCACCTGGTTCCCTGTTTTGCCGCTCTTCCCGGTAAAATTCATACCCCATTCAAAGACAATCAGCACCAGAAACGCTGCCATCAGCGCATAGAGTATAACATGAGTCTTATCCCGCAAGCTGGACATTACAGCCATAAATCATTCCTTCATTAAGATGTTGTTAAAAAACAGTGTCGTCCCAACCTTCCCGGCCAATCAGCGGCACAAAGGTAAAGTATTCAAAAAGCTCCTTTTTGAAAACGCCCTCCTCTCTCTGAATAACCGTCATCTGCTGTGAACCATTCCCGCCAATGGGTACTATCATACAGCCTCTTTCGGCAAGCTGACGCATCAGCGACTCTGGCTCCCCGGGAGCTCCTGCCGTGACCACGATACCATCAAAAGGTGCATGCTCCATCCATCCCAGCGTTCCGTCTCCATGGCGGCAAACGACATGCAATCCAAGCTTCGAAATAAGTTTTTTTGCCCTCTCATGCAACTCAAAAATCCGTTCAATGCTAAAAACCGAATAACCGAGAGCATCCAGTATTGCCGCCTGATAGCCTGATCCTGTCCCAATTTCAAGCACTTTTCCCGAAGGGCAACGCTCAACGAGCAAGGTTGTCATAAAAGCAACCGTATAGGGCTGGGAGATGGTTTGGCCGAAGCCTATGGGATAAGCACCGTCGTTATAGGCGCAAGCCACAGCTTCACTCTCAAAAAAAAGGTGGCGAGGAACCTCAAGAAAAGCATCAAGCACCCTGCGATTGGCTATACCATAACGCTTCAGCGTTTCAACCATCTCCCTGCGCTTGATATAGTGAAGTTTTTCTGCCTCTTTCATTGACAAAAAACAAACCCTTTGAGTCTCTCTTTCAATTCACCCCTGCGGGCTCTCTGCACCCATCCGCACGATGGCTAATATTGCATCAAAAACAACAAAAAACAACGTCCAATCAGCAGGTTTACCATTTTTTTGGGTAAATACCATGCGAACTCCTGTGATGAGGGTGATGGCTATACCGCCTGCACATGGTGCTCTGAAATTTATTCGCCCCATTTGTCAATATAGGCGCTATAATTTTTCCTCCATTGTTCTGAACCAAATGCGCCTCCACTCTGGTGAGTCAAGCATATTGGCCAGGTACCAAGTCTTAATTTATTTTGTTTTGCTGTCCGACAAAAATCCATGTCGTAGCAATGAAAAGCAAAGAGAGGATCAAAAAAACAGTTTGCGTTAACAAGTACAGCCTTTTTTGCGGCAAGAAAAACACCATCAAGAAGTTCACATTCATTCGGAACTGCTCCAAAAAAGGAGACCGGCCCAAATGGATTTTTTCCGTGAGCAACAGCTCCGGTCAAGTTGACTTTATCGTCCCAGGTAAAATTTTTGTTGATAAATGCCCATGCCGGCTGCTGACTGACTCTTCGACGATTTCCTGCTACACCAATTACTTGATAATAATGCAGTCCATCGACTATCCGCTGAGACAAGAAATAATCATCAATCCAGACATCGTCATGGATAAAAACCAAAATACTCTGGTTTTCTGCCGCTGCAATGCCATTGTTGTAGACCGTCGACAAACCCTCCTGATTATTAAATGCAATGCGCGGAAATATTGCATTGCCCGGTGCAATCCTTTTTAATGAAATTCCAAGGGCCGATTTATTCCAAAAATTTTCTTCGGAATGTCTGGTGGCACTGATCACCTCAATTTGCATGGATAGCCGCCTTTTTGGTACATCGTTACGATGTTAACTTAAACTGGATTCCTTCAAGACTTCAGTTCCCGTCCCAGAAGGGCCTGAACAAACTCCGCCCGGTCGAAGAGCTGAAGGTCGTCGATTTTCTCTCCAACACCGATATATTTGACCGGCAGTTTTAATTCACGTGAAATGGAGAGCACAATGCCCCCTTTGGAGGTACCGTCAAGTTTGGTCACCACAAGGCCCGTAACCTGAACAAACTTCGTAAACTCCCTTGCCTGCTGCACGGCATTCTGCCCGGTGGTACCATCAAGCACCAGCAACACCTCATGCGGCGCTTCAGGAATCCTCTTTTTGGCTACCCGCATGATTTTGGCAAGTTCCTCCATCAGGTGGCTCTTGTTATGCAGCCGACCAGCGGTATCAACCAGCACGACATCGGCATTTCTGGAAACCGCAGCACTGACTGCATCAAAAACAACCGAGGCTGGATCGGAGCCCTGTGCTTGACCAATCATGGGAACCCCCGCCCTGTCAGCCCATATCTGAAGCTGTTCATAAGCTGCTGCCCTGAAAGTGTCGGCTGCCGCAATAATCACTTTTTTGCCCGCTTTATCGTAATTGTGGGCCAGTTTGGCAACACTGGTGGTCTTGCCCGCGCCATTAACCCCGACAATTAAAATGACGTAGGGTTTTGCCGGAAGAGGTGCTTCAAAATCGAGCGGGTGCTCCTCTCCGGTTACTTCAAGCATGAGCTGAATTTCCTCCATCAGCATTCGGTTCAGCTCCTCTTCCGAGCGGTAGGTCTCTTTTTTTGCCCGTTCGGTGATTGCGTCAACAATCCCAAGCGTCGTCTCCACACCCACATCGGCGGCCACAAGAATTGTTTCGAGCTCTTCAAGAAACTCTTCGTCGATCTCCGTTTTCCCTTTGGTAATGACGGCAAGCTTTTCGAAAAAGGTGTCGCGGGTTTTTTCGAGCCCTTCCTTCAGTCTTGATATTTTGAAATTGTCAAAAAAACCCATAAAAAGAGGATATTGTCTTTCTGTTATTGGTAAATAAAACCCTTGCTGCGCGGCAATGGAAACAGGGCATGCCCTGCCACAACCCGCAACGAAACTCAATTTACGTAAAATTATGTCATCCTATAAAGCTATGTCGGAAATCGGGGAGTTTGGCCTGATTGATCGTATCGCCGCTCTTGCCGAAACCACCCTCCCGGCTGTACCGGAACTCATGACGGGGATAGGCGATGATTGCGCTGTCTATTGCCCTTCGGCGAAGCTTCTGCAGGTTGCCACAACCGATATGCTTGTCGATCAGGTGCATTTCGATCTTTTGACGACCCCCCTGCGACATCTTGGAAGCAAGGCCATCAGCGTCAATGTCTCCGATATCTGCGCCATGAATGCACTCCCCCGCTACGCGCTCATCTCTCTTGCCGTTCCCTCCTCATTTTCAGTGGCTATGGTTGAGGAACTCTACCAGGGGATAAGCCATGCAGCGAAAGAGTATGGCCTGGCCATTGCCGGTGGCGATACATCTTCATCTCGCTCGGGTCTGGTCATCTCAGTCTCCATGATTGGAGAGGTTGCAGAGGAGCTGCTCACCCGCAGAAGCGGTGCCGCACCGGGAGAACTGATCTGCCTCACAGGCTCTCTTGGCGGTCCGGCGGCCGGGCTCAAACTCCTTACTCGTGAAAAAGAGATTATGCTGAACCATATCGAAAACAACGAGAGCTACCAAAGAAACATAATGGCTGACCTGAAGGAGTACCGCGAAGCGATACAGCAGCAGTTGCTTCCGATTGCCCGCATTGATGTTGTCCGGTTTTTTCATGCGCACACTATCCGCCCCTCTGCGATGATCGACATTTCTGACGGCCTCAGCCCTGACCTCCAGCATCTCTGCCGTCACTCGAACGTCGGCGCACTGATTGATGAAGGCCGTATTCCAATCAAGGGGAGTACGCGCCTGATTGCCGATGAACTGCAAGATGATGCCCTGAGCTGGGCTCTGACGGGAGGCGAGGAGTACCAGTTGCTCTTTACCATCCCAAGGGCAGAGTACCCTGCAATTGCTGAGAACAAGGCAATCGCCGTCATCGGTGAGACCACCGACGTCAAAGAGGGGGTACAGTTGAGCGATATTTACGGGATGAAAATAGACCTCGCCTCAATCAAGGGATTTGACCATTTTCCACAGTAAAGAGTTCCATATCACAGAAAAAAAGAGGCAAGGGCAAAGGATATTTATTTCTTTGGGAAAGCGTGCAAAGATGGTAAATTGACCGACCTCTCCCACATTGTGGTGAGATGCCGAAGTGGCGGAATTGGTAGACGCCCGGGACTTAAAATCCCGTGTTCAGCAATGGACGTACGGGTTCGATTCCCGTCTTCGGCACCACAATATCTCCTCTGTTCATTGTCACGCACCAACGCTTCTGGATGTCAACAACATGCAAAGGCAAGTTTTATACCTGATTCTTACAAACATACTGGTATGAGGTCATAAAGCAAGAAAAGTTACAAATGCCGATAATAAGCAGATTCCTCGGAATCATCATAGCCATGTACTGGGATGATCATTCACCTCCACATTTTCACGCAAAATATGCGGGATACGAAATTACTGTAGAAATTTTGACCGGCATCGTTGAAGGTAAATTCCCGAAACGGGCACTCCATCATATTCTCGAATGGTATGAACTCCACAACGCTGAATTACTGACGAATTGGGTGCGTTGCAAAAATAATGAAGAGCCAAACCAAATTGAACCACTGGAGTGATCACCTATGTTCCTTCATGTTAAAGATGCCAGATACCTTGGAGATTACCGGATAAGAGTCGTATTCAACAATGGACGGGAAGGGGTGGCTGACCTTGCTGACGCTTTGAAAGGCCCGGTATTCGAGTCGTTAACGGATAGAACGAATTTTTCCGCATTTGTTGTTGATAAGGAGCTTGAGACTCTTGTTTGGCCCAATGGGGCGGATCTGGCTCCTGAATATATTTATTATCAAGCCTTTAAAAGTGAACCCGAGCTACAGCCTCAGTTCATACAATGGGGTTATATCACCTGATAGAGTCCTCTCTGGAACGATTATTCGATTTGCGATAAAAAAACAAAACCAGAACAATCATGAGTTCGGAATTTACGAAGATCTTGTTGAATGAGGATGAGATGCCCCGCCAGTGGTATAACATTCAGGCTGACTTGCCTGTGCCGCTTCCACCGCCTTTGGGGCCGGATGGCAACCCGATAGGCCCGGACGCTCTTGCAAAGGTTTTTCCGATGAACCTTATTGAACAGGAGATGAGCACCGAGCGCTGGATCGATATCCCGCAGGGGGTACAGGCTATCCTCAAACTCTGGCGTCCCTCACCACTCTACCGCGCGAGACGGCTTGAGGCTGCATTAAAGACTCCAGCAAAAATCTTCTACAAAAATGAAGGTGTTTCGCCAGCAGGAAGCCATAAACCCAATTCCGCCGTTGCGCAGGCATGGTACAATAAAGAGTTCGGCATCAAGCATCTCATTACTGAAACCGGTGCCGGCCAGTGGGGAAGCGCACTTGCCATGAGCTGCAAGCTTGTCGGAATCGACTGCAAGGTCTTTATGGTGCGTATCAGCTTCGACCAGAAGCCTTTCCGCAAAATCATGATGAATACCTGGGGAGCCGAATGCATTGCGAGCCCCAGTATGCATACCGCTGTTGGACGCCGCATTCTTGAAGAGACGCCTGATACTCCCGGAAGCCTTGCCATTGCCATCAGTGAAGCTATCGAACAGGCCGTCGAGCGTGATGATACACGCTACGCCCTCGGCAGCGTTTTGAACCATGTGATGCTCCATCAGACCATTATCGGCCTTGAAGCGCGAAAACAGCTTGAGAAGGTTAGCCTCTATCCTGATGTGGTCATCGGCTGTGCAGGCGGAGGCTCAAACTTTGCCGGTATCAGCTTCCCCTTCATCTGTGACAAGATTCATGGCCGCGAGGTTCAGATCATTGCAACAGAGCCCGAGGCCTGCCCCACCCTCACCAGAGGCCCCTACGTCTATGATAACGGTGATGAGGCCAAAATGACTCCACTGCTGGCGATGCACAGCCTTGGTCACGGCTTTATCCCTCCAGCCATTCATGCCGGAGGGTTGCGCTACCACGGCATGGCCCCGCTGGTCAGCCATGTCAAGCAACTGGGCCTTATCGAGGCCACAGCCATTGGCCAGACGGAGTGCTATGAGGCCGCACTGCTCTTTGCCCATACCGAAGGGTTCATTCCTGCACCGGAAACTTCGCATGCCATAGCGCAGACCATCCGCGCAGCGAAACAGGCAACGGAAGAGGGAAAAGAGAAGGTGATTCTCATGAACTGGTCAGGCCACGGATTAATGGATCTTCAGGGTTACGATGCCTTCATGAGCGGCAAACTCAGCGATTACGCACTCCCCGAAGAGCTGCTGCAACGCTCGCTTCTGGCCGTGAAAGGTCATCCACTGCCTCCGCAGCACTGAGCATGAAAAACCCCCGGGAACACCGGGGGCTTTTTCAATTCAGGGAGCATCCCGAAGCAGGAATACTACTCTTTATCCAACTTTTTTTCCTGCTTTTCTTGGCTTACCGGCACCGCCCCATCAAGAAAGGCGAGTTCGTTCTCCTTTTCATCGAGAACAATGCGGATGCTGCTTCCTTCAATAAAGCGCCCTTTGAGCATCTCTTCGGCGAGGGGATCTTCCACATATTTCTGCAGGGCCCGTTTCAGGGGACGTGCACCATATTTCTGGTCATAGCCTTTGTCAACAAGAAACTCCTTCGCTTTTTCCTCAATTTCGACCTCGATACCCATATCGTGAAGCCTCTTGAAGAGCTTGCCAGCCGTAATATCAATAATCTTGAAGATATGCTGCTTTTCGAGCGGGTGAAAAACCACAATGTCATCAATACGGTTGAGGAACTCGGGATTGAAGACCCGTTTAAGGGCATCCTCAATGGTTGATTTCATCGCCTTGTAGCTACCGCTCGAATCCTCCGGCGCCGTAAAGCCCATGCCTGAACCAGCTCCGAAACTCTTGATATCTTTGGCGCCGATGTTCGAGGTCATGATGATAACAGTGTTGCGGAAATCAACTTTCCGTCCCATGCCATCAGTCAAGACACCTTCATCAAGCACCTGAAGCAGAATGTTGAAGACATCAGGGTGCGCTTTTTCAATCTCATCAATAAGAACGACTGAATAGGGTTTACGGCGAACTTTTTCAGTCAGTTGACCGCCCTCTTCATAACCGACATAGCCGGGAGGGGCACCAACAAGACGACTGACGGAGAACTTCTCCATATACTCGCTCATGTCAGCGCGGATCAGGGCATCTTCGGTGTCGAACATATAACGGGTGAGCGCCTTGGCAAGCTCCGTCTTGCCGACACCAGTGGGGCCGAGAAAAATAAAGGAGCCGATCGGACGTGAAGGATCTTTCAACCCGGCACGTGTCCGCTGGATAGCCTTGGTAATCTTTTTGATGGCCTCATCCTGACCAATCACCTCTTTGGTCAAATCAGCCTCCATGGAGAGCAGCTTTTTCGATTCCGACTGCGCAACCCTGGCCACCGGAATGCCGGTCATCATGGCAATCACTGCGGTAATATCAGCCTCGGTTACATCGTAGACACTCTCGGCCGCCCGGTCTTCCCACTCCTGCTTGGCCAAATCAAGCGCATCAATCAGATGTTTCTCCTTGTCGCGAAGCCTTGCAGCCTCTTCAAAATTCTGCATCTTCACCACCTGGTTCTTCTCGTTCTTGACCTCCTCGATGGATTTTTCAAGTTCCAGAATCTCCTGCGGCACATGAATATTGCTTAAATGCACCCTTGCACCAGCCTCATCCATCACATCAATGGCTTTGTCGGGCAAAAAGCGGTCAGTAATATAGCGCTCGGAAAGCTTTACCGCTTTTTCGATAGCGTCGCCTGAATAGTTGACATGATGATGCACCTCATACTTCGACTTGATGTTGTTGAGAATCTGGATGGTCTCATCAACCGAAGTGGGCTCGACCATGATTTTCTGGAACCTGCGGTCGAGTGCACCATCTTTTTCTATAAACTGACGATATTCATCAAGCGTTGTGGCTCCGATACACTGGAGTTCACCACGGGCCAGTGCTGGCTTGAAAATATTGCTTGCATCAAGCGAACCCGAAGCGCCGCCGGCACCAACAATGGTATGCAGCTCGTCGATGAACAAAATCACATCACGCGACCGCTCAAGCTCGTTCATGAGTGCCTTCATGCGCTCCTCAAACTGTCCACGGTATTTGGTACCGGCAACAAGTGCGGCCAAATCGAGGGCAACCACCCGCTTGTCGTATAAAACCCGCGACACCTTGCGCTGCACTATTTTGAGAGCAAGACCTTCGGCAATGGCCGTCTTGCCAACGCCGGGCTCACCAATCAGCACCGGATTATTCTTTTTGCGGCGGCTCAGCACTTGGGCAACGCGCTCAATCTCTTTTTCACGACCAATGATCGGGTCAAGCTTGTCATCAATGGCAAGACGGGTAAGGTCACGGCCAAAGTTGTCGAGCACGGGAGTCTTTGTTCTCTCGCCCTTTTTCTGTTCAGGTCTTTTTGGCTGCCGTTCAGGGCCTCCTGACGGGAATGCTCCCTCCATTGGAGGATCATCCGACTCACTCCTGCTGCTGGTGATGCTCAAAAGCTCATCACGGACAAGCTCGTAGGTCACCCCGAACTGTTCGAGAATCTGGGCAGCAATGTTGTCGTCCCCTTTCATGATGGAGAGCAGAAGATGCTCGGTACCAATTACATTCGACTTGCAGATTTTTGCTTCGAGATAGGTAATTTTAAGCACCTTCTCCGCCTGCTTGGTGAGGGGAACATTACCCATCTGCGCTTCAGCAACCCGTGAATGGGTGCTCTCCTCAATTTTCAGCTTGAGGCCGAAAAGATCTATTTTAAGATTTTTCAGTATTCTGGCACCAATACCCTCACCCTCTTTTATAAGACCAAGGAGAAGATGCTCCGTCCCGATATAGTCATGACCCAACCGCAGAGCTTCCTCCCGGCTGAGACGGATAACGTCCTGTACTCTGTTTGAAAAATTTCCTTCCATTCTGGCCCCTGTCAATAAAATTGTTGTGAATACCCCGTCTCATCACCTCCTGATATGCACACGGCAAATAAATTCCACAAAGATAGCTACTTTACGGCAATTCCATAAAAAAGAGAAAACCCAAGCTCTCTGGTAAAGGTTCTCTGCCGTCCCGAAACTGCCATGAATGTTCAACATATCCTTATTGACGACAATAATGCGGCACACCGCGAACTCTCGATTTACCGTACCGGTAGTATAAACAGTGTACGACTTCAGGATGCAACATACAAAATATACCGCTCAATGGAGATTGGAGCACCTGACTATGCAGCATTTTTCCATTACGGTTTTCCGGAAGCGTTAAACCAGCTTCCCTTCATCTCGGAAAGTAACAATGGGCTCGACAGTTGGGACGAGGCTTTTCTGCACAACAGCAGCCTTGCCATGATGAAGAGCATTCTTGATGAATGCGCAACAGCAATCAACACGGAAAAACATGAGATGATTCTGCTCGGCTGGCAGGATCAGCCCGTCGGAGTGGCCTACCTCCGTGACCTTGACCCTGCAAGGTTTCTTGCCTTTCTGGGTACTCTCCGGCAGTTTGTCGCAGAGTCAGAGAGCGATGGGTACGATCTCGAATTTATCTTGTGAGGGAGAAGAGGAGAGAGGGAGCTTCGCGCTTTTCGCCCCAATAGAGATGCATGTAGGAAGCTATGGTGTTGTTTTTTCTGAAAAGGGGTGTTGCTACCGTTTCGCTTCGGGCGTTTGTTACCTTGGCAATATTCTGCAACGCTCCCAGGCGGCTGATGCGTGAGTAATGAAATTCATGACCTCGCAGCTCTTGGGCAGAACCCTCCACAACAACCTTCCGGTAACCGAGATTGAGTCTTGACTCCTGCATGGTAGTCTCAAGGTCAAGCGCGCCGCTCATCGGGTAGAGGGCTCCATCGTTGAGTGTTATCGTTCTCCCGAGGTACATCATGCCGCCGCACTCCGCATAGAGATGACCTCCCTGCTGACTGTAGGAGGCAATCTGCTCTCGCATGGCATGATTAGCGGAGAGTTGTTCAGCATAAAGCTCCGGGTAGCCACCCGCCAGATAGAGCATGTCGGCCTCAGGCAGACGTTCATCGTGCAGAGGGCTGAAAAACACCAACTGACCATACTGCGCGAGTGCTTCAATATTTTCGCGATAGACAAAATTGAAGGCTTCGTCACGAGCCACAGCAATGACTCTCTTCCCCTTGCGAACTGCTGCAGGAACAACGGGTGAGTGGGACATCCCCACCTGCGTAATCTCCAGCAACCTGTCAACATCGACGGTTTTGCCGACATGGTCAGCCATCGCAGCAATCACTCGCTCCCGGTCATATCCCGCAGAGGTGTCGAGCCCGAGATGGCGCTCACTGATGGCCACCGCTTCGCTTCGGGGAACATAGCCAAGCGGTTCAACTCCGGCATCGCGTGCTGCCGCTTCAAGATAACTGTAATGAGATGGAGTATTGACCCGGTTGAAAATCACCCCTGCAACATTCAGCGCAGGCTCAAACGTCCGAAAACCATGAAGAAGAGGAGCCGCTGAATAGGCCATACTTTGCGCATCAACGACCATAATAACGGGAAGCGAAAGCAACATTGCAATCTCGGCACTGCTCCCTTCCGACTTTTCCGCTCCGTCAAAAAGCCCCATGACCCCCTCGACCACAGCAACATCAGCATCCGACAAGTAACGGCTGAAGAGCTCCCTGGCATGCCCTTTTGAAGCCATGAAGGTATCAAGATTAATGCCAGCAGGAGAGCTCCCCTCCCATGAAGCCGCCATTGCATGAAGCCGGGTATCAAGATAGTCGGGCCCGCACTTGAAGGGCTGAACGGCAAGCCCCCGAAGGGCAAAAATCCTCAACAGGGCCAGCGTTATGGTCGTTTTACCTGAACCGCTTGAAGGTGCGGCCAAAAGAAAAGCTCTCTTTGTTCTTGCCATTATGCAGCCACTCTATTTCAGTTGCGCAATCGGGTCAGGGTGGAGA
The DNA here is from genome assembly GCA_903871235.1 of uncultured Chlorobiaceae bacterium. Taxonomy (GTDB): domain Bacteria; phylum Bacteroidota; class Chlorobiia; order Chlorobiales; family Chlorobiaceae; genus Chlorobium. The sequence goes on from CAIQGA010000159.1 coordinate 55,610, forward strand.
AACTGGTAGTTCAATGCGCTGATCAGCTTATTACTGTTCACCACTTTAAAGGGAGCTGGTTCATCGGATGGTAGCAATGGCAGTGGCTCAATTCCCGCAATTTCCGCCGCCCTGCCATAGTACTCCTTTCTGAGGGGATGAACCGGACTGCACGCATTGAAGACCTCGCCCCACTGCTTCAGGCGAATGATTTCCGAGATGATTTTGATGCAATCGTCACGATGAATGAGGTTCATCGGCTGGTCAGGATGCGTTATTGCGGTCAGGCTGGCGAGATACTTTGCCGGATTGCGGTCATAACCGACAAGCCCTCCAAAGCGCAGCACGGTAGTCTGAAAACCGCTCTCCTGCATCAGCATCTCCTCAACAAGGAGAAGCGCCTGACCAGCAAGAGATTCTGGATCGCCCGCATCCTCTTCGGTAACCTCCCGGTTGAGTGCCGGATAGACCGAGGTGGAGCTGACCAGCAGTACCGAGCGCACCGGCGACTGGCCGAGAGCGTCTATAAGTGAAGAAAACTGCTCAATATGGTACTCCACAATATCGTCGCGCCGCAGAGGCGGAATATTAATAATGAGGATGTCACTTTGCAGAAACGCGACAATGTCGTCGCCCGTCACCTCCGGGTCAAGCCGTACAAGCCAGGGCTCAACACCTGCGTCATGCAGTGCGTCAAGCTTCTCCTCCCTCGTGGTCGAACCCTTGACCGAATAACCCTCTTTAACCAGCTTCTCTGCAAGCGGCAATCCAAGCCAGCCGCACCCGAGTATCGTAATCCGTTTCTTTTTCATGGCACCTGTTTTGCTGTTTACTGATTCAACGCTGGGCGCAATGTACATGATCAACAACTGCCATTCAACAGAATTCACCAAGAACCTTGCTCCATCAAACAATCCATTACTCCTCTTGTCAGTTGACAAGTATCAGAGAACGATTTCTGTATACAAGAAAATAAAGTACATTATCAGCAACAGGGTCAATTCAAATTGAAACAGTGCAGACGATCATGCAAGTAGCCAGGTTACTCGACATCAAAAATCAACTTCAGATAACTGACGAAACTTTATGTTTTTATATCGTTGATAACGACGGTACCATAAGGCTGCGCAAAGCAAGTGACTACGAATTACTTGCTGAAGAGGGGTTGAAAGAGGTCTATGACAATGAGCCTGAGGGCTTATGGGAGAAATGCCTTGACGATTAATCAACGAGACATTATTCTGATTCCTTTTCCCTTTTCAGATCTTTCAACCTCAAAGGTCAGGCCCGCATTAGTTATTTCAAATAATAAATATAACAGCCAAGGGCACGATGTGGTTGTTCTTGCGATAACATCAAACCTCTCACTCAACCCCTACAAGGTATTTGTGAACCAGAGTGATCTTGACACTGGATTTATCCCGCTCAAAAGTGCGATAAGAGTCGATAAGCCATTTTCCGTCTTGCAGGACAAAGTGCTGAAGGTTCTGGGATCTCTAACCTCAAAAAAACTTGACGAGGTGACAACCTGCTTTCAAACACTCTTGTAGAACTTTTTGAACGCTCAAGCGCTTTCACCCGTGCCAGCCTCCTCAATGAGGCGGTCGAGGCAGGTGCTGCAGACGCATGTTGTAAAACGCTCAGCAAGATACTCCTTCACTCCAATCGGAACCTTTCTGGTGGAGCACCAGCATGTTGAGGAGAGCGAGCAGGTAAACTGCTGGCGGCAAAGAGGACAACGCAGCGTTCTGCCGTTGCCGGGAACAGGCTCAATGGAATGGGTCATGATTGTTTACTGGTCAAAATTGTTAAAATTATGTTGCAAGCGTTTGGCGGAGCGCTTTCTGCCACCCCGAAAGAATCTCCTCTCTTGCTGTGGGCTCCATTGCGGGCACACAGGTGCGCTCTCTGTGTTGCAACCCCCGCAACTCGTCGCTCGAACGCCACACACCGCTCTGCAACCCGGCAAGAAAAGCCACCCCGAGGGAGGTTAATTCACTCTGCTTTGGCACCAAAAGGGGGAGATCGAGGAGATCTGCCTGAAACTGCATGAGAAAGTTGTTGTCCACCGCTCCCCCATCGACCATGAGCGCTTTCGGAGAGACACCCGTATCGGCAACCATCGCCTTGAAAAGATCGTACGACTGCAAGGCAATCGACTCAAGCGCTGCACGGACAATATGGTTCCGGTTTGTCCCTCTCGTCAGCCCCACAAGCGTGCCCCGCGCCTCCATCTTCCAGTGGGGCGCACCAAGACCGACAAAGGCTGGTACAAGATAGACACCGCCATTGCTCCCCGCCTCCCGTGCCATCGCTTCAGATTCGGCGGCGTGCTGGAGAAGCTGCAAGCCATCGCGCAGCCACTGAATCACCGCCCCGCCCATAAAAACCGAACCCTCAAGGGCGTAGCAGGGGTTGCCCTCCGCATTGAGCGCAAGCGTGGTGAGGAGACCGTGGTGTGAGCAAATAAAGCTGTCGCCCGTATTCATCACCATAAAGCAGCCTGTGCCGTAAGTGTTCTTGATGGAACCCGGCTCAAAGCAGCATTGACCAAAAAGCGCCGCCTGCTGATCGCCCGCAAGAGCGGCAATCGGCACACCCTCAAGTTCCTTCAGGGCGGTCACGCAACCGAAATCACCCATCGAGTTTTTCACCTCCGGCAGCATTGATTTCGGGATGGCAAAAAGAGCGAGAAGCTCATCGTCCCACCGCTTCTGCGTGATATTGAAAAGCAGCGTTCTTGAGGCATTGGTGCAATCGGTAGCATGAACTTCGCCTCCGGTCAGCTTCCAGAGCAGCCAACTGTCAACCGTGCCGAACAGCAGGTTTTCAGGATTCAACTCAGGAAAGTGTTCAAGAATCCAGCGGATTTTGGTGGCGCTGAAATAGGCATCGAGCGGAAGACCGGTTTTGGCCCTGATCCGCTCCCCTTCCGCGCCGTATCGCTGGCAGAGGTCGCTCGTGCGGCGACATTGCCAGACAATGGCACGATGCACCGGTTTGCCGCTTTTTTTGTCCCACACAATGGTGGTTTCTCGCTGGTTGGTGATGCCGATGGCGGTGATTGACGGGAGGTCATGCACGTTCAGCTCCCTGACGCACTGCACAACACTCTGCCAGATCTCTTCAGGATCATGCTCCACCCACCCTGGACGGGGGTAAAACTGGGTGATCTCCCGGTACGCTTTGGCAATGGGTTGACCCTCCCTGTCATAGATGATGCAGGTGGTGCCTGTAGTCCCCTGATCGATTGCCAGAATGGTCATGATTCTCTCTTGATTGCGTTGCTTCAGCTCCTGCAGTGCACTCTTTGCGCCGCCATAAAATAACGATTCAAAAAGAAATCTCCTTGCTCCATCATCGGAGAACGAGGCCAAGGGCAAGCCACTCCACCGACGTTCTTTTAGTGTAAAAAAGTTTTAGCCGGGACTAAGGTTGCACATCTTGATAAGAAAAAATGAATTAACGTGGTAGATATATTGCCAGGCAGGATAAAAACCGGATCAAGAATGGTAAAAAAAATATTACATTTTGCTTCATCTTGGTATTTCTTCCTGAAAACAATCTTATTAATAACTCCTTTTAATACGTTTTTTAAATAGAGGTTAATATCTATTTAATTGTCTACACTTTTTGTTACCACAATATAAGTGCCATAACCTGATAAGCATATAATTTAAAACAGGTTAAAAAACCGATGCCGCAGTCTTGATTAGCGTGTTCCATAACTCATTTAATTTAATGAATTTATAACCTTACAGCAGTGATGTTGACAAAGATATAAACATCTGAATCTGAAAAGACCACTCAACCAATTTGTTTTTTTACTCATAAAAAATAAATAGTCACGCTCATGACGCAAAAACTCAGAATCGCAGTTATCACACCTTATTACAAGGAGCCACTAGAGTTCCTGATACAGTGTCATCAAAGTGTCATCGGTCAGGTAGTTGACGCTGATGCTGATCACTTTTTGGTTGCCGATGGATTTCCACAGGAAGAGTTGAAAAAATGCGATATAAAACACATTATTCTTCCGATAGCACACGCAGATTTTGGAAACACCCCAAGAGGCATAGGAAGCATTCTCGCGGCAGCGGAGGGCTATGACTTCATTACATATCTTGATGCCGATAATTGGTTTCACGCTGATCACCTTGCATCATTATTCGATCTCTGGAAATCCACAAATGCAGATGTATGCTGTTCATTCACAACAATACATCAGCTCGATGGAACGGAAATAATCGACCTGCAATCTTCTGAGGAGAAGGCGCTGACACACGTTGATACGAGTTGTTATTTCCTTAGCAAAAAAGCATTTAAGACTTTTAATATTTGGTTGGACATGCCAAGGCAATTAACAGACATCGGCGACCGTGTTTTTTTTTCTGGCCTCAAGCACTTTAACTATAGTGTAGCATTTTCAAAAAGAAAAACTGTAGCATATCGTTCTCAATATAAAGTACATTACCTTGCTGCAAAATTGATTCCGCCAGAAGGAGCAAAAGAGAACGTAGGTAAAGAATCATATAAGTGGCTTTTAACCGTTGATGGCGTGAAAGAAACTGTGAAAAAAATTGGATTTTTCCCTCTATAACGAGAAAATAAAATCAAAAAAACGAATCGAAAGATTCCCCGACATCACACATTAAGTAGCAGAAAAAGCCCGCGAAACCAATAAAATCAGCGCGGGATCTTGATGATTGAAAAAGTGTAATTCTGGCAGCGGCAAACAACTCTCCGGCAAGTCCTTTCGAATGATTCACGCTGGTTGGTGATTCCGATGGCGGTGATTGGCTGCGAATAATGCGCCCTCAGCTCCTTGAGCCCTGTACAACGCTCTGCCTGATCTTTTCCGGATCGTACTCCACCCACCCCCTGCTTCGGGATAGAACTGGATGATCTCACGCTAAGCTTTGGCAATGGGTTGACCCTCCCTGTCATAGAGTACACCGGTGGTGACAATGGTTCCCTGGTCGATTGCCAGAATTACCATACCTCTTTTTGGTGGTGAAGGGTTGAAGGGTTGCTCCAACTCCTGAACTGTTTTTTGCGTGCTGCAAAACGACATTGGATGCGGCTGCAAGCGGGCTGATGATCTGGGCAGTATCCTGAAAGTCGGATAAAACGCACACTATCAGGAGGTCACTCCCAGATATTCCAAGAACAGCCGATCTCTGGCTACTGATTCGGTAGACCAGCGGTAGTTGCCCATGACAGTTCGCACGTGAGTCGTTTCAATGCAGTCGAACCAATCCAGAATCTGAGCGAGAGAGCGTTGCTCAAGCCACTGGTCCAATTTTTTTTCGAGATTGACAAGCGCTTTGGTTTTTTCGCTTCCGTTCTTTCCAAGCCCTGCCCGCATTTCCTTGATTTTCTTGGTCAGGAAGCAATGATACCCCAGTGATACAAACTGTACGAATTGCCTTCCCCGCAGGTTGTCAGGATACCATGTGCGCGGTCGTGCTCCATCAAAGCCTCCCTTCACTACGGCGAAGACCTCCTCTATCTTTTCACGCAGTCGATAGTCTTCCAACGCCGTGAAGGTCTTCATGGCCTGATTGCTGACGAGCGCAAAATAGCCGAAGTATTTCGTCGCTTCGACAATGGCCTTATCGTTGAAGCCGACCTTCAATTGTCCGCCACGCCCCTTTTTTGAGCAGACCAGATATCGATCGATTTTCCGTTGCGCAGATTTCGTGAACTCCTCCACTCCACTTTCCACTTGAGCCTTGAGTTCAAGCAGGTCCTTGCGGAAGGCGAGCTGCTTCTTGGCATCGCTGTTGGGGGAATAGAATACATGGACGTAAAGGCGGCGCACGAACGTTTCGTCTTCTCCACTCAGCTTGCCGTTACGTGACAGTTGGTGCACTCGACCGAAATCGTGCATTCTCATCGCCGTGGCACCGCAAACCGACGGATCAAACGGACAAGTGCTCGACATGCCCGCCAGCGTCTCCCGAAGCGCATCCACCGTCTGGCGAACCCAGGTAATATTGGGGTCAACCAAGGTAAGGAATTTCATGTTGCGCAAGGCGAATTTCATCATGTTCTCCTCACTGTAGTAGCCATTGTCGGTAACGATCAAGGGTTTCTCAAGGTTAAAGCACTTGAGCTGCTTCAGGGTGTTCTCAATGGATATGACATCAGGAACATTGCCAGGCTGCTTGGCGAAAGCCAAAGGCTCACGTTCCTTTACGGAATACAAGGTTAGAAGCTTGATGGTTTTCAGTCCGTCACCATCCTTATTGAACCCGTGCCGTGCTTCCGACTGGTTCTCGGAGTAGGTCGATATCGTGGTCGAATCGAACGCCAGCACAGGGGCCTTGCCCAGGCGATCCGCCCGGCAGGAGAAGTAGCGCTGCACGCGGTCTTCGTCGCACCCGACACTTTTGAACAAGTCACTGTAAACGTCTTCAGTGATAACTTCGCTGTAGGGAAGGGAGTGCATTACCTGCCAGCCCTCAAGGCGTGGCAAGGTGTTTCCGCCGGAACCGATCCAGTATCGTGCAATAGAGAGAATCTTGGCGGCGGCGCCCTCGCTGAACGAAGAACGCACGTCATCGTCAATGCCGGAGGCTTTTCCGACCCACTCCAGAATATCCGTAAGGCCACTATGCCTACGCAGTGCGCCAACTACGCATCCCTCACTTTTGCTTTTTTTGGGGCGTGTAGGGATGATCTCCTGTGTTCCCGATTTAATTTTCCCTTGGAGCTTCTGACTGACGGTATAGGTCTTTCTTGTCCGTTCATTATAGCCTGTAACCCGCTCATAGATGTAAATATCACCATTCGGGCGCCTTTCACGCCGCTGGCCAACGTGAGTTTTTCCTGTTACTGGCTTAGACATGGTGGATTCCCCCTTTTAAAGTGTTTTCTTTAAGATACATACGTACACTTTAAAAAGCAAGAAAAAAAACGATTTTTCTGAAAAGAACACCACTTCTCCGAAAAAAAATACTACTTTTTTTGAAATAGTGCTCATGTAGCGGTGTTTTTTAGTTAATGTGTGCGCTTTAGCCGACTTTCAGGGTGTAACCTTGCAGCCTGACGGCAAGATTGTGGTCACTGGTGAGAGCACTCCCCTCGGCAGTAGCGGAGGTAATGATGTTATTGTCGTGCGTTATACTGCTGATGGTATTCTTGACAAGAGCTTTTCTGGCGATGGTATGGTTAAAACGGCGGCTGGTGATGAGTCAGAGGGCAATAGTGTTGTGGTGCGCTCAGATGGCACTATTCTTGTTGCTGGTCAGAGCTCCAATATTGTAACAGGGGGAGCAGACTTTGCGCTGGTACGCTATTTCTCCAACGGGAGCATGGGGAGTGCTTTTGATTACAATGGAACGTCAACTGCAGCTCACAGCAGTTATGAACTGTTTGTAGATTTATATTACGATACCGCAAGGCAGAATTCTACAGGCTATATGGCCTCTTTTGTGTCAAATAGTGAGACAAACGGTACAACTTACCTGTCTGACCTTGACAGTGACGGCATTCCAGATAGCTTTACGGAGAACTGGACGGATTCTTCGGGAACGGCAAGGATTACCTCAGGCACAATAACCTGGGAGGCAAACGGTATATTTTTAGCTCATCCGACCACCGGAACCACCACTTCAAGCGCAGATCATTATGGCCGGGTAGTTGCTGATGCACAGGGCAAAACGGTTGGGCTGTATGTTCTTGCTATCAATCCCGTCTTTACACTGACATCGGATACGATTCCGGGCGATGCGCTGGTTGCAACGTTTACCATACCAAGTAAGCCGGGGACGTGGTCTTTGCTTGATAGTGACCTGAACGGTGAGGTCGACAAGATGACGCGGGTTCAGAGCTATTTGGACGGGAACAATGTTGCACAAACCCAAACCTCAACCTATGTATTGAGCTGGAGTGATACCACTCACTGGACGGCACGTGAAATCGTAGATCTTGGTTTCGGAACAACATTTGACACCTTGGGTCGCCCAACCACAATTCCATATTATACGCGTACAGCGACAGGGCCGGATGTACTTCATGAGATGCCCCTTGTCTGGCAGCTCAAAGGTGCTGATAATGTTGTTGCTACTGCCAGCCTGCCAAATTTGTTTTCTGCCAAGCTCCTTGATACCAATGGAGATAACGTGCCGGATCAGACAATTTTTACTGCGTTAAGCTTTGCAAACTCAACAGAAGGCGGAGCGCTTTACACAACAGTTGTCAATTTTACGGGATGGTCGAGCCTGAGCAGCACGAATACTCATCTATCAGCAGAGGTTCAATCATCAACTGACCCGTCATTGATGTTCACCGGAACCGTTACGGGAAGCAGCAGCAACCCGACGACTCTTGCAATGCCGTCGTTTTTCATGGCCGGTAGCGGTAGCGGTAGCGGAAGTGACATTGTTGCACCTGCCGTTGTCGAAATTGATTTCAATGGCACACCCGTTGGCGTAGCCGGCGCGGATGAAACCTTGAACGATTTCTATCTTGATCCGGCAAAGCTGGGTGAGTTCGGCTATGTTGCCTCCATCATTGATCCGAATGGCATTGCACAACTCTATGACAACACTGGCGATGGAAAGCCTGACCGCTATCTCTATTCAGACATTCTTGGTGGGCAATCTGAATCCGGTGCCATCACTTACAGTGCCGATGGTACCCTCACAATTTCCGGTAACGGCGGAAGCCAGTCTGGACGTTGGGCTCTGGATGCATCCGGTCATGTTGTTGGTATCTACGTACAGGAAAATAATGGCAACAGCCCCCTGTTTTTCTCCCATACACTGACACCTGACACCAATCCGGAAGATACGCTGGTCGACACCTTCACCATCTCCGGCTCAGAGACAGGCAAACTGTATGATGAAAACGATGATGGCACGGTTGATCGTCTGGATATTGTCTCCAGCGGAACCGATTCCAATACAAATAGTTACTCTCTCTCCTGGGGCGATGCAACGCATTACAGGGCCAATGCGGAGCACCAGATTGCTTTTGGATTGGAATATGATGTCAACGAACGGCCAACAACGCTGTTCATGAATGGGGGAGAGCAGACTATACACTATCAGAGCATTGTTGTCAATGGGCTGTTGGCCACTGTTGATTCGGTGTATGACAATGTCTCCTCTCTGTTCTCGTTTATCGATACTGATAATGATGGCAAGCCGGATGAATTTATCTACAAGGAAGTTACCGATGGGAAAACGAGCTATCTGGCTCAGGGTATTCTGAGGTTTGATAACTCTGACTCGAGCGTGACGGCGGTTATTCAATCGTCAACCGATTCGACGGATGTTTTTATCGGGAGTGTTACCGGTTCAAATGCTGCTCCGGAGACGATTCTTATGCCTCCGCTCAACAGTGACAGCGGTGACCGCGTGACGGACAATATGCTGATCTTTGATTTGGGCATTGCTTCCCCTCAGCTTGATGCAAATAGCCATATTACGGTCAGGGATGCCAACTACGGCGGTGGAATAACCTCTGTGACTCTCTCTGTTGCATCGCTTTCTCTTGCAGGTTCTTATTTGCAGGTTCCCTTGTGCGGCACGGACGCTGCAGGCAATCCTTACTCATTGTCTTATGGTGGTGGCACCAGACTGCTGGTGAATCTGCCTTCCGGCATTGTGGGGCAACCCGATCCCATCGTCAAAGCATGGGAGATGAATTACATGAACAATGGTGGACTCTCTTTGTCGCCGATGACTGTTGTTCCTACCGGTTCAGGCACAAATGGTTCTGACTGGGTGACTGGAACGGCGGGGAGTGAGAGTATCAACGCGGGCGGGGGCAATGATTTGATTGAATGGTCAGGCGGTAATGATACGGTGGACGGGGGTGGTGGTTATGACAGTGTGAACCTGCCAGTGAATGATACGTACTGGCAGAATGGCACGAATGCTTTTCACTGGCTTGACGACAAGAAAGTGCTTCACATTGGATCGCAGACGAATACTTCACTTGATGTGTATCACATTACAAAAAATTCAGACAGCTCATTCCAGATTGATAAGTTGGGGAGTGATGGCACGACGGTCGAGTCAACAATGAACCTCAGCAATGCCGAGTCGATGGGATTCGGCGATCAGGTTCATCAGTTTCAGGTGAATTATGGAAATGGGCAGTACGTGGGTGGCACGCCCTGGGATGATCAGATTTTCCTCGATGCGGCCAATGTTGGAAATCTGATCCAGGTTTGGGGAGATGCCGGTCACGATACTCTGGTCTTTAATGTCGGTTCGGGTTACAGTAAACTGGAACTCGTCAATAATGGAGTGGCCGAGATCCTGAAGGGCACCCTGACTTCTAATGGCAGTGTTGTTGAGCTTGGCCAGGCTGTGCCACTGCCGAATGGCAATGGTGCAATAATGACCCTTGGAACAGGTGCGAACGCCCATTCATTTACTGTCACAGATATCGAAGCCTTCCGCTTTGTTTCCGGTGCGGTCTCCCTTGATTTCGCGCCAGACAGCCTCTCGAACAATGAGCTGAGCTTCGATATCGGTGTACAGTCACCGGAGCTTGCCCTCTCCGGTCAGCTTACGGTTGTGGCTGCAGATGTGTTTGGTTATCTGCAGACGGTTACGCTCGACGTCAGCCAACTTGCGCTGGATGGTTCGCATCTGATTATTCCCATGAATGGAACGGATGCAAATGGATATTGGTATGGGCTCAATCCTTATGGTGGCGGCAAACTGCTTGTTGAGATACCGGCAGAACTTCTTGTTGGCCAGGATGCCCAGGCCCATGCCTGGCAGGTTGGAAATATGAATACTATGAGCAATTTGCTCATACCGATGACCGTTGTGACTGGTGGAGAGGGGACAAGTGGCGCTGACTGGGTGACCGGAACCATCGGGGACGACAGCATCAATGCCGGTGCGGGCAACGATTATATCGAGTGGAGAGGCGGCCATGATGTGGTTGATGCTGGTGACGGTTATGATACCCTGCATCTCTCAATGAATGGCATGGGTTATTCTTCCCGGCTCGACGCAGCGGGGGTGCTGCATATTGGAGCATACTCCTACCCATCTGCCGCGATGATGATGGGGGAGGATTCGATGGTTGATCTGTATCAGATTACGAAAGTGGCGGATGCCTCATTCCGGATCGACAGGGTTTATGATGATGGTATATTTTATGAAACGGTGGCAATTATGGTACTTAGCAATGCCGAGAGAGTAGAGAATGGTGGCTCTTTCGGTATCAATCTTGTGCCTCAAACCTTCTTTGATGAGAGCGTAGGAGGCGGTTATTATATAGATGGTACACCCTGGAATGACGAGATTTCCCTCGATGTGGCCAATCTCGGCAATCTGTGGTATGTATGGGGAGATACCGGTTACGATATCTTGACACTCAATGTTGGTGACGGATACAGCAAGTTGGAGCTTGTGAAGAGCGGGGCGGTGTATCTGCTTCAGGGGACATCTGGTGCCGATAGCACGGTTGCAGATCTTGGCGAGTTCCAGTTCTATTCCGACTGGGTAGATATGACCTTATGGTCAGGGGAGAGTGCAACGTCATTCTCTACTGAGTTTATCGAAGCCTTCCATTTTGTTTCAGGCACGACACACTATGAAGTTGATCCTGTCCAGTTTGCCGACGTATTCTTCTGGAGTGGCCAAGGGGAAAACTCGATTTATGGTACTGTCAAAGATGATACTATTAATGCCGATGCCCTTGGTGTGGAAAACAATGCAACCACAGCCGATGATTACATTGATGGTAATGAAGGTAACGACTCGATCAATGCCGGTGCTGGCGATGACTATATCTACGGTAATAGCGGTAACGACAGCATTGATGGCGGAGCGGGTCACGACACGGCGGAGTATAACGGCAACAGGGAGGATTACGCGATAACCAACCATAATGGCGTCTGGACGGTTGCTGATACCCGCGATGGTTCGCCGGATGGTACAGACACGCTTACCGGAATCGAGCATCTCTCCTTTAATGATGACGGGGTAAATTTGGCCGTCCAATTCTCGCCGGCTTCTTACCCGTGGTCAAGTAACAACATAACAGGCACAGAGTTTGATGATACTATTGATGCCGATGCACTCGCAGCCGCAAATCCGTGGAAAGGCAGCGACTCTGCCTGGGTTTATTTTGACTCCCAACCGATCTATACCCTTGGCGCTGATCAGTTTTTTGATAGTGGCACGGTAACATTTACCGATCAGGAACTTGCGAATCTGGCCAGTCAGGGCCTTGAACTCTGGCATGATACGGAGCAAATGGTGAACAGCTTTACGGTAAACGCTGCTGATATCATTAACCAGACGGGTGGCGCTTATACGTTGCACTGGATTGGTACACCGACACAGACGGAAATGCCCTGGTCAATAGGATTTACTTACGATAAGGAAGGCGTTTACAGCCTTAATGACAATATCTATGGCAATGCCGGCAACGATCTGATTTATGCCGGTGCTGGTAATGATTACATTTATGGAGGAGCGGGTGACGATACCATTGATGGTGGAGCTGGCAGCGATACGCAAGTGAATAATTACTCAAGGGGAGAGGGAGGATCGGGCGGTGACACGGCTGCGTATGACGGCAACAGGGCGAATTACACGATAACCAACCATGATGGCGTCTGGACGGTGGCCGATACCCGCGATGGTTCGCCGGATGGTATCGATACGCTTACCGGAATAGAGCATCTCTCTTTTTATGATGGGTGGTTTGATTTAACGGTCCAGTTCTCTCCGGTTTCTTCTCCCTGGTCAAGTAACAACATAACAGGCACAGAGTTTGATGATACTATTGATGCAGATGCACTTGCAGCCGCAAATCCGTGGAAAGGCAGTCAGTCGGCCTATGTTTATTTTGAATCCCAACCGATCTATACCCTCGGCGCTGATCAGTTTTTTGAGAGTGGCACGGTAACATTTACCGATCAGGAGCTTGCGAATCTGGCCAGTCAGGGCCTTGAACTCTGGCATGATACGGAGCAAATGGTGAGCAGCTTTACCGTAAACGCTGCTGATATCATTAACCAGACGGGTGGCGCTTATACGTTGCACTTGATTGGTACACCGACACAGACGGTGCCCTGGTCAATAGGATTTACTTACGATAAGGAAGGCGTTTACAGCCTTAATGACAATATCTATGGCAATGCCGGCAACGATCTGATTTATGCCGGTGCTGGTAATGATAATATTTACGGCGATCAAGGCAACGACACTATCATCGGCGGAGCGGGCAACGATTGGGTTGATGGAGAAAATGGCAGTGATACGGTCATATTCAGCGGAAATTATGTCGAGTACACCATCACTCGAGATGTTGAATCATCAAGTTTTACCATAACAGACAACGTGGAGGGGCGCGATGGAACTGACGTTATCACTTCAATTGAGAACGTCCAGTTTGCAGATGGAATAAGAGATATCGCTGGCCCCATAGTCACCGACTTCAGTCCGGCAGATGCCGCCACGGGTGTTGCTGTCGGTAGCGACATTATGCTGACTTTCGATGAAGCTATTCAGAGAGGCGAAGGTTTCATATCTATCCACATCGGCAGTGCTGATGGCCCGGTCATCGAACATTTTGACGTCGCAAAGAGCGAGAACATCTCAATTACCGACAAGATGTTGACCATTAATCCGACGGATGATCTTGCCAGTGATACGCACTATTTCATCACTTTTGATACTGACAGTGTAAAGGATCTTGCGGGGAACAGCTATGAAGGTGCTATCGAATATGATTTTACAACGCCTGATACCATAGCTCCGACACTTGTTTCAGTCACTCCGGCAGATGAAGCTGTTGGAGTTTCTGTTTCGAGCAACATCGTTTTGACTTTCAGTGAGGATATTCAGTCTGGCAGTGGCGCAATTGAAATCCATAGCGGCTCTGCAACAGGTCAGGTTGTGGCAAGCACCGCAGAGGGCACAATTGCTGTCAGCGTAAACGGCACTTCGTTCACACTCAACCCGACCGCTGATCTTGCGATCGGTACCCATTACTTTGTCACTCTGGATAACAGCAGTGTGACTGACCTTGCGGGAAACAGCTATGCAGGTTCCACCTCTTACGATTTTACGACGTCTCAGTTCGTCTTCAGTTATGGCGGGTACAACTTCCCGACGGTTAAAAGCGGGATTCTTGATACTGCAGATTCCCTTAATCCGGATCGATCAGGGTGTTACTGGGATCGTTATGAGCTGACCGGTGTCGCAAATGGTACCCTGGTTGCCGTCTATCAGGGTAATTCGGCATTTGATGACTATCTGATGGTGGAGCGCAATGGTTCAATTTATGCTGCTGATGATGATGGCGGAGTCGGTAGTGATTCATTCCTGGTCTGGTCTTATATGGCTGGCGATGTTATTCGCGCAACCACCTACAGTTCAGGGAACACTGGTTCCTACAAGCTCTATCTCTCTGTTTCGGACACCTATGAAGGTGATAACGCAGCTCCGACGCTGAATGGGTTCGATGGTGTGCTTGGCGAGACAAGCGATAGCGCAGCACTGGTAATAACTCTGGATGATCTTAAAGCTCATGGAGATGAAGCGGACGCCGATGGCACGGTTGATTCCTTTGTGGTCAAGGCAATCACAACAGGCACTCTCCGAATCGGCTTTAATGCTGACGTAGCGGCACCTTACAGTGCGCTTACCAATTATGTCATTGATGCGACGCATCAAGCCTACTGGAGCCCTTCAGTCGGTTCTTCGGGTACGATTGATGCCTTTACGGTCGTTGCGCGGGATAATCACGGCGCTGAATCGGCGACACCTGTTCAGACTTCCGTCACGGTTCATGCCGTACCGACACTCACCTCATTCAGCGGTTCGTTTGGCTCGATCAATGAAGATACAGGAACTGCTGAAGTCACCTTTGCGGATCTTCTGGCACAGGGGAACGAAGCGGACGTTGATGGCACGGTTGATGCTTTTGTGGTGAAGAGTGTCAGTAACGGTACGCTTCGTATTGGAAGTGATGCTGCCTCGGCCACCGCTTTCAACGGCTGGACGAACAACACCATTGATGCAACGCATCATGTTTTTTGGAGTCCTGCGGCTAATCTCGATGGAGAGTTGAGTGCCTTTGCAGTTGTAGCAAAGGATAACAGCGGC
Organism: uncultured Chlorobiaceae bacterium; assembly: GCA_903871235.1. Lineage (GTDB taxonomy): Bacteria > Bacteroidota > Chlorobiia > Chlorobiales > Chlorobiaceae > Chlorobium. The sequence continues at coordinate 70,687 of CAIQGA010000159.1, forward strand.
ATGGAATCTTCCACACCTGTTCAGGCTACCGTGACGGTTACGCCGGTGCCGGATGCTCCGGTTATTTTCCAGCCGGATGCGCTTTCGTTTGCTGACAATGTCGATTACAATACAGGAAGCTATCCATATTCAGTCACGACGGCGGATGTGAATGGAGATGGCAATGCTGATTTGATTGTTGCAAACTACTACAGTCATACAGTATCAGTGCTGATCAATGATGGCTTTGGTGC
>CAIQGA010000160.1 GCA_903871235.1 uncultured Chlorobiaceae bacterium
CCATCTACACATGGCTTGAGGAAGACCGTATACTCTTCACCTGTGACTCATTTGGCTCCCATTTCTGCAATGAAGGGGTATTTGATGACCTTGTCGGTGATTTTGATGACTCTTTTACCTACTATTTTGATACCATTCTGAAGCCATTCAGCAAATACATGCTGCAGGCGATTGAAAAAATCAAGCCACTCGATATCAAGATAATTTGCCCTGGTCATGGTCCGATTTTGAGATCAAACTGGAAAAAATACGTTGATCTGTCACAAAAGTATGCAACAACTGCCATCGCTCTTCCACAGGAAAAGAATATCCTGATCGCTTATGTCTCGGCCTACGAAAACACAACATTGATGGCCGAAAAGATTGCGGAAGGGCTTCGACAGTCATGTGATTTCAAGATTGATATCTGTGACATCGAAGCTATTCACCCATCAAAACTTGAAGAAAAAATCGCCCACTGCACTGGTATCATTGTAGGATCACCAACAATCAACCAGAATATACTGCCACAGATTTACCAGATTTTTGCAACAATCAATCCTATACGCGACAAAGGAAAGCTTGCTGCTGCATTTGGCTCTTATGGTTGGAGTGGTGAGGCCGTGCGCATGATAGAGAGCAATTTTACCATGCTCAAACTGAAGGTCTTTGAACAAAGTATTGCGGTGAAATTCAAACCCCATGAGCCGGAGTTTGAAAAATGTATCGCGTTTGGAAAAGCCTATGCTGACAAAATGATTGAGATGAACCAACTCAGTTGCTCTCTTTGAAGTTTCCTTCTCTTGATAATGAGGAGCGTCATAATCCATGACGCTCCTTCTTATCTGAAAATAATCTCTTTTACCATTGTCCCTGTAAGGGAGTTATTCAGCCTGGCAAGAATATCCTGCTTGCGAAAATTGAGTTCCATTCTCCATGCTGGATTTTTTACCCGTATAAACAACTCTCCACCGGAAAAACGTTCAATAGTTGTTGCCGATGAAATTACCTCACCGACAACACTATGCCAGATCTGCACTGTTTTGTACTGATGATATGCTTCGGTCATTCCCAAAACCTGACACAGATCACCAACAACATCTGATATTTTTTTTGGATCTTTAGTTCTCGACACGCCTTCTACTCCCTGATATGTTTCAGCGACTCCATAGAGAGAATCATTACCTTCCCCTCCCCCTTTTTTTCGGCCGAAGTAATGATCGTTTGCCCGCATGTTTCAAGTATACTGAAAATATCAGATACACGTGACGCATCCAGTTCACTGAAAATATCATCAAACAGGCAAAGAGGTTTTTCTTCAAGAGTTTCATGATACAACCGATATTGAGCAAGCTTGAGAGAAATGAGAAATGTGCGCAATTGACCCCGTGAAGCATATTTTTTTATCTCTTTGTCTTGAAGCAAAAAGAGTAAATCATCACGATGAGGACCAATCATGGTTTGTCCTCTCAATATTTCCTGTTTTCTCGTCTCTTCATATTTTGTAAGAAAAAGTGTAGTAAGAAGCTCAAGAGAGGTATCATTACTGATAGTCCCCAATGAACAGCGATAACGTATAGAAGGAGTTTCATCAATTGAAAATTGCTCGTACAGTGCCTGAAAGTGATGGAAAAATGGTATCAAAAACTGCACTCGTGCATAAACAATGGATGCTGCAAGCTTTGAAAGAGTTTCAGTCCAGAGTAAAAGCATATCTTTATGAACATTAATACCAGAATATAACTGTGCAAGCAGAGCGTTTCTTTGTTGCAAAACTCTTCTGTATGCCAGCAAATCATCCAGATATTTCCTCTCTTTCTGACTGATAAGAGTATCAATAAAACGCCTTCGTTCAGCAGGTGCTCCGTTTACAATAACGATTTCGGATGGTGAAAAGGTGATACAAGGAATCCGGCCAATATGGCGCGAAAAGGGTTTTACCTCACTGTTATCAACAATAATCTGTTTTTCACCTCCTCTTTCATACACTACTTTTACAGTGTTTAAGGAATCAGCTTCACTGAAAAAATTCCCATTGAGCGTAAAATAATCGGATGCAAAACGAAGACATTCATTATCAGTAGCGCTGACCTGGCTTTTGGTCAGCGCACAATAATGGATACCTTCAAGAATAGAGGTTTTTCCCGAACCGTTCAGGCCATGAATGAGGGTAATACCATCATCAGGCTTAAAGGTTAATAACTGATGATTTCTAAAGTTCCTGTACTTTATACTCTGTAATCTCAATACAATCCCTTAACACTTCAGTTATTGATTCTAACCGGCATCACCAGAACAATCAATTTATCATCCTCTTCAACTTTATGCGGCTTGAAAATCACCGCAGTCGTCGGGCTTTTCAGCTCGATACGAATGTCACTGTCATCAAGATGCGCAAGAGCAGCCTCAATAAATTTTGAATTAAAACCTATGGTAATATTTTCACCTTCATAGATGCATGGTAACTCCTCCTGTGCAGCTTCCCCTTCATTGGTATTTTCAGCCATCACCCTGAGAAGTTCACCCTCAATCACCATTTTAACATCGCCAATACTTGAAAAACGGCCAACACGTCGCACAGAATCATAAATTGTTGAACGATCTATGATCAGGTGCTTGTCATGTTCTACAGGAATAACTGCGTCATAGTTAGGATAAGGTTCAACAATCAATGACGCATCAAGCACAATATTTCCAACAACAAAACGTACAAACCGACGCTCAGAATCAAGCTGCATGGTAATGGATTCATGCTGGGCAAGTTTCTGCAAAATAGAGAGAACTCTTGCCGGTATGACAATTTTCTGTTTTTCAGCAATATCTGACGACAAACTTTTTCTGCAACGTACAAGCCGATGCCCGTCAGTAGAGACTGCTGTGAGAACACTACCTTCAAGTTCAAAGAGCACACCCATCATTGCAGGCCTCATGCCATCAATGCTGCAGGCAAAAATGGTTTTCTGAATCAGATCAAGCAATTCATTTGTAGCAAGTTCAAGAGAGATATCGTAGCTTTTTTCATGCTTTTCCTGCTTACTCTCAAATTGACAGGGTATTTTATACTTGCCTTTATCTGTCGTGATATGGAGTGTTCCATGGTCACTGATTTCCTGGCGCTCAATAACAAAAGTTACCGCAGTATCATACATGCTCCTGAGAAAATCCTGCAAGGTCTTGGCCTTGATACCAATATTTCCTGTATCAGATGTCTCGACATCACTTTTTACAGTGATTGAAAGTTCACCGTCAGTAGCAAACAGAGTCAAGCTGCCAGACTCAATGGATAAGTGAACATTTTCAAAACGGGCATCGATGGCTTTTGCAGGTATCGCCTGGGCAACTTTACCAATGGCATCCTGTAATTGACGGATTGAAGAGGTTAATTTCATCTGCTCCAACTTTAGCTATTTAATAATATTTATAAAAAAATTGTTGTTGTTGTTGACTGTGTGGATATCTGGACAACCTCGGCATTTTTTTTAGCAACTCCCCTTAAAAAAACTACTTACCAAGGGTGCTGCCAGCACATTACTTGTTGACTACTTGTGTGTTTGTGCCATCCTGTGTTGTTTGAGGTTTGTTGATACCTTTTCCTGGTTTGTTGTTATGTTGGTAACTTGCGCGTTGTCAACATTAAATCCACAACCAACCAACACCTTATACACAAGGATACTTACATCGAGAGAATTTCGATTCGTTTTTTAATCTCTTCTATTTTTTTTCGTTCATCTGCCACGGTGTCAACTTTTTTGGTGATGGTGTTAACAGCGTGAATTACTGTGGAGTGGTCTCTTCCTCCGAAATGCAGACCAATCGTCTTGAGTGATGAGTCGGTCATAAGCTTTGAGAGATACATCGCAATCTGGCGCCCTACGGCGATCTCCTTTTTTTTTGATTTTCCTTTAAGGTCATTTGGTGTTATGGAAAGGTATGAGCAGACCGCTTTTTCGATTGTATCAAGTGTTAACCGCTTGGTTGTATGTCGGATAATGTCTTTTAGTGTTGATTTTGTAAACTGAAGGTCAATCTCCCTGTTATCAAGAGATTGAGCTGCGAGCAGTTTCACAATACACCCTTCAAGCTCCCTTACATTTTCAGTAACATTGGTTGCAATGAATTCTATGACAGCCTCATCAAGATTCACTCCACTTTGATGGAGCTTACTGAGGATGATAGCTTTGCGTGTTTCATAGTCAGGAGGTTGAATATCTGCTGAAAGGCCCCAGTTAAAGCGTGATATAAGGCGGTCTTCAATGCCTTTGATATCTTTAATCGGGCGATCTGCCGAGAGGATAATTTGTTTGTTTGACTGGTGGAGAGTGTTAAAAATATGAAAAATTTCCTCCTGTGTTTTTTCCTTGCCTGAAAAAAATTGAATATCATCGATAATCAGGACGTCAATTGAGCGGTAAAAAGAGGAGAATTCCTGGATTTTGCCGTTTTGAATGGCGTTGACGAAGTCGATGGCAAATTTTTCGCTGGAGACATAGAGTACTCTTTCCGAAAGCCTGTTTTCACGAACGCTGTTGCCGACTGCCTGCATCATGTGTGTTTTACCAAGTCCTACCCCGCCGTAGATAACGAGTGGATTAAATGCGTTGAGTCCGGGACTTTGCGCAACTGATTTTGATGCGGCAAAAGCAAGTGAGTTGCAATCTCCACGAATAAGGGTGTCGAACGTGTACTTGGTATTCAAGTGTGTTTCAAAGCGGGCGAGATTTCTTTCAAATTCTTCAGTGCTTTTGGTTTGCCTCTCTGTAGCTCGACTGGCAGCGATAAAATCACCGTTCATGGCATTCTGGTGCGGTAATTCTATAGTAACCGGCTGTCCTTGTGATTTATCCATGACAATTGAATACATCAATTTTGCATCAGGCCCAATCACATCTTTAAGGGCAAGCTTTAAAAAAGAGGAATAATTTTCTTCTATCCACTCATAAAAAAACTGGCTTGGAACTTCAATGGTCAGTTCACTCCCTGAAAAACTCAGCGGCTTGATTGGAAAGAACCAGGTCTTGAATGCCAAAGGATTTATTTTTTCCTTGATGGCGTTAAGGCAGGCATCCCAGACTTGCTGCTCCATAGCTGCGCTTTTCAAAGGTTTTGGCTGCGGGTTTTCTTGAGATGGTTTCAACGTAACTTCAAGCATAAAAAACGAAGATTTGAGGAGTAAGGGTTGATGCGATGAACCCTGTCAACATTCACTGTGTACAAGTTAGTTTTTTATGTGGACAAAAAACAATTTCCTTTGTTAAAAATCCGTTGTATGGGAGGTGCGGTCAGAGGGTAGTTTTCAACAGTTTAAGTTATTTTTTTTATTTATCTTACTATGAGTAGCCGATCGAGTAGTCAACATGTGTTGATTCTTTTTGGCTGGCGTCCCATTTGGGTTTTTCGGGGGCCTGGTTTTTTTGTCCACAAGTTATCAACAGTGTGGATAACTTGTGGAGGGTGCCTTGTGTTTTGCCTTGTTTTCTGCGTCAAAAGCGTGTTGTCCTTGCCTGAAACGCGGCCAGGGAGTAGAACCATTTGTTAATGATTGTTCATTGTGTTAAATTGCGCGCCCTGTAATTTTGAACGTACATAAACAAGTGTGGAGCTTTAAGCGATGAAAAGAACCTATCAGCCGCGGAATAGAAAAAGAAGGAACAAGCATGGATTCCGTGAGAGAATGTCGACCAAGAATGGCCGAAAAGTGCTGTCAGCAAGAAGAGCCAAAGGGCGTCACTCGCTTTCAGTAAGCAGCGCAATGGGTACGGCAGGTCAATAGGCTGGCTGTGAGAGTACCAGAATCAAAAAACAATGCTCTCTTCCGGTTTTGAGCAAGTTGCGCGTGCATTCTCTCGGCAAGCATGAGATTTTGAGAAAAAAGGCGCCGATTTCACTTCTTTTCAAGACAGGAAGAAGTATGAAAGGTAATTTTTTAAGAATTGTGTATGCCTCCCTTACGCTTGAAAACAGTTTTTTTCAGGGAGTTCCAGCAATTTTGTTCGCGGTGAGTAAAAAAACAGTCCCTTCTGCTGTTCAGCGCAACAGGGTCAAGAGAATGATGAGAGAGGCTTACCGGCTTGAGAAGCCATTGGCAGAGAGTAGAGCAAAGAGCGAGCATGAAGGGAGTGCCAGTGAAATGCTCTGCGTTGCTTTTCTGTATATGGGCAGACGAAAGACTTTCCCGAACCTTGAAGCATTCAGGGAGGAGATCAGGGGGTTAATGGCAGGTATGATTCTTTCCTGAACCCTGACTGGTTGGCTCAAAGATGAGGTAACGAGTTTTTTTACCGGATAAAGAAGATATGAAGAGCATGAGTAGCTTGAAGTTTTTCAATCAGGTACCGATAGTGCTGATAAAATTTTACCGGGCCTTTCTGTCGCCATTGTTTGGCCCGTCCTGCAAATATTTTCCCACCTGTTCCAGTTATTCGCTCGAAGCCTTTCAGCAGCATCAATTTTTTTATGCGTCATGGCTAACAGTTTGGCGTATTCTTCGGTGCAATCCCTTTTCAAAAGGGGGATTTGACCCGGTTCCTCCTGTATCTGTAAACAAAAAAAACTTTTCTCGTAAAATTAAAGAGAGTGGTAATGGATAGAAATTCAATAACCGGCCTTGCAATTATTGCCGTGATCATGATGGTCTGGCTTCAGTTTATGTCGCCGGATAAAAAACAGGTGCCGCCAGCCACAGTTGTGAAAACTGAGCAGGTGGTGCCGCAACCTACGGTCGTACCAGTTTCTGCGGCTGATACTTTTGGTCTTTTTGCCGCCTCTTCTGGTGGAGAGGAAAAAGTGCTGAAGGTTGATAATGATCTTTTTCAGGCAACACTCTCTTCAAAGGGTGCCACACTGAAGTCTCTTGTACTTAAAAAGCATCTGGATGGCAATCGTCGTCCGTTTGATCTTGTCAGCAACGGGAAAAACGGCGCACTTTCGCTGCTTTTTCTTACCCGTGAGGGCAAGAGAATTGATACCCGCGATCTCTATTTCAGCAATGTCACGCTCGATACCCTTCGTACCATCACTGGCAAAGAGAGTTATGTGGTTCGTTACCACCTTGATGTTGCCCCCGGGCAGGCTATTGATATTCTCTACGGTTTTGCCGGAGACAGTTACAAGGTAGATTATGATGTCAAGCTGACTGGATTTGCCAATGCACTTGCAGGAAATGAGTACCAGTTGCAGTGGGATGGTGGTGTGCCCTATTCAGAAAAAAACCGTCCGGATGAAGCGCAGAGCGCATTGGCCAGTGCATACCTTGGCGGAAGCCTGGTAAAGCTTGATGCAAGCAAGGAAAACCAGAGCTACCGTGAAGAGCAGTCAGGTGAGGCTCAGTGGGTTGGTGTTCGGAACAAGTATTTTGTGGCTGCGCTGATTCCTCACGGACGTTCAGCCGGAATTTACCTCGACGGAAAAAGAGAGACGGGCAACGATTATGAGAATTACCTTGCTGCGTTGAAGATGGCCGTTCCCGTAACCAGTGGTGTGATTGATGACAAGTTCAGCCTCTATCTTGGGCCGCTTGATTACAATATTGTCAAGGCACAAAAGGTCAATTTGGAAAAAATCATGGACTTCGGCTGGGATTGGCTTACCAGGCCTTTTGCCGAATATATCATTTTGCCGGTCTTCAACTGGATGAATGGCTTTGTCGGCAATTATGGTCTTATCATCATTATTTTTGCCTTCCTCATCAAGCTGGTCACCTATCCCCTTTCAATGGCTTCGACGAAGTCGATGAAAAAGATGTCGGCCCTGCAGCCCGCTCTCAAGGAGCTTCAGGAGAAGTACAAGGATAATCCCGCAAAGCTGCAAAGCGAGCTGGGCCGGATTTACAAGGAGGCTGGAGTAAACCCGATTGGAGGCTGTTTGCCCGTAGTGCTACAGATGCCATTACTCTTTGCCATGTTCTACGTTTTCCGTTCGTCGATCCAGCTCCGCCAGCACAGCTTTCTCTGGGCAAAAGATCTTTCGGTGCCCGATTCGATTTTCGATTTTGGTTTCGCCATCCCCATGTATGGGAGCCATATTGCGGTCTTCCCTATTCTTATGGCCGTGACGGTGTATTTGCAGCAGAAAATTACTCCGACGACGCAGAGCAATGAACAGATGAAGGTGATGATGTACATGTTCCCTGCCATGATGTTGCTCTTTTTCAACAACATGCCTGCTGGTCTTGGTCTTTACTATCTGATGTTCAACATCTTCAGTGTTGCGCAGCAGTATTATATCAACAAGACCACCACTGCTGCCGACATGCCGCAAGTAAATCTTGGCCTTGCCCCTGCCGGTTCAGCAAGGAAGCAGAAAAAAGGGGGAGCGAGAAAGTAGGTACGATGATGGCGCCCATTGAGCAGTTGGATGTGTGGCTTTTTCGGTTGTTGAACCTTCATCTGGTTCATCCTGTAACCGATGAATTCATGGTCTTTCTGACCAACGGGCGCCTCTCATGGCCCGTTTTTTTTCTTGCCGCCCTATTCATGGTTGCCCGAAAGGGAAAAAATGGCTTTTTGGTTCTTTTTCTTGCCCTTCTGGCGGTTGGCCTTGCTGATTTTGTAGCTTCAGGCATGTTCAAGCCGCTTGTTCATCGTATCCGGCCCTGCTTTGCCCTCGACCACGTTCGCCTGCTTATCAGCCAGCCGCACAGTTATTCCTTTGCCTCCTCTCATGCAGCAAATTCTACGGCTGCGGCAACGGTGACCTGGATTTTTTTTCATCGCGGCGTGCTTGTCGAAAAGCTCTTTACCGGTATCATGATTCTCTTTGCGTTGGCCATCTCCTTTTCGAGGGTCTATGTCGGCGTTCACTACCCTGGTGACGTTCTTGCTGGCATGGTGATTGGGGTCAGCAGCGCGATCCTCGTCTATATCCTCTTTTCCTGGCTCTTGAAAAATATCCTCCAGCCCCGTCTGATGCGCAAAGAGAGTCGCAGTCATGGGTGAACATTACTGGGGTATAGACCTTGGTGGCACCAAAATTGAGGCGGTGGTCACCTTGCAGACCATGAAGCCAGTGATTCGTCGCAGAATCGCTACCGAGGCCTCTGGAGGTTACAGCCATATTCTTGAGCGTATCAGGAGTCTGATTGAGATGATCTCTCTCGAATCCGGTATTGCGCCCCCTTCATTGATCGGCATCGGAACTCCCGGACGCTATGATGCCGTGCAAGGAGTCATGAAAAATTCTAATACTGTCTGCCTCAACGGCCGCAACCTGAAAGATGATCTTGAGCTGCTCCTCAAAAGAGTCATTGTGCTCGAAAACGATGCAAACTGCTTTGCTCTGGCTGAGTCCATGTTGGGCGCAGGCGCATCACTCATGCGTGACCCCTCAAAGCTCGCATTTGGCATTATTCTCGGAACCGGTGTGGGTGGAGGCATTGTTTGTGGCGGAAAAGCCCGCCGTGGCACACATGGCATTGCCGGAGAGTGGGGGCACAATGAGCTCATTCCTGACGGTGAATTTTGTTATTGCGGCAAGCAGGGCTGCGTCGAAACGGTTCTCTCCGGACCGGCACTTGAGCGTTATTATCAGCAGTTGAGCGGTAGCTTCAAGACGCTTGAGCAGATTGCTTCAGATTGCGCCTCGGATGGAGCTGCGGCAGAAACCATTCAAAGGCTGCTCTTTTATTTTGGCAAAGCGCTCGCCACGGTCATCAATATTATCGATCCCGATTGCTGTATTATCGGAGGCGGCGTGGGCCATGTAGAGCAGTTGTATTCACCGCAGGCGGTTCAGGCCATTGAGAGGCACCTCTTTAACAGCGAACTACGCACTCCCCTGCTAAGGCCGTTGCTTGGCGACAGCGCCGGGGTTTTTGGAGCGGCGTTGTTGACTCAGGCTTTATAACAGGCTAATTTGAGAGGGCATTGATCCGTAAGTGGCAGCGGAAAGGGATTGAGCTTGCGTTCTTCGTAATCATTGGAACGTTCTTGCTCCTGAAGTATCCGTATCGTCGAGCAACTCGATTGGCAGGCGTTGATTACCATTGGAAAAGCCAATCCACCGCCATGCGTCCTTCGATGCCGAAAGCAGCTTCAGCTCCTTTTCACTCCACGAAGCGGTTTCGTTGTCCGGCAGATATGCCATAGTCATGAGGCAGGTGCCAGAGTGCGCATCCCAGAGCTTGAGCGTGTTATCGAGGGAACCGGAAACGATGCGCGTACCGTCCGGGCTGAATCCCGCAGCATAAACCCAGCCGGAATGGCCGGAGAGGGTCATGAGGCAGGTGCCAGAGTGCGCATCCCAGAGCTTGAGCGTGTTATCGCCGGAACCAGAAACGATGCGCGTGCCGTC
>CAIQGA010000161.1 GCA_903871235.1 uncultured Chlorobiaceae bacterium
ATCCCTTTTCGTTGAATATATTGAGAGTTATGATGAATGACAAGAATTGTTCCGTGAGCTTTTTTGCTCATGCGTGAGCTCTACCAGGCTTTTGGGAGCATCGTCGGAGGGTTGCCTCAGCCAATGCCGGATCAAGAGCACCCGGATATTCGCCTGCGAGGAGAGTGTTGGTGACCCAGTAACTATTGGAAAATGGTCGTTGTGAAGTTGTTTCTAAATAGTGATTTTGCATGTTATTTGTTTGGGCTCCATGATATTGTGCCCTCCTTCCAAGAGAGTGTGCAGTCAAAGTACTCAAGAAGTTGAGTGCCTATGACGGCGGAGGAACCACTCATACTCATGGCCATATCGGTAGACATACCGAGCAGACCAGGAAGCGTTCCGTACACCATCGTAAAGTTTTTACCACCAAGGGTAGTTTCGACGTTATAGGTCGGAGCGGTGAAGTGGCCGTTAATCGGGTGAAAGTCCTCTTTTTCTCCTGACTGTGGGATTCCGGCGATGAGTGCTGGGGAGATGTAGGAGAGATGAGCCCCTGTGTCGAATATCGCCTTTGTTTCTCGGTTACCTATTTGAAGAGGGAAAACCGGGCACCCCATCATCGATTCCATAGGATCGACGGTGGTACCGTCCGGCGTGTCGTTGCCTATATCAATACAATGCTCCTGCCAGCGAATCCTGATTTTGTACTCTGAAAGGATGTCGCAACCGATGAGGATATCGATTTGGATACCCGCAAGATCACCTAATTCCTTTGTCGTAAGGCCCATCATTTGACTGGGCGGAGTGTGAAGGGTACCGCCAAAGTCGAATGGAAGAGAAGAAATACTGGTCGGGGAACCGGTATCGATAAGAGCCATCCTGCCGCCGATAGGGAGCATGAGGTGGCCTTTTTCGGGAATGAAACTGAGGGTTACAGGCATGGATGTCGGGGGGGGGGGGTTATGTGGTTTCGCTTTCGTCATTGCCAGCTTCTGGGTTGTCAACCTCCTGCAGGTTATGCTTTGCGCCGAAAATACCGAGAGGATCAATACTAATCAGACAATACACTTTGACCGAAGGCAATCAATTAGTTTCTCAATGCTTTTACCTTGAATAAAGAAGAGCGAAAGCACCTTGATGCCTTGCGGGCGCAGACGCAGCTCCTTGTCGAGATGCTCCTTGATGGTGTGGCGGATCATCTGGCGCTGAACGGCAAGAGCATCCACATCTCCATACGCCTCACCAGGTTTCAGGAACTGCTCACCACCAGGAAAGCGCAACTCCATAAATTCCTTGCCCTTTTCAACACGGATTTCACCGATAGAGCAATCAGCATAGATCGCCCGGCTGGTAACCATTTCAAGATTATCACCATCAACCACAACAGCCTCTTTTCGCCTGACACCGCTGGCCGTCAGCTTGTCGAGTTCAACGAGTGCGGATATCCTGCCCCGCTTGTTCTCGACCTTCAAGAGACGAAGGTATGGCTTGTTGAAGGCATCTTCCACCGTAGCGGCAGCAACCTCAATCTGTTTCACCAGCCCCTTGTCGTGCGCATCAACCGCATCAAGACGATAAACCATCTGGTGCTTGTCCACATGCGTAGCCGAGTAACGCAGGGTACAGAGCGGGTTCATGGCATCGAGCGCTGTTTTGCCAGCACCGGAAAGACCACCATCCACACTTTGCGGTTCATCAATAATCAGAATGGGTCGCACCGCCTTGACAAGGTCAATTGGCTTTTCCCCGCCGGTCGGCTCATTGGCTCCCTTACCGTAAATATTAGCAAGTATTCCGGAAGGCGGCAGGCCATTACGGAGCTGAATATCATGCAGGCTCCTGAGCAGGTCATCATCAAGCAGCGTCAGACGATTGCCAATCCCAAGGTCACTCTCCATGCCGGGAAACTGCATATCTTTCGTCGTCGGCATGGTAACAGTAAACTCCGTGCGGCAGATTTCCTGCCCGCGAAAAAGGTCGCAGACCGCTTCAACCGCCTGTAGTTGATAGTCAAGGTTCGGTTCAAAGTGCAGTTTCACTCCTTTTCCTTTAGTGCGCGTGCGGCTTCAATTGCATCCCGTTCACGCTCGATCTCCAGACGAAGCTCTTCCTCTGTTGGCAGCACCAGACGGTAGCGGGTCGCAAACAGTTGTTCACTCTCATGCAGCACGGAGTAGCGCACAACGGATTGATCTTTGTGTTCACACAGCAAAATACCGACAGTCGGGTTGTCGCCTTCGCCACGCTTGAGGTCGTCATACATGCGCACATACATGTCCATCTGCCCGATATCCTGATGCACAAGCTTGCCGGTCTTCAAGTCAATCAGCACAAAGCACTTGAGCAGATAGTTGTAAAAAACAAGGTCGATATAAAAGTCCTGTGACTCGGTACTGATGCGCTGCTGACGGGCAACAAAAGCGAAGCCCTTGCCCAGTTCGAGCAAAAAAGCTTGCAGCTTATCCATCAATGCCTGCTCCAGCTTTGACTCCAACAACCTGCCCGTGCCAGGCAGACCAAGGAACTCCAGCATCACGGGGTCACGCACAAACTCCCGGGGGCTACGAGGCAGAGCCGCGATATTGGCATCAGCCTCACTCTCTACACTGGCCTTGTCGCTGCTGAGCAACAACCGTTCAAAGTAGAGTGTACCAATCTGACGATCCAGTGCGCGAACATTCCAGTTGTGCGTAGCGGACTCATTCATGTACCACATTCGGGCTTCCTTGCTCGTGACTCGCAGCAGTGTCCGATAATGCGTCCAGCTCAATTCGTGACGCAGCGCGTCACACATTGGAAAAGCCTTATAAAAGAGTCGCATATAACGCAGATTGGAGGCATCAAATCCCTTGCCAAACTCACGGGTCAACGATTCCGCCAGTCGCGGCAAGAGCTTTTTGCCATAAGCAGCACGTGCCTCGCCACCCTGCTCAAACTCAACGATATGGCGGCCAATCTCCCAGCAGGTTTGCACCTGCACCCTGTCCACGGCACGGAGTGCATGCTGTCGTCCTTGTTGAATGAGTTCCCGCAAGGCATTCAGCAATCCTGTTAATGGAGGAGTTGTCGGTATCAGATTTGCCATGGCTACAAGCTCCTGATGATTTCGAGCCCATGCTGCTGAAGAATGGCGGCAAGGTTTGTTTTTGCAACATCGTCAGCAAAGGCACTATCGCGGAAAACAGAGGTCGTCTCTCCTGCCGGAGCAAGCTCCTTGTGCCATGCAACAATGCCTTTAGCCAGAGGCTCAACCTCATCACGGCTGATATGAGTAGCAAGGCAGACCAGCTCATAGAGAATGTCCGCTTCACTGCGGTCAGCCTTCAGGTGTTCAATGGAGTTGAAAAGTGTTGTTTCGAGATCATTGCGATCAGGTTTCCATGTATTGATGTTACTTGAATCAAGCTTGAAGACGCGGAAGCCAAGGTCACCGGGGAAAAGTGGGTTATCATCCTTGATTTTCTGGGCTGCACGGCGCAAGCGTTCCTTTGTTATTTCTGAAATATTACGAGAAACACCAAGTCCATCGCAGAGTTGAATAGCTGCCTTTTGATCTTTATCGCTCGCATTCAAAGGCTCCGGAAGCTGAACGAGGCAGAATTTCCGAAGAATTGAATCTTTTGAGTTTAACTTCCAAACAGCTTTAGCGGTTGCACCAGAGCCAGCAAAGAAATCAGCGATTAGATCGCCGTTATCCTTGAGAAGAAACGGCAAAAATGCTTCATACAGGCGAACTGGTTTTGGGTTGGTAAAAACCTTTCCCTCTGTAGGAAAATCTTCTTTTAAGTCATACGCTCCTAACCTACCATCCAATTCCAACAAGCTGGATAGCTTCTCCTTGAATTCAGACACATACACTTTCAATTCAATAATTTTCGATTCATCATCTCCGAAAAGTATTCTATCTGCTGCAATCAATTCAGCCATTGTTTGCGGTGGAAATCTATAACCCATCAATGGCTGTTTACAGGGAAGTTTCGTTACCGGATGGGGTACATCATACCTGTAGCCCTCTCTGCCTGGGTTATGGACGCTTTGACTTCCGGTATATACGCCACCCTCATCAATGTACTTGTATCGGTCAAGTGGCCAGAGCTCTATCTTATGCTTCCAAAACCATTCGTTATATGCGTTTCGTAGGTCTTGCTTTTTTAGTTTCGCTGTAAGCTCATCGCCGATTTGAACAAGAACATCCTTGATGTCTGAAATTGAAGATTTCCATTCAGTATCAATTGAATCCTTCTTCTTTGCTACGACAAATAAATACTCATGCTCGATCGCCACATTGGTGGGGTTGTTGTCCGTTGCGTTCTTCCACACGACGGTACCAACAATATTCTCTTCACCAAAAATATCACAGCACATAAGGTGCAAAGCCGAATACTCTTTTTCATCAATGCTGATAAAAATCACACCATCCTCCCGCAGCAGATTCCTCGCAAGCTTCAACCTCGGATACATCATGTTCAGCCAGTCGGTATGAAACCGTCCGCTTGCTTCAGTGTTGCTGCTGATCTTCCGGCCACCCTCAACCTGGCCGGTGAGTTCGAGGTAGTTTTTGATGTTGTCCTGGAAGTTGTCGGGCGGGTCAATATAGATGAGCTTCACTTTGCCGGAGTAGCTCTTCTGCAAAAGCTTGAGCACTTCAAGGTTATCCCCCTCAATCATCAGATTTTTTGTGGTGTCCCAATCCACACTCTCCTCCGGGCAGGGGCGCAGGGTGCTGGTGGATGGGGTAAGTGCAAGCTGCCGGGCTTTACGTTTGCCGTGCCAGTTAAGGCCGTACTTCTCCTCCTGCTCTTCTACCGTGCCGCCGAGCAGTTGGCGGAGCACCTCAAAATCAATCTTCCCTTCCGTAAACGCTTCAGGGAAAATCGTTTTCAACTGCTCAATATTGCCTGCCAGAATATCTGCGGATTGGGCCTCGGGATTATCTGCGGTTAACGGCTTGATGGTCGCCTCTATGTGTTCAGTCATAATTTCAGTTTTGTTGTTGCCAGTTCTGCTTCAATCCGCTTAAGCTCCAGGTTCAGCTCCACCTGCCGGGGTATCTGCCTCTCTTTTACCGCCAGAGTGCGCAGACGACCGATCTCTTCCTGCAACACACCGCACTCCCGCAAGGCATCACGGCGGGCAGCAGCATATTCGGCGTTTTCTGCAAGGGTAAAATTCCCCGTAACTCTTGCAGCATTCAGGGCCACCATTGAGTCAAGCCAACCCTGATAGAGATCATGGAGGTTGGTGCGGGGTTGACGACCGAGCGCCAGCGAGTTACGGAAATCGGCCAGAATATCCGCATCAACTTCACACGACTACGCAACGGAGACAATATCGCCCTCAAGCACTGTTTTGCCAGCCTCGCTCTGAGACCACCGCTTGTGAGCAACAGAGAGCGATAACCGTATACCCTGTTCGATAAAAAGCAGAACAGGATAAGGGATAGCTCGATGCACCAGTTCCACCAGTCGCGTTGTTTTGGCTCCGTCACACAAGGTAAGCAGCAAAACGGCAATTTCCAGATATTCATGGCTTTCATCCCGGAACTCGGGAACCCCGACAGTGACCGGCTTGAGCGCTGCAATCCAGATCAGCTCGTCAATCCCCTCATTGATGGAGCGTTTGTCGGCGGCAGTGGGCGCACCGTTTTCAAGCAGCAGCTTTTTGGGTACCCGCTGGTTCACCAGGCTGCTATCGGGCAGGTCAAATGCTGCGATCAGCGCTTGACTCTTCATACGGTTGCCTCCGGCAGAATGACAAGCTGAATGCAATTGTTTGGCGAACCAATGCGGTCTATCCGGCCAAAGCGCTGGATGATGCGCACGGGGTTCCAGTGAATATCGTAGTTGATGAGCCAGTCACAATCCTGAAGGTTTTGCCCTTCGGAGATGCAGTCGGTCGCAATAAAAACACACCTTGCCTCGCCTCGCTAACCCGCTTTTTGTGGATGACAGAAACGAAACAAGAAAGTTAGTACAAAGAGTTTTCCATCCTAACAGATCCGGAATTTAAGCAGAAGGAAAAACGTCGTCATAGAATTTTTCTTTGTCGAGAGAGTCCTGCCAGTTGCGGTGGCGTTTGACGCTCTCCAATTTTTCCTCTTTTGGCAGAGACAAAAATCTGATGGCGTTCGTATAGCCAAGTTCCTCAAAAAGGAGTTCAGTAACCTTTTTGATAAGCTCTTTGTCAGGCATTAATTTTGTCATGCTCATAATAACTCCTCTTTTTCGCAAAATGCTGCAGGATTACCAACCCAGATAGCAGTGTTAATGGTTTTGCTTTTTTTTGCAAATTTATCATCACAAGTAATCAGTTCTGCTTGAAATGACTCAGAATAGGCCAGATGAGCCGCATCTGCTACGCCAAGACCAAGTGTCATAAAATATTCTGCCCGATTCCTTGTGGCTTGCTTGTTGATCATGGGACTGTTCCGATTTTTTCCTATCAAGTAGATCAACTCAGCCCGCTCTATCTCATCAGTTGTCGCTTCGATCTCTTTGATATGTACGGGTGGCCAAACCAATTGATAGAGGCCTCTCTCAACAGCAGATAAAATTAATTGAACTGCTGAGGTCTCCATACGGATCCGAGTGTATGTCTGGTCATCGTAAGGTCGACACAAGGTACAGACGTCAAGGTATATTTTTCTCAAACAGCACCATCCCTTTTCGTTGAATATATTGAGAGTTATGATGAATGACAAGAATTGTTCCGTGAGCTTTTTTGCTCATGCGTGAGCTCTACCAGGCTTTTGGGAGCATCGTCGGAGG
>CAIQGA010000162.1 GCA_903871235.1 uncultured Chlorobiaceae bacterium
CTCTGAATTGCAAGCGCTTTGTTCCAGACGTAACGGCACGAGCCAGCGATTCGTCGCATGAGCCGTTGTTGTTCCCCGTTTGGTTCAATCCGGAATTTGTATGCTTGCAAGAGTTTCATACTTTAATATACGGTATATGTACTGATCTTCAAGCTACTCTTATTGAGTTTGTCGGCGAACATGACCATGGCCACCTGCTGGTAACCTATCCGCCAAAATTGTCGGTTTCTGTTTTAGTGAATAGCCTAAAAGGGGGATAAAAAGCCCCGGGAAACCGGAGCTAAACGATGCTTATTTACGGGTACGGCGTGATTTTTGGTCTCTCTCTCCGGGTGTTTTTTGACTGCCTGCGGCAATAAGGGCATCTGAAGAGGAGAGATCAATGTCGGCACTCTGTGGCTGTATTCCGCTCTCATGCATGGAATAAAACTCCACAAGATTGCCATCAGGATCCATGACAAAAAAGGCTCTGCCCTCCCGGCGATGGGCTGGACGGGTAATACTATGAACTCCGCACTCATCAAGATAAAGAGCTGCTGCATCCACTTCAGCGTCTGAGGCCAGTCTGAATCCAAAATGATCGACGCGAATATCGCGTGCATCCGCAGAACCGGGTGTTTCGGCTTTCACAAGCACAAGCATATCCGAGCCCAAACGCAGGTAGGTAATGTTTGCGCCAACACGATGATCGAGCTTGAGGCCAAGCACAGCGCCATAAAATTCTTCGGCACTGCGCAGGTCATTGACACGAAGGGTAATCTGATTAATCCCCGTCAGTTTCATCATCTTCTTCAACTTGAACAATCTTTTTTTCTACCGGTTTTTCCACTGTATAGTTGTATTTATGCGCAAAATAGTCGGCAACAGCCTTGTGCGACGACTTTTCACGAACTTCAAACTCAAGACTGATGGCAATCTGTTCAGGGAAAACCTTGTCCGATTCAGATTCACTGCTCGGGTTGCGTATCATCTCTTTATAGGGGAGAAGCTTGTCTTCAAGCTCTGCCCGCTCTTCATCATATAATCTTTTTGCTCTTTTTGAAATAGCGACCACCGTCTCGTACAGGTTCGAGTGCGCACTTCTCAACTTGCCAAGGTCAACAGGTTTAACCGACATTGTACTTTATTTTAACGTTTTTGACAGAAATTTGCTGATCAGCCCCTCGACAGCCTCAACCGTCATATCAAGATTATCGTTCACGACCACCTCATCAAACCGGTCAGCATACCCCAGCTCAAGCCGGGCCCGCTCAAGTCGTACTCTTATACTCTCCTCATCTTCACTCTCCCGCCCTTTAAGCCTCTGCTGCAACACCTCCATGCTCGGCGGCTTAATAAAGAGCAGCAGTGAATTATCGGGAAAGAGTCGCTTCAGATTCAGCGCACCCTTTACATCCAAATCAAGCAGGAGATTGGTGCCTCGATCGATAACCTCACGGGTTTTCTCAACCAGGGTACCATAATGGTTTCCAAAAAAGAATTCATGTTCAATAAAGCCGCCCTGGAGGATCTTTGCTTCAAAATCCTCTTTCGCAAGAAAATAGTAGTTCACTCCCTCCTGCTCTCCTGGCCTCTTCTGTCGGGTCGTGGCCGATACGGAAAAACTGATGTTGTGCATACGCTGCAGCACCATTTTGGCAATGGTCGACTTTCCCGTGCCCGATGGGGCCGAAAACACAATGAGCTTTCCCTGCTGCCGCAACTCTTCAACCATAGGAATTACTCTATATTTTGCAATTGCTCCCTGATTTTTTCAAGATCTTCCTTGATCTGAACAATTTTCTGGCAAATTTCTGCATTCTGTGATTTTGATGCAATGGTGTTTGCTTCACGCAACTGCTCCTGGAGCAGAAAATTGAGTTTTCTTCCCGTTCCGCTCTCGTCGTTCTGCAACTCTTCAAGAAAAAACTTGTTATGACTGGCAAAACGGGTCAGCTCTTCGGTAATGTCGAGCTTGTCAGCAGCAAGAACCAGCTCCATTTCGAGTCGATCGCGACTGTATGCCAAATCCTTTCCGGCAACAGCCTCCACTTTTGCTGCAAGCCTTTTTCTGACCGCTTCAAGATTATCAGCCGCAAGAGTGGCAACAAGCACAAGTGTGCTTTCAATTTCAGCAATCCTTCTGATGAAATCACCCGAAAGTTCTTCACCCTCCCTGCGCCGCATTGCTTTGAGACGTTCAATGGCCTCCTGGAGAAGATTTTTGACAAACGGCCAATGCTCATCAACATGGTCGAGCGACGATGCGCCATTATCGAATATTTCAGGAAAACGGAGTAGATGCTCCAAAAGAAGCGGAGCATCGACATCGGCTTCACGCCGGAGAGTATCGAGCAACTCTTTATAGGCTTTTACTTTCGCAGTATTGATGCTCACAGAAATGGGCTGCGCATCATCGAGCTGGACTTGAATGAAGGCTGCGATTTTTCCCCTCTGAAAATGGGCACGGATCATCTCCCTTACTTCAAGCTCAAAAGAGAGTAACTGACGGGGGAGCTTGACACTGATTTCAGCGAAGCGGTTGTTGACTGAGCGTAACTCAACAAGGGTTCGGACACCGCTTTCAACTGACTCTGCGCTGCCATATCCGGTCATGCTTTCCAACATAGTATTTCCTGCTCTGCATTCTTTGTAAAAAGGAACATCTGCAAGGTTTTAAGCCCTGCAGAGATCGCGCAATAAAAAAAGTTCCAGATTGCTCTCTTACTTGCGAAGCTCAAGTTCTGCAATCACTTTACGATAACGATCAATATCGACATTTTTCACGTAATTCAGCATTTTGCGGCGTTTTGCGACAAGCATCAACAAGCCACGGCGAGAGTGCTTGTCTTTCGGATGCGCCTGCAGGTGACCAGTAAGATCAGTGATTCTACGGGTATACAAGGCAACCTGTACCTCAGATTTTCCGGTATTCTTTTCTGAAGCGCCGAACTGCTTGATAACGTCCGCTTTAAACTCTTTTGTCAGGCTCATATCTCTTCGTTTGTTATGTTAAATCGGTTGACCCGCAATATAATATTATTAGCAATACAACTCCACCGTTTTTTTATCTTTCTCAAGCTGCGTCTTCAGCTCTTCAAGTGATGAAAATCTTGTTTCATCCCTGATGAAGCGGAGCAGATTGAAGCTCATCATGCAGCCATAAAGGGTACCGCCATATCCCAGAATATGAGCCTCAACCGTTTTAATCCCTTCAAGAGAGATCGTCGGACGAACACCAATATTCATCATGGCCATGAAAGAGACTCCGTTCAGCACCGTTTGAGCAAGATAAACTCCGGCACGGGGCAGGAGCTTGTCGGGATCTGAAAGTTTAAGATTCACTGTTGGAAAACCAATCTCCCGACCACGCTTGTCGCCATCAACCACCCTGCCGCTGATCATGTAGGGAGAACCGAGAAATGCGTTTGCCTCTTCGATCCTGCCACTTTCAAGCAGTACCCTTATACGTGTACTTGAAAAATGCTCATCGCCGATCATCACTTCGTCAACAACCTCAACCTCAAAACCAAGCTCGCTGCCAAGAGTTGCAAGCGTCTTGCCACTCCCGCTCCTGTCGCGTCCAAAAGCGTGATCATATCCCATAACAATGCTTTTGGCGCCAAGCAACCCAACCAGAACATTTCGGATAAAATCATCTGAGCTGCGCGATGCAAAATCGGGCGTAAAACGCACCACAAAAAGAAGATCGACACCCTCACCGTCAAGAAGGGCAATTTTTTCATCCAGCGTGGTCAACAAGCCAAGCGGACCTGAAACTTCACCCTTGAGTACCATCCTCGGATGAGGCTCAAAGGTAACAACAACACTTCTCAAACTGCGGGCTTTTGCAATGGCGACCATACGGGCAATAATGATCCGGTGCCCCCGATGAACACCATCATAGGAACCAACCGTCACGGCAGAAGCTACGGCCGGAAAATCTTCCGGAGTGGCAGAACCATACCCGTGGAGCTGGTTCTTGTCATACTCAACAATACGCATACCTCTCTTTATCTCCCCTCACCCGATCGGGTGGTTTGATGCCTCCTGAAGAATAGCTTCAATGCTCTCTGCCACCGTTCTGGCGGCGCTCAGCTCCCAACTCCCGATAGAGACTCTCCTGAGCGAGGCCAAATAGCCTCCGACGCCAAGCGCAGCACCCAGTTCATGCGCAATAACCCTGATATAGGCTCCCTTGGAAACATGAAGAGTAAAATAAACCAGGGGAAGCTGAATGCGGGTGACGTCAAAACGGTAGATAACAATCTCTTTTGCTTTTCGATCCCTGATCACCACTCCCTTTCTGGCATGTTGATAGAGCCGTTTTCCGTTGTGCCAGGCCGCCGAATGCATGGGCGGCTGCTGCTGAAGGGTGCCAACAAAACCTGCAGCGGCCAAACGTATCTCACTCTCCGTCAAGTGTGCCGTCGGGCAATGGCCATATTCGGGGGTTTCAACATCATGGCTTTCCGTCATGGCACCAAGCTTTATGACGCCGTCATAGACCTTGTCGAGCACTTCGAGCGTGGCAATCTCCTTCGTTTTCCGTCCGGCGGCAAGAATAAGCAAACCTGTCGCCTTAGGGTCAAGAGTGCCACAATGACCTACCTTGCGTTTCAAGCCACAGCGGTTGTAGGTATTGCGTATTTTTGCCACCACATCGAACGACGTCCAGTCGAGCGGCTTGTCAATCAGGAGAAAATTGCCTTCATCTGCCAGAAATTCGCTTTTTCGCTCTTCATCCATGCACACTCTTTTTCAACAAGCCCTCGGTTAACCGTTTTCAACAGAACTTTTTCTCACCCCACTCAAAAGCTGCTCAATGCGGTTCGCCCGCTCATAAAGATGGTCTTCATGGAATTCAAGTTCCGGAATACGGCGAAAATGGTGCCGGATTTTCGACGAAAGAATTTTTCTGACACTCTTGGTTTTATCCTGCAATAAAGCCATCGCTGCCTGTTGCTCTTCGGGCGTACCGATAATCGACACATAGGCCCTCGCAATGCTCAAATCAGCGGTAATCTTCACATCAACCACCGTGATGATCGGACCGCTGCGCGGAAGCTCTTTTTGAAGGATTGCTCCAAGCTCCTGCTGCAGCAGCGATGCAACTCTCTCAGTACGTATCGACATAAATCAACAATAAGCCGTTCATAGTTTCCGTTTTTTCTCAACAATCTTGTAGGCCTCAACAATATCGCCAACCTTGATATCGTCATAGTTCTTGAGGCTCATACCACACTCATAGCCGGCATCAACCTCTTTGACATCATCCTTGAAACGCCTGAGCGCTGCAAGCTGACCTTCGTAAATCTGGACACCGTCACGAAGCAAGCGAACCTTGGAATCACGGAACATCTTGCCCTCAAGCATATAACAGCCACCAACATTGCCAATCTTTGGCACCTTGAAAATCTGGCGGATTTCGAGCGAGCCGAGACTCTCTTCATGGAGTTCTGGTGAAAGCATTCCCTCAAGCGCCTTCTCGACATCTTCAAGCACATGATAAATAACACTGTAGAAGCGAACATCAAGATCTTCCTTTTCCGCCAGCTTTTTGGCATTGACATTCGGCCGTACCCTGAAACCGATAATGATGGCATCAGAGGCTGCGGCAAGCAATACGTCAGTTTCGGTGATCTGCCCCACGCCCTGGTGAATAATCTGTACCTTCACCTCTTCATTCTGAATCTTCATAAGACCGTCAGCGAGAGCCTGAATGGAGCCATCAGTATCAGCCTTGATAATGACGCTCAACTCTTTCATCAACCCCTCCTTGATCTGACGGGCAATACTGTCGAGCTTGACACGCGTACTGCGACGGAAATCGTGCTCACGGCGGATAACCTGGCGCTTCTGGGCCAAATCACGCGCTTCCCTGTCCGTCACCATAACCGTCAACGCATCACCTGATTGCGGCAGATCCTCAAACCCAAGCACCCTGACCGGCTGCGAAGGGTTGGCAAAAAGAATTCTCTTGCCTCTCTCATCCATAAGGGCGCGAACCTTGCCCATGGTATTACCGGCAACAAAGGGATCGCCCACCTTGAGAATTCCGCGCTGAACGAGCACCGTAGAAATAACGCCCTTGCCTTTGTCGAGCTCCGATTCAACGATAATTCCGCTTGCCGGAACCGCTCGTGAATAGTTGCCCCTCAGCTCACGCATTTCAGCTTCGGTCAGCACCTTTTCCATCAGTTCAGCAATGCCGATACCTTTCTTTGCAGAGATTTCCTGGCACTGATAGGCGCCACCCCACTCTTCAACAAGCACACCGGCGTCACTCAACTGGGTCTTGATCTTCTCGGGGTTGGCTTCAATCTTGTCAATTTTATTGAGCGCAACAACAATCGGCACACCAGCCGCTTTGGCATGATTGATGGCCTCGATGGTCTGGGGCATGACACTGTCGTCAGCGGCAACAACCAGAATAACAATATCAGTCACCTGTGCGCCCCTTGCCCGCATGGCGGTAAAGGCTTCATGGCCCGGCGTATCAAGGAAGGTTATTTTGCGGTCACCTTCAACCGTTACTTCATAAGCTCCAATATGCTGGGTAATGCCACCAGATTCACCGGCAACAACTTTACTGTTACGGATATAATCGAGAAGCGAAGTTTTTCCATGATCAACATGCCCCATGATTGTCACAACCGGGGGACGGGTCTGCATGTCAGCTTCCTCATCCTCCGCCACAATCACGGCAGTTGCCTCAACCTCTGAAATAAACTCAGCCTCAAAACCGAACTCAAGCGCAATCAGTTCAATCGACTCCTTGTCGAGCCGCTGATTGATGGTCACAAATTTGCCGAGAGCAAAACACTTCTGAATAATATCCTTGGCAGTAATACCCATCAGCTCTGCCAATTCATGGGGCGAAGCGTACTCGGTAACACGAACAACCATACGCTGTGACTCACGGAAAGCCTCATCCACTTCATGCTCACGCTCACGCTCATTGCGGCGCTGCTTGCGGAATTTCTGACGTGACCCGGTTCCGCTGCGATCGTCAATACCGCTGATCGTTTTCTGAATATTTGCCGAGATGACCTTGTCGTCTACCGCTGGCTTCTTTTTCTTCTTTCCTTTTTTCTTTGCGTTGGCCGCACTGTCGGCAGCAACAACCGGCTTTGGCTTTGCATCCGTGGCCGCTTTGACTGGCGGCTTCTTGGCAGTAACCACCGCCGCCGCCGTCTTCTCTTCCGGCTTACTCTCCTCCACAGGCTTCGTCACAAACTCATTTTTCAGGGCGTCAGCCTGCTCCTGGAAATTCTTTTTACGGTTTTTCTTGTTCCTTCCTGCATGAATGTCGAGTGTACCAAGCACGGTAAGGCCACCCATCATTTGGGGAGAGGCAAAAGAGACAAGATGCTCGTTAACCGAAGGCTCCTCTTTTTTTACAACTGGCTCTGGAACTTCAGGTATCTCGAGAATTTCGGGGAGTTCCGGGAGTTCCGGAAGTTCAGGTTTCTCGGAGAGTTTAGGGAGCTGAGGCATCCTGGGCAGTTCGGGAAGCGCAACAACTTCAGGAACGACCGCAACAACCGGAAGTTCAGGCTCAACAACAACTTCAGGAACAACGACAACTACAGGCTCAACAACAATTTCAGGCTCAACAACCACAGCAGGCACGACGGCAACAACAGGAGGTTCCGGAGCAATAACAACTTCGGGCAAAACAACACGTTCAGGTAAAGCAACAACTTCAGGGAGAACAGCACATTCGGGAACTGCCGACAACTCCAAAGAGTCAGCAACCGGAGTTTCCGGTACTGACAGCTCTTCCGGAGCAACGACCATCACTTCAAGCGGAACAATTTCTTTTTTTACTTCCGCAACAACAACCACTGGAGGTGCAGGAGGGCTGAGAGTTTCGCTGAGGTGCTGCTCTTTTTCATACGTTTTCCGTGACTGCTCTTCAAGCCTTGAAAGGCGCTTCTCTTTATCCGCCCTTATTTTTTTGGTCTCATCAACCATTTTCTTTTCCACGCTGAAATGGCCAAAAATCAGGCCGTGTGTTTCTTCACCTACCATAGAGGATGTAGAGGCAACCCTGCCCCCTTCCTGCTTGACAAAAAGTAATACTTCCTGCGGACTTACCTGCAGTTCTCTTGCTATATCACTTATGCGGTATTTCTTTTCCATGTCCTCAAGGGCCATTACATCCTCCTCTGGATTTAAAAACGCTTTACTTCTTTCGCGATGTTCATTCTACAAACGGTTCTGATGATATCTCCGCCGCCAATTCATCCGGCTCCGAATCAATCGTGTCATCAAAAAGAGCCGCCAGATCCGCTTCAGTAAACTCTTCTTTTACGGTTTTATAAATATTTTCAGCAATCTTCCGCCAATAGCGTTTTTCCTCGTCGGTTACTTTTCGTTCCCTCGGTTTCACGCTTGTCTTGTAACTTTTACCAAACACGGTCTGCTCTTCAGGTTTGGACGATCCAAGAAGAGAGATTTCAATTTCATCAATGCCGGCTTTCAGTACTTTTTTAGCCGTATCAAGACCGCCATCAAGAAGCTGGTAAATCATGTCATCACCAAACTCTTCACGAAACTCAATGATGTCGATATCTGTAGGATCTTCCATCGACTTGTCGATCACATCGCGATAGACATCAATCTCATAACCGGTGAGCTTCTCCGCCAGGTGGATATTGTTGCCATTCTTTCCGATCGCATATTTGATCTGGTCAGGCTTGAGCATCACCCTTGCTTTCCGGGTTTTTATGTCGGCATGAACCGTCAGAGGATCAATTTTCGCTGGCTGCATCGCCCTTGAAATATAGATCTGCGGTTCATCGGCATAATAGATAACATCAATATTTTCGTTGTTAAGCTCTTTGACAATGCTCTGGATACGCTTTCCACGATACCCGACAGTGGCGCCAACCGGATCAATGCGGGCACTGGTCGATTCAACAGCGACCTTTGCCCGTTCACCCGGAACCCGTGCAATCGCCTTGATGACAATAAGTCCGTCAAGAATTTCAGGTACCTCATGTTCAAACAGCTTGTACAAAAAGCGATCATCAACTCTCGACACAATAACTTTCATTCCTCCGTCAGACTTTTCCCGCTCAGCCATTGAACCGTCATCAAGCCTTACTTTTGCTTTTTCACGCTCAATACGCTTGACATAGAGCTTCATCCGGGGAGTTCGACGAGGATTATCCTTTTTCATCATCTCTGACTTTGGCAGCACAAGCTCGACACGATGGTCTTTCGACGTGTTATAGGTAAAGATAACCTCATTTGCGCGAACCTGATAGACCTCACCGGCAACGATCTCTCCAACTTTTTCAAGACACTCTTCATACACCACAAGACGCTCAAGATCTCTGACCTTCTTTTGTACAGACTGCTTGATAATCTGAATAGACTTGCGACTGAGATAATCTTCCAGGCGAATCGGTCCTTCTTCATAAGAATCGCCAATTTCAAGGGAGTCGTCAATTTTCCTTACCTCTTTAAGCGAAATCTCGATGCTTTCAATATCTACCTCTTCGACAATCTTTTTCAGGATATAGACTTCGAAATCTCCCCGCTCGGGGTTGATGAAAATGTTAGATTCAACTTCAGGATCATAGTCTTTTCGGAGCTGCTTCTGGATAATATCCTTGAGAAGGTCGGCAATATCCATTTTTACAGCCGCACTTTCCGTGCGCTTATCCAGAAAGATCTTGGACTGCTCGATTTCACCAAAAGCGCTGGCAATCTGCACCCTCCGATCCTGTCCCTCATCTTTTATCTTCTTTTTGACCATCTCTCTCTTAGATTGTGCATTTTATAAAAGAAAATTTCCACTCACCTGTATAGACCTCTTTATAATTCCGCCTCAGGAACCGCACGAATAATTTGGTTGAGGTAAAGTGTGACAGCTTCCGTTTTCGACTGCTGACCTCTTTTTTTATTTTTTTCCGGCATAATCACAATGTACGGGGCACTCTCTTCCGAAAGCGACACCTCCTGGATATGCCCGGCCAATTCAACAGGCTCCCCATCCTGTACAGCACAGGTTACCCGCAACAATTTTCCGATATGCCGTATGTACTGACGGGGAATAATGATGGGCTCACCAAGACCGGGAGAAGAAACAATCATATCAAAATTTTCACCAATCAGCTCAAGCAACTCGTCATCAGCTTCAATCTGCTCGCGAACTCTTCGGCTCACATAGGCACACTGATGAATGCGGATACCAACATCGGCATCCATCAGTATCTCTATTTTCCGGGCACTCGCCTTGCCTTTTACCTTGATATCAATAAGATAGGCTCCTTCACCCCGGGTACCGACTGATTCGGCAATAACCCGTGAGACACAATTTCTGATGCGCTCCTGCATGAAAACCTTTTCTGAACTTTAAAAAGAAAAACAAAAAAGTGGGGAATCCCCACTTCAAATAAGATACTCTGGTACGTCGTCAAATCAAGTGTCGCAATGTACGAAAAAACAATTCAAAGCACAACACCTTATATGACCTCCTGCTTTTTATCGTTGATGTGGCTTTCAAGAACCTCATAATCAGCTTCTTCGACGTTCCCCCCTGAAGAAAATGACTCCCCTGAACGTCCTGCAGGGCCGGGCCCTCCTCTCCTGAGAACAAAAAGCCCCCTTCGCAGCACACGCACCACCGTACGAATCACGAGAAAGAAAAAAATGAAGAGAAGAATAAATTTCAGCATTGGTTCAACAACGCCCTGAGGCGATTTTCGTTCACCCGGTATTTGAAAACCTCAACACCATCAACAAAGATGACCGGAATTTTGAGCCCGAACGTTTCAAGCAGCTCCCGGTCACCCGTAATATCTCTTTTTTCCAGTTCAAACGGCAACGAGGCGTTGACTTTTTGCAGCACTGCCATGGCCTCATCGCACAAACAGCACTCTTTTTTGCCATAGAGTATCACCTTGTGGAGCGTGGTCGTCACGGTTGCAACTGCATGCCTGCAGCCGATTCACCCAGAAGTTCAAGCAGGGCTTCCAGAGTGAGCATTGTCTGCTCCGAGGTGGCCAGATTTTTCAGAGAATAGAGCCCCGTCGTCAGTTCCGTCGCCCCGACAAAGAGCGCGTAGGATGCCTTTATTCGGTTAGCCTCCCGCATCTGCGCCTTCATACTCCTTGCCGCCAAATCTATCTCCGTCTTAATCGAAGCGTTACGCAATCGACACACCATCTGCAGAGCGTGATCAGCCAGCTCCTGCTGCTGCACCACAACATAAACAAGCGGAGCCTGGGGAGCGACAACGTCAAAAAGAGCCTGTTTTTCCATCGTCATCAACAACCTCTCCATCCCGACAGCAAACCCGACGGCAGGAACATCCGTCGAACTGCCAAGCTCACGGGCAAGACCATCGTAACGCCCGCCACCACCGATGGCGTCCTGCGCACCAAGCTCTGAACTGGTCACCTCAAAAGCAGTGTTACAATAATAATCAAGACCCCGAACCAGCCGATGATCGATGTCGAAGGCAATAGTGCGCTCTTTAAGATAAAAAAGCACCTTCTCAAAATCCTGCACCGACGCCTCGCTGAGATACTCATACAATTTGGGTGCCCCGGCAATCAGCTCCTGGAGTGCCGGATTTTTAGAATCAAGAATCCTCAAGGGATTTTTTTCAAGCCGCTCTTTCGATGCGTCATCCAAAATATCGGCAAAAGGCGAAAAATAGTTTTGCAGGGCGACCCGGTAGCGAAGACGGTCATCCGCATCGCCAAGGCTGTTAATGCGGAGCTTGAGGCGCTGAAGGCCGAGTGAACGAAAAACCTCCATCATCAGGGTGATAACCTCGGCTACCGCAGCGGGCGAGGAGACACCAAGCAGTTCAGCCCCGAACTGTGAGAATTGACGCTGCCTTCCAGCCTGCGGCCTCTCCTTGCGAAAAAGTTCACCCATGTAGTACAACTTGTGTACAGGAGCCGAAGCGAGCAGATTGTTCTGGATCGCCGCCCTCATCACCCCGGCAGTCATCTCCGGACGCAAGGTCAGTGAGCGCCCTTTCGGGTCAGGCTGAAAAGTGAACATCTCCTTGCCGACAATATCCGTCGTTGAACCAATCCCTCTCTGGAAAAGCTCGGTATACTCAAAAACCGGAATCCGTATTTCGCTGAAGCCGTAAAGAGAGGCCTGAGCATCAACAACTCCTTCTACATATTTCCATCGGGCCACCTCTTCTGGAAAAATATCCCGTGTGCCCTTTACTGCCTGGTACTGCGGCATAACTCTATAATCCCCTGCTGATAAAAATGTTGTTATATCTGTGGAAAATCCATCTCCTCTTCGCGGAAAAGCTCAATAACCTCTGCTGCGGACGAAGCAAGAAGGAGCCTCTGGCGAACATCATCGCGGCCCGCCAGCCTTGTAATGCGACCGAGAAGCTTCAAATGCTCTGAAAGCATCTCCTCAGGCGTAGCCAAAAGAAAAACAATCCTGACAGGCTCTTCATCAATGGAATCAAAATTGATTGCATTGCGAAGAGTTGCAAGCGCCATAACCGGCAAGCTCACTCCCCCGCTCTTTGCGTGAGGCAGGGCGAGGCTTTTACCGATACCGGTCGACATCTCCTGCTCACGCCTGAAAACGTCCTCCCTGAGCCGTCCGATATCAATCACTCCCGGTTGATTGGCCACAATGGAGAGCATTTTTTCAATCACCTCACTTTTCAGGGCAAGGTCAAGATTCAAAACAATACAATTTTCGGAAAGAAGGCCTTCAATTTTCATGATGACAACCTCATGCGGTTAATACTTCTGCCTGTTAAAAGGTGCCCATCCCGGCACACATCTGCCCACGAATATAAAAAAACATTTCCATCCCTGCCGCCACTGAACCACGCACGTTATGCCAATTCAGAGGTGAACGGTAATAAAATAGATAAATGGCGAAACAAACATGATGGTATCAAACCGGTCGAGCACTCCGCCGTGACCGGGAATCAGATGCGAAGAGTCTTTTACCCCTGCATCCCTTTTAAACATCGACTCAATCAAATCTCCAGCCGGACTTGCCAGACCAATCAAGAGCCCGGTCAACAACGCTTTGGTCAACGACAACTCCGGCACAAAACTGCTGTAGATCATTGATGCGGCAACGCTTCCTGCCAGGCCCGACAAAAAGCCCTCCCAGGTCTTGTGGGGACTCAAACGCTCAAACAATTTGCGGCCAATAAACTTACCACCCAGGGAACTCCCGCCAAAGTAAGCAAAAATATCGGCGGCCCAGACACAGAAAAACATGAGAAAAACCATTATTTCCCCCTCTCTGCCACCTTCAAAAAAACGAAGCCGCAAGAGTGAACCAAAAGAGAGATTAACATAAAGCAGACCGGGCAAGATTGCCCCCAAATTAAGCAGCGGAGAGCCCTCTTTCAAAAAAAGCTCCATCACGAGCAGAGCGAGCACAACAGCCAGCAACAACTCCCACACCTCCGCCCACTGCAAGTAAAAATTAGCCTGAAAAAGCGCCGTTACCGGCAGCACAATCCAGAGAGCAGGAGGCTTGGCCTTATGACGTGCAAGGCGATGAAACTCAAAAACAGCAAGAAGCGCCAGAAGTGAAAAAAACAAAAAGAAACCCAACCCACCAAGATCGATGAGCCACAGCAAAAAAGGAATGCCCACAAGAGCCACAAGGACTCGCTGCAATAAATTATTACTCAAAAGTTTAGCCATACATCCTCTATTCATCAACTGATCAACCTTCATGAAAAGCTTTCTGCTGCGCAGCAACAAGCCGCCGCAGAACCATGACAAACAACACGATACTTCCCGCAACAACCAGCCACCACCACGGCGAACCAACAAGAGCCTTTGAGGCAAGAGCCATACCCGGATCACTTCCTTCTGTAAAAAAAAGAAAAAGCAACGCCGCCAAGTTATTCACAAAATGAACAAGAAAAGCACTCGCCAAGTTACCCGTCACAGCATAAATATAGCCAATATACCACCCAAGCAAGGCAAGAGGCAAAAGATTTGCCATGCTCAAATGAAAGAGTGCAAAAATAAAGCCTGTCAGCACCACTGCATAGCCTGAGGAGAGAGACCTGGTGTAATTCTGCTGGATATAGCCCCTGAAAAAAAGCTCCTCACAGAGTGCGGGAGTAACGGCAAAAACAACAATAACCGACAAATATTCGGAAACTGTGCCTGCCTGGGCAAGTTGCTTGATGAACCCATCCATCACATCACGCGTTTGAACCACTTCTGCTCCGTAAGGGCCAAGAGAGGGCCAAAGATAGTAATCCTGAACTGCGGTGATGGTGTAGAGCAGGGGCTGAAGCAGAAAAATACCTCCCACCACCAGGGCCGCCATACCAAAATGAAGCGGCTTCCCTATCCCCAAAAAAGCAAGACTTTGTGGTGCAAAGGGATTTTTTTTGTCGGTATGCCAGCCTGCAAGCAGAAGAACGGGAAGGGCAAGCACAAGAATTTGCCCGACGGCCTGAATGAATCGAATAGACGGGAGTTGACTCCTCGCAATGGTGGACAAAGAAAACGCCGCCTCACTGCCGCCACTGACAAAAGAGAACAGCACTCCCCCGACAATCGGATAGAGCAGCATGACGGCGATCAAATAGAGCGTATTGACCGTAAAAGAGAGGCGACGGCTGGCAAACAGATCGGGAGAAAAAAACTTCTGCATTGAAAAATTATACGTTACAATGAATCCTTAAGAATTTGATACCTTATTCCTTTTAAAACCCTTCGTGCAGGCAGGCACTCATAAACAGACAGGTATTGGAGAAGAAAAAAACAAGCGAAAACCAACACAACAACGCCAAAACAAGCAGATTATTCTGTTCCTGATGGCTTGCAGTACATCAATCCTGCAGGATCTGAAACTGACTCTGCCAGCAACAATCGACCTTGCACAACTATGCCTGACAAGAAGTATCCAATCAATCCTGTCGCAGAAGATAAGCTGCGAAAGGCAATCATGGAACTGCTTTATTTTTTTAAAGTTCGCAAAAAAAAATTGGCGAACGCTTCCATCTACCAAAATCTTCTGAAAAACAGGCAAGGAGTTGAAATTGGTGGCCCCAGCACGCTCTTCAAAACGGTACTTCCTGTTTATCAAGTAATTGCTGACCTGGACTGCGTCAACTTTTCAACCGTGACCTTGTGGGAAGGTTCTCTTGCCAATGAAAGTACTTTTAACTACTACCTGAATAAAAACGGCAGGCAGTTTATCGCCGAGGCTACAAATTTGATACCGATAAAAGATGACACTTACGATTTCCTCTTATCTTCGAATTGCCTTGAGCATGTTGCAAATCCTGTACAAGCAGTGAAAGAATGGATCCGGGTGATCAAACCAAATGGATACTTGCTGCTGGTCTTGCCAAAAAAAGAAATTGGCTTTGATCATAAAAGGCCAACAACCTCTTTTGAACATATTCTTCAAGATTATACGAACAAAATAACCGAGCATGACATAACCCATGTTGAAGAGATTCTTGCATTACATGATTTATCGAGAGACCGACGCGCAGTAAATTATGAAAACTTCAAATCAAGGTCTTTGAACAATTTTACATACAGAGGGTTGCATCATCATGTATTTGACATGCCGTTAATTGAAAAAATGTTTGATTACTGTGGCATAAATTTAATACAGGGTGATGTGGACAAAAAAAATAACTATGCTTTGGGAGAAATAAAAAAACAAAGTACTCCTTAATATTTTGCCGCACCGGTCGAGTATATTTTGTCTCATATTTTTTTTGCAATTGCAGACAAGCAATGGTGATGTTTTCAAAAACCTTATGGTGGTGAGAGCATTATTTATTATCTGAAAAGTCTTACAACCATTATGATAAAAATACTCTGTTTTCATAATGCAACCCAACGGGCCAGTTACCGGTACAGGGTTGAACAATTCTTGCCTTACTGGAGCGACTATGCTATTGAGATGCAAGCTGTTTGCATATCAGGAAAAGAGTACCTCAACCTCCTTCGCTTTCTCTTCAGCTTCCACAAATATGACTATGTCCTGCTGCAAAAAAAAATAATTCCACGCTTGCTCATCAACATCATTGCCAAAAAATCAAAACTCATTTATGACTTTGATGACGCACTCTACTCAAGAGAGAGCCGGGAATTGGAACAAGGTAAAACGGCTCCGCACCGTACCATCAAGAAACTGAACCATATCCTGAAAAAATCAACGCTTGTTTTCGCCGGGAGCCCGGAGCTTGCACGCTACAGCAAAAGCTGTAACAACAACGTCCATATCATACCGACAGCTCTCGGCAAACAGAAGGCAGCATCGGCTCTACCTGCTGAGCCCGGTGGCGTCACCATCGGATGGATCGGTAATAATGTCAATCTCTTTTATCTCTCAGCCATTGATGAAGCAACCCTGTTTTTGCAACAAAAGTATCCCGCCCTCCGATTTTCCTTGCTATGCGGCAATCCTCCCCAAGAGCTTGCAACACGGTGGAATTTTGTTCCCTGGTCACAGGAGGCTGAAGCGGAGTGGCTGCAATCAATTGATATCGGCATCATGCCTCTCACCGATGATCCCTGGAGCCGGGGCAAATGCGCCTTCAAGCTGCTGCAATACATGGCCTGCGGAAAGCCGGTTGTGGCCTCCGACGTAGGCGCAAATATAACTGCGGTCTCCGACTCTGTCAATGGCTATCTGGTACGCACAACCGAAGAGTGGATTGAGGCCCTTGAACTCCTTATTCTTGACCGGGAAAAGCGAATCCGAATGGGTCAAAAGAGCCTTAAAATCTTCACAGAACAGTTTGAACGGAGCCGAATTCAGCAGAAAATTGCCGATATTCTCTTTTCCAGAGCAAACGACCAACTCAGAAGAAGCTCTTGAACACCGGGGCAGCATTACACAAAACATCAACCCTGTTCCATCAACGCATCAGGTGATATCTGTACATTGTAGAAAAACAAAGCAATGAATTTTCTCTTTCTCAACTCATCACGGAGCAAATGGGGTGGCGGTAATGAAAAATCACTCCTGCTGGCCATAAAAGCGTTGAAAAATCACAGGACAGTGCTGGCTTACCGAAACGAACAGATTGGAGAGCATTTCAACATCGAGAAATACAAGCTCCCTTTTCTCAATGAAGCCGATCTCTATACTATCGCAAAACTGATCAGCATTGTAAAAAAACATCACATTGACGTCATTATACCCTCCATGCGCAAAGATTACGCCTTGGCAGGTATGGTCAGCAGAATCTGCGGCGTCAAAAATATTTTATGGCTTGGCACAACGCTCGATCTCAAAAACAAAGGGATTTACAACCTCGTCTTCAATATCATGGCCGACGGCATCATCGTCAACGCTGAGAAAATCAAGGAAACGCTTCTCCTGTCAGCCTTTATGCGCCCGGAAAAAATCAAGGTAATTTACTACGGGCTTGATCCTCAAGAAATAACAAAACAATGCCACGAGGATATTCCCAAACCATTTCCATTCATGGTGACCGCCATAGGAAGAGTGGAGCCCAACAAAGGATTTGACTTTCTCATCAGAAGTTTTGCCCGCTTTCTTGAACAGACAAAAGCCTCCGACGCAGGAATTGTCATCATGGGCCAAGGCCCTCAGCTTGAGGAGTACAGGGAACTTGCAGCCTGCCTCGGGATTGTCGACCGCATTATGTTTACGGGCTACATAGCCAATCCCTTTCCTTACCTGAAAAAGAGTGATGTTTTTACCCTCACCTCTATCATTGAAGGACTTTCCATCGCGCTGCTTGAAGCGATGTTTCTCGGTGTCACCCCCATCAGCACCTACGCCGGCGGTGTGGAAGAGATCATCACTGATGAAAAAAACGGTTTTCTCCTGCACTATGGAGATGAAGAAAAACTTGCCGCGCTTCTCGCAAAACTGTACAGAAACCCTTTACTCAAGCAGAAAACCGGCGAAGAAGCGCGTCACAGGGTTACTCCGATGTTCTCACTCGACAAACTGCAGACCGAAATCGCAAAATTTTGCGAAACTGCCGAAAATAACGTGTAACCTACTGAATTACCTGATTGAATCAATGAAAAAGAAACCATTCCGTCACCGCTTTGCAGAAACCCTTCAGTTCATGGCAAAACGGCGAAAAAAACAGCCACCTCTCAACAAACCACTCGAAAGCATCGTCATTCTTGCAAAAGAACGCTATGGTGACTCCATCATGCTCACCCCCCTTATAGGCGCACTGCGCAGAGAGTATCCTGAACTTTCCATTTACATCATCACCTTCAATCAAATCATTTTCAATTTTTTCAGTGCTGACCCGAATATCACTGCGGTCTATCACGCAAAAAAAAATCTTGTCCGATACTACAAGGGAATACTTTCAAAAAAATGTGATCTCCTTTTCAACCCGAAAGATCATCCATCAATTAGTTTTCTCACCCACTCCATGCTCATCCGCGCCCGATATAAAACAGGGCACCTTAACCCTTTTCACGAAGGGCTCTATGATTACCTTATAGATCTGCCAAAACATACGCATGAATCAGACAGAAACCTCTCTCTTCTGAGCATTATCAATGCAAAAAAAGACCCTCAACGGCACAAACCCTATCTGCCGCCTTTACCTGTTTCTGAAAATATCACCAACTTCCTGAAAACTCTTCAGCCCGGTCGCTGCATTGGCATCAACATCAGTGCTGGCCATGGTGGGGGACATCGAACCGTCAATCAATGGTCTGAACTCATCAGGAATTTCCCCAATGAAACATTTATCATCTTTTCGGCTCCTGACGATAGAGATGAAAAAATAGAACTTGAACAGCAGCATGCTAACGTCCGCCTCTCACCATCAACACGAAACCTGAAGGAAGTTGGGGAAATAGTCAAGCATCTCAAGATCCTCATTTCCCCCGACACAGCACTCATTCATGTTGCATCATGCTTCGACACTCCCCTGATAGGTCTCTATCGAAAATCGCTCATTGATCATAACCAGTTCGCTCCATTAAGCCAACTGCAAAAGGTTATTCTTTCACCGACACCGGATGTGATTGATATTGAATCTGATAGTGTAACCACTTCACTCAGGGAAATGATCGGGAAGCTGCCATAGCAGAAAAAAACTTCAGGAAAATAAAAGGTGCCTTTAAATGCTGATCACCATCCGGAAAAAGAAACTCATGATATATCTGCACAGCTTCACAAAAGCTATAACAATAATTACATGTTATCACAAGCCAATCTAACCCATCCAAAATACCGAAAAGATATAGATGGCCTGAGAACTGTTGCGGTAATGCTGGTCATTGGCTTCCATGCATTTCCTAAAATAGTAAAAAGCGGATTTATTGGTGTCGATATTTTTTTTGTCATTTCCGGTTACCTGATATCTACTATAATTTTTTCAAGCCTGGAGGCGGAGCGATTCAGCTTTGTTGAATTTTATGCAAAAAGGGTTAAAAGAATTTTTCCCGCATTATTGCTTGTCCTTCTTGCAAGCCTTGTTTATGGGTGGTATATATTACTGCCAGATGAATTTAAACAACTTGGAATACATACTGCCGGTGGCTCAGGCTTTGTTTCTAATTTCATTTTATGGAACGAAAATGGCTACTTCGACAACAGTGCAAAAACAAAACCATTACTTCATCTTTGGAGCTTGGCAATAGAAGAGCAGTTTTATATTTTCTGGCCAATATTCCTTTATGTTGTCTGGAAACAAAAATGGAATTTTTTGAAAGTTACAGCATGCATTGCCGTATTTTCATTTGCCATAAATATTTATCTCATGCAAACCAATAAGGTTGCTGATTTTTATTCACCGCTCTCCCGATTTTGGGAGCTTATGACAGGCAGTATCTTAGCTTATATTTCATTGCATCGCAAGGATTTACTGGAAAAATTCAAAAATTTTCAATCATTATTCGGATTTGCACTTCTCTTTCCTGGATTATTTTTCATAAACGAGGGAAGCGCATTTCCTGGTTGGTGGGCATTATTTCCAACGCTTGCCGCTTTTTTTATTATCTCTGCCGGTGCTGATGCCTGGTTAAATAAAAAATTGCTGTCGAATAAGGTGATGGTTTGGTTTGGCTTAATCAGTTACCCGCTTTATTTATGGCATTGGCCACTGCTTGTTTGGCCAGAAATAACTGCTAATTCCAGCTTACGTTCACCAAAAAAAATTATTGCAGTATTGCTATCTATTCTTTTATCATGGCTTACGTATCGCTTCATTGAACAAAAAATCAGACACCGACCATTAAAAACATCATTGATGCTCATTGGAGGAATGACCGTAACAGGAATTCTGGCCATGAGTATAGCCGCGAATTATCCTGGTGCACGGAACCAATCGGCCGATTTAAAAAAAATCCTGGCCGCAAAGTCGGACTGGGAGTATCCTGGTAACTATCTCCAAAGAATTCCTGATTATTATCTAAAATATTACAGAGAAGACGGAACTCTTAAAAAAACGGCATTTATAGGCGATTCAAACATGGAGCAATATACCCCGCGTATTGATTACGTACTGAAAAATAACAAAGGAAAAGCCAACAGCGCAGTACTATTCGGCAACCCTTATGAAGGAGATTTATTAAGGGATATTTTTGAAAAACAAAAAAATCAAGGCCCTCCGCACATTTTAGTGGAATGAGGGGATAAAATCGTAGATTGCAGTATTTCAACCCTAACCTCCAAGATGCAAAAACTAACTGAGCATTACCAGCAATTACTGGGATTTCCTGCC
>CAIQGA010000163.1 GCA_903871235.1 uncultured Chlorobiaceae bacterium
AGTTCGCGCTTCACCCCGGCATGACCATCCGGCATTCCCTTGCGATCCTTGACTGCAGCATAATCGTTATGGATCAACGCTTTACGCAGTCGCGCTGCATCTGCCCATACTCCAGCACTCTCGAGTTCATAATGCCTCCTCTCCAACCGCCGCCGTGCACATGTTCTTTTTGGTATTTGTTGACCACGCCTGAAGGGAGAGTGACTTCTCATCGTCAGAGACGAAGTGAAAGAAGCCGATCGAGCTTTCGGTCAGCAGTTCGGCTTTGTCGAGTGTCAACTGCAGCAGCTCTTCTATTGAATGATTCTCCACCATCTCCAGAAGGGCGATGTGCAGTGCAGTGGTCATTGCGTAGTGTTTTCGTTCCGTGACATCATGAATAATGGTATAGAGAGAGGATCTGCCATCGGTCACAATTGTCCGGCTATAAGCCTCGATATCACGAATGCTTCCGTCCGCCCTGCGATGGCGGAACTCAAAATAGTTTTTCTCGCCAGAGTTGGTTTGCTCTATGGCTGCCTGTATCTCTTCAGGGCTCAAGGTATTGATATCCTGAATACGCAATTTGCGCATTTCATCGATCGTCCATCCATAAAACGCTATTGCGGCCTTATTTGCCTCCAAAATAGAGCCTGTAGCGGGATCGATGACGAGCATCATGGCTGAATGCCCTTCAAACATCTCCTTGAAGTGCTTTTCGCTCTGCATGAGCGCGGCTTCGGTTTGCCGTTGCAACTCGGCCAGGTGCAGCGTATCCAGGGCAAACGACACATCTACGCCGATTTCCTGCAGAAGCCTGAGATCCTCTTTATCGGCAAACATTTCCATGCTGGTCGAATAGAGATTGAGCAATGCGACAATCGCGCCGCCTTGCCTGAGAGGCACCGCAGCGGCTGAATGAAAACCATTGGCGATTGCCATTGCACGCCATGGCTGCATAGCCGGGTCTGACTGGATGTTTTTGCAGCTTGCAACCGTTCCCGTTGCTACAACTGTACCGATGAGATCGTTCCTGAAAGGAGCTTCGTGTATATTGATCGAAGCAAAGGGAAAAGAGACCGCTACTTCACCGTATTCAGAGGCCGGAGTAACAACACCGCTGACAGGGTCAAGCACTCCAATCCAGGCCAGCCCGAATTTGCCGGACTCCACGGCAACACGGCAAACAGAGGGGAACAATCGCTCTTTATCTTTAACGCGCACAAGCGTTTCATTAATCTGCGACAGGGTTGCATACAATCTGTTGAGGTGCACGACCCTCAATTCGTTTTGTTTGCGGACGGTAATATCGCGGGTGACCTTGGCAAAGCCCGTCAATTGGTGATGATCATCATAGGTCGGGGTAATCACAGCATCCGCAAAAAATCGCGAGCCATCCTTGCGCACCCGCCAACCCTCGTCCTCCACTCTTCCCTGTTCAAGAGCCGTTTTCAGTAACCAGGAGGGCTTGCCAGCAGCAATATCTTCAGTTATAAAGAACCGGGAAAAGTTTTGACCGATAATCTCGTCAGCCTTATAGCCCGTCAAGAGTTCAGCGCCTGTATTCCAGCTTATGATAGTGCCGTTAGTATTGAGCATAATGATGGCATAGTCCTTAACGCTTTCGACCATCATGCGAAAGCCCTCTTCGCTCTTGTGCAATTCTTGAACGCGCTCTTCAATACGCACATTCAGCTCGCTGTTGAGTTGCCGCACAGCTTCCTCGGCTTTCTTTCTGACAGCGACTTCCCGGCTGACCGCAACAAACGATAACAACAGAAGAGAAATACCCGAACCTAACCCCACGATCATGGCATCAATCGTATCCTGCAAATGTGCAGATGATTCATCGGAGCGTTGCTGGAGAAGCGCTCCCTCGTTGTTGCGCATCTCAAGCAGTTCACGACGGACTTGAACCATCAACAGCCGGCCGATATCGGTTGCGATAAACTCCTTCGCAGCTTCAAATCCCTCATGTCGTCTTAACTCTACAACTTTTTTCATAAAGTCAAGTTTCTTCCCGACAAGAGGCTCCAGTTGATCAAGCAGTTGTTGCTGGCGGGGATTTTGGCGGGTCAATCGACGCAGTTCCTTTATATGCGGGACAATGCCGTCTGTTGATGATATGGCGGCAAAATATGGCTCAAGAAAGACCTCCTGACCCATAATGACGTAACCGCGAGGGCCTGTTTCGGTGTCAGTGACCAGTAAAAGCGTTTCGTCAAGCTTGTGTTCGGTATGGAGCGAGAGCTGGACCTTACGACTGCTTTCACTGAAGGCCTGAAGTTGGATGTACATATAGTGACTTGAGCCGACAATAAAGGCTGAAGCTAACACAAGTGCAACTATGGCAAAGCGGCTTATTTTGGTGTTATGCATAACAGTACCAGGTTACCATTTAAACTCAATTCAACGGCCTGTCGATGAGACGTAAAGAGATGCCCGTCATCACTTTTTTTTGATTGAAGTCAATACAAAAGAGTGTGGAGCTTACAAAAAAAGATTATGCTACATTGAAGCATTATCAGTGTTTATAAGTTCATTTCAATGCAAGTCACGCTCATTTGCAGTGGTTATTGCCTTGAGTCCGGTGATTTCAAAGCTATTCCTGCTCGCATGAATTGCGCCAGAATCCTACCCGGATCGTACCTCGATCGTGTCTAAATCAGCCGATCGTAACCGGATCGTACCCGAATCGGGGGTTGTGCCTGGTGAACTCAGGAGCAGGACAAGCTTGAAGATTTTCTCCTTGAACCGGGACACGGCTTCTGCTTTGAAATGGTTCATAAGGATGCGCCGGATGGTATGTCGAGAGAAACGCTCAGTTGCACGGTGGTTCCTTGCATAGGGGTGCCTGTAACGCTTAACTGCGCATGCATCTCTTTGATAATGCAGGATGATATCGACAATCCGAGTCCGGTACCTTTTCCTGCTGATAACACCTTTCACTGCAGGCGTGGTCGACCAATACGTTGCAGCATAAGTGCAAGGCTGAGGGTAGAGGCCTGCACTATCCATTGAACAATGCCAGTGTATGGGCCGATGCGCTTCGTGAGCAAAAAGCAATTATCCACAATGATTACTCCTCGCTTGACTCTCGCAAAGGGATGCCTGAAGGCCATGCTGCAATAGAGCGGGAAATAGTTATTCCGGTCATGCGTCATCAAAAAATTGCAGCAATCATGGGTGTCGGCAACAAACAGACAAACTATGACGATAATGATGTGAAATGGATGGAAATGTTAGCCAATCAACTCTATAAATCGGGTATTTGAACCCTTCTTTACAACCAGTGAACCGGGGAAAGGAACCGGGCTTGGTTTAAGTATCAGTTACGACATCATTGTCAATAAACATAAGGGAAGCCTCTCTGCTGCCTCTCTGGCGGAAGGAGGTGCAACATTTACCTTTTCACTGCCACTACAAATAGCTCCGCAACTGCTGCTGCAACCTGAAGTGAGCTAACGTGGGCGGGGTGCTTGTGCGCGTTAGCAGGGAGGTTAGCCGACAATGCGGACGGCTTTTCTTGTGCTTGCTCATGCTCGCTGCTCCTGGCTTGTGGTTATCATTATCAGTGCATTGAATCGTTTGTCCGCGTTTTTGACAGAGAGGCAAGCGCCAGCGCGGGCAGGAGGGTTTTCGGGCGCCTGTCTATGACACATACCGTCAAAAAGAGTGGATAAGACTTACATCATTTTGTATCGTTTTGACTGATCTGTACAAACCGGGATGATAGAGAGAAATTGCATTTGGATTTGGATTTGGATTTGGATTTGGATTTGGATGCTGCATCAAAGAGTGCTGCTGCCGCTTTCGCTTACAACGCTCTGCTGAAAAGCACAAACACTGCCAGAAAAAAGGCTGAAACGATGAATCGAATACCCTTTGGTTTCACTTGGCTCCCCCTCACCTCCCCTGACTTCCCCGCTCGTTCCGGTTTGCGTCATGGAGCAGGCTCAAAAAAATATGTTTTGGTTTTAAAATCAACTGATACTATATTGATATCAATTAGAAGAAGAAAAGGAAAAGTGCCTGTAAAATATACTGGTTACGTAATTCGGGCAGTACCGGCTCTTGTGGCAAAAAGGGAAAATTGAGCAAACAGTGTTGAACCCATAAACGGAATAAAAGATGAAACGGCAGATTATCACGATAGATGAAACAAAATGTACCGGGTGCGGCGACTGCATTCCAGGTTGTCCTGAAGGGGCGTTGCAGGTGATAGATGGCAAAGCCCGCCTTATCAGTGACCTTTTTTGCGATGGACTTGGCGCCTGTATTGGCCATTGCCCGACCGGAGCGATGAAAATTGTAAGTCGTGAAGCCGAACCTTATGATGAAAAGCGCGTTATGCATGAGAGCATTGCAAAAGGCGGGCCCAATGTTATTGCGGCTCATTTGCACCACCTTATCGATCACGGTCAGAACGAATTTGTAGAGCAGGCACTTGAATACCTCGAAGAGCAAGGAATTGCTAACCCGTTAGAGCGTGAAGCAGTTCGCGAAGCAGTACCTCATCATGCCGCACACACCGGCGGATGCCCGGGCAGCAGAACCATAGATTTTAATACCAGCGGCAAAGCTGATGCTGCGGTTGCCTCCATGCCCGGCGCACCTGTTCAAAGTGCACTTCGCCAGTGGCCGATCCAGCTCCACCTTGTTTCTCCACAGGCTCCCTACTTTCAGGGTTCCGATCTTTTGCTTGCTGCCGACTGTGCCGCATTTGCTGTGGGGGATTTTCACGGGAAGTTCATGCGCGGTAAAAGCCTTGCAATAGCCTGCCCGAAACTCGATTCGGAGATGGATATCTACGTCGAAAAACTTGCCGCCATGATCGACTTGTCGCACATCAATACGATCACCGTGGCGATTATGGAGGTGCCCTGCTGTGGCGGCTTGATGTCGATTGTTGCCGAAGCACTAAAGAAGGCTTCGCGCAAGGTTCCGGTTAAGAAAGTGGTGATCAGCCTGCAGGGCGAAACCTTGAGTGAAGAGTGGGTTTAAATTCCAACGAGGAGCTCATGGAAGAGCGGCACCTTGACAACAGCAGTTATGTCTTATACTTATAACAATAAGCCGGAAGAGAGCGATGATGAAAGATGCGATGGGTGGGTACCGGGGTACGGCAAGGGAGATCAGCCGGATCATCGTTGAGCATCCTGATAATGCGGATGCATACTGCAACAGAGCCAATGCACTGAGCAGCACCGGTGATTATGCCGGTGCCATCGAGGACTACACCAGAGCCTTAACGATTGGACTGCGCTTTCGTGAAGCGATCACAGCTTACGGTAACCGGGGCATTGCACGAGTCAACGTTGGTGAGATGGATGGTGCCCTCGAAGACTTCAGTGAAA
Organism: uncultured Chlorobiaceae bacterium; assembly: GCA_903871235.1. Lineage (GTDB taxonomy): Bacteria > Bacteroidota > Chlorobiia > Chlorobiales > Chlorobiaceae > Chlorobium. The sequence goes on from CAIQGA010000163.1 coordinate 5,337, forward strand.
TCATCAAGAGAAAACCCGGCAACAAGCGGCTGCTCTACGCGGCCTACAACAGCAGAGCTTCAGTCAAAGATAAAATCGGTGATAAAGAGGGTGCGGCAGCCGACAAAATGCAGGCATCGATGCTGTCAACGGTTACGAGCACAATGAACAAGGGAGAATAAACAATCTCCCTCAGCCGCAAAAACGGTCGAAACAAAAAAGGAAGGGTGTACAGCGAAAGTTCTATGTCCGTAGGGATTTTTTTTTGGGTACAGGACTGCACAAGCATGAGCACCTCGCATTTCACCATTACCCCGGTTGATTGCTCTATCTTGCCAACACTGTATCACAGAACAGGTGGCACACTTTCGCCGGAATACTCAGTCAAAGCGGGGGGCGCGGGCTGCCGGGAGCAAAGCGAAGCGCTTTTCTTTTTGTGGTTTTTATGTTTAGCACCAGCGGCTTAATAAAAGGAAAAAAGAGGAGAAGAACCTCGACCCTGCTTGGTGCCTGCTTGCTTAACAAAAACTCATCCGGGTGACGAAAAAAAATGCACCCGAGAACATTTTTCTTTTTACACCTGGATGAGCGCAGGAAGAATCAAAATCGCTAAAAATCAAGCTTTTTGTTCCACAATTGTTCCATAAAAAACAATAAAAAAATTAAACCCATTTAAAATAATACTATAACCAGAGGCGATGACAAGATTCGAACTTGTGATAAAGAGTTTTGCAGACCCTTGGCTTAGACCACTCACCCACATCGCCTTGCAATAAAACCACCCGGAGCAGCACTGAAGAATCAAGATGCACACACTCACCCCCAAGCCCCCATACGACTTTTCTTGCAGGTGCCCGGATGGCCGGAGAAAAACCGTCAGAACGTTACCGTCGCATAGAGTTCTGTGCGCAGCAGATCATTGTCCTTGGCTCCAGGAGAGTTGTTCTCTCTGCTTGCACGATACCTGATGGTCGGCGTCAAGCTGAAGGTTCCGGTTGCTGCTTCATACACATTGACTTTATACTGCGCCCAGACGAAGGTGTTGTTGTAATCTTTGTTCTCTTGATCGTCCGTAGTCTTGTTATAGTCAATCCATGCAAGCACCGGACCGGACTCACCCTTGAGTCTGAAAATGTAACCGCTGTAGTCAAAACTGCTTCCGCGATAGGTGTTTCTATCGGCGGTATAAAATCCACTGAGTGTAACCTTTGACTTGCCGGCAGGAATGAATGCCTGTGCACCAAAACTGTACGGTGAACGATTGTCAGCCAGGTGGGTCAAGGTAACATATTAAATTGTTTAGTGTTGTTTACAGCCTTGGAGGAGATATAGGTACTCATAATGGCATTAGTGCACAGGAAAAATGGGCATAACGACGCAATCCTGACTTTTTAGGAGAGGAGGTGACGGATTTTTTTTATTTTCGTAAAACTTCGCACAACTTGTGCCAAGCCGTAGATAAAACAGAGATATTTTGAACATTCAGTCGTGAAGAGAGAACACACCCTCATTTTTTTAACCGGGTTCAGCGGATCGGGTAAATCGACCATAGGACCGCTGCTGGCCAACTCGCTCGGCTATGAGTTTGTTGACCTTGACCAGAGTATTGAAAAGAGTTCAGGAAAAAGCATTACCCGGATTTTTGCAGAGAACGGTGAGGAGTTCTTTCGGGCTCTTGAACTGCACTCCCTGACGAAACTGGTCGAACAAAAAAGGCTGGTGGTCTCCCTCGGCGGAGGGGTGCTGGAAAACGACCTGTCGTACGCACTGATACAGAAATCGGGCACCATGGTCTATCTGAAATCACCATCAAAAACCCTTGCGAGGCGGCTCTGTAACAAAACTGACCGTCCGTTGCTGAAGGGAGAAAAAGGACGAAAGCTCTCGCGTGAAGAGATTGAGGAGAAAATCACGACAATTCTTGCCAAACGGGAACCGCGCTATAAAAGTGCCGATATCACCGTCGAGACTGACGTGAAACGGATTGGGTCAACCGTCGAGGAGCTTACCCGCAAAATAGAGCGGTATGTGCGGACTACCTCTGCAACTGCCGATGATCAACAATAAATGAGCTGCTGTGAGTACAATCGTTGTAGGAACGCCGGTTATTGCCGGATTGGGGGCATTGTTCCAAACCCATGCTCTTTCAAAAAAAACCGTGGTGCTCTTTGATGAACACACCCGCAAGCTCTACGGGGAGTCGCTTCTTCAGACGCTTCAGGATGAGGGTTTTCACTATAAAGAGCTGGTTGTTCCGGCAAAGGAGGCGTCGAAAAGCTTCAGCGCGGCCTACCGATTGTACGGCAGCATGATTGAGGCTGATGTTGACCGGAGCTGGAACCTGCTTGCTGTGGGCGGTGGTGTTGTAGGTGATCTCGGCGGTTTTATTGCCGCGAGCTACTTCCGGGGCATACCGGTGATCCAGCTCCCCACAACCCTGCTGGCCATGACTGACAGCTCCATTGGCGGAAAGGTGGCCATCAACCATCCGCTTGGCAAAAACCTGATTGGTTTCTTCCACGAAGCAGAGCTGATACTGATTGACCCTGCATACCTTGCAACCCTGCCACTGCGGGAGATCTATGCAGGAATGGCTGAGGTTGTGAAATATGGCTTTATCGCCGACGAGCCCTTTTTCACCTTTCTTGACCTCAATTTCAGCAACATCATGAGCTTGCAGGAGCCCTTTTTGACCGAAGCGATCAAAAAAAGTGCATACACCAAAGCGGATGTTGTCAAAAAAGATTTCCGCGAAACTGGCGGTCTTCGCGCAACCCTCAATTTCGGCCACACCTTTGCGCATGGACTTGAAAAGCTTGCAGAGTACCGGTACCTGCGGCACGGCGAAGCGGTCACCATCGGCATGGTCTGTGCCCTCTTTTTGTCACACAATCTTGGCTATCTCGACCAGCCCTCACTTGAACGCGGACTTGCGCTGCTGCAGAAGTTCCGTTTTCCGCGCAGGCTGATGAAGCGGAGGTTTCTCGATATCGACAGCGCTCAGCTCCTTGATGCCATGCTCTCCGACAAGAAAAAGCTGGATAAAAAGCTCCGTTTTGTGCTGCTGAAAAAGCTGGGCGAGGCGTTCCTGCTGGAAGAGAGCGTTGAGGAGAGCCTGGTGCTGAAATCCATTGAAGACGGGCGAAAATTCTTTAGCCCGAAGAGTGCGCATTGAGCGAGAAAAGATAACTGCTACCCCTGAGCACCGCATGCTCTTCGACCACGGGTGAGGCGTCGAGCATGGCGGCAACAAGCTGTGCATTGCCCCCCGCAGCAATCACCCTGATGTTCACTTCACCACGCTCCTCGCGAAGCCACCTTGTGATTTTCACGAGAAGCCCGTCAATGCCGGAGACACAGTTGAGCACAATCCCGTTGCGGATGCACTCAACGGTCGAGAGTCCAACAAGTGTTTTGGGGCGATCAATACCAACCAGAGGAAGCCGTGCGGTATGTTCATGCAGGGATTTTGCCATGAGGTCAAGGCCGGGCATAATGAGTCCGCCGAGATAGTCGTGACCGGAATCGAGCACGTCAACCGTGATGGCGGTACCAATATCAAGGGCAATAACAGCCTCTCCCGCATAGAACTGGCAACCGAGGGCGCAAAGGGCAATGCGGTCGGCACCGAAGCTCTCCGGCGAGTCGTAGTGCAGCGTAAAGGGAAGTTGCATGGAGGAGGTGACTTTCATGACTTCTCCCGGCAGATGGGCACGCAGAGTGTCGATGATCGGCTGATCGAGCGAAGGCACGACACTGCAAAGCGCCGCATCACGAAGTGCGGGATAGTTCACGAGAATCGGCACGAGCTGCGCCGAAACGTTCTCCCTGCTGCTCATGAATGAAGAGGGTATCTTGTGCACTTCGAGGCAGTCGTTGCCCCTGAAAAGCGCAATCGAAGCGGTGGTATTCCCTGTTTCAACAACAAGAAGCAAATCACAAAAAGGCGGTTGCTGGCCGGAAAAAAGTATCATCAAATATCCCCCAAAAAACTCAGCGGAGCCTGGCTTCAATACCGGTTCTTTTCGACAGGTCGGAAAGAAAACGTTTGTAGTCTTGAAGATTGGTTGTTACAAAAAGCGAATCTCTGAGAGGTGGCTTGGCGGCAACAATAAAAATTTTGGGGGGCGGATTGTAGGTAATGCCCTCCTGGTATATGGCCGTAATAGCAGCAAGGGGCAGTTTTTTTTCGTTACCCTTGCGGTCAAGATAGAGTAACTGGTCGCCGGCAATTTTTATAGAATCGCCATCCTGGCCATGCTCCCCGGCAAAATGGACGTTGTAGCCATTCGGAACACCATACGAAACTGTTGTAAGCAGAACAAGGAGTGCTGTCTTCCAAAAACAACCCAAATCAACACCATAGGTAAATTTGCCATACCGGTAAAAAATGGCCCACACAAGACCAAGAAAAAGTATGCCCAGAGACCAAGTCACGATGTAAAAGTAATCAAGCCACCAAGTGGGATAGCTCATGGGATAGTGAAAAACCTCTGGCATGGCGATGTAGGGGTTACTTTTCAGAATAGGGACATAGGCAAGCTGAAAATAAGGCATAACTCAACCTTTGCAATAAAATAATTTCACTTCGGGCAAAAAAAAGGCCCGCCGAAGCGAGCCTTTTCCGTGTTCAACACTATTGAAGAGCGATTCAGTGCTGAAAGAGCATTTCCGAGTAGGTCGGAAGCTGCCAGCGACTGCGGTCAACAATCTGCTCAAGAGTGTCGGCAACAACGCGCACCTCGCTCATGAACGGAAGCAGTTCGTCTGCACAGTAATCAGCCTTCTCAAACTCGGTGGCGAATGACTCGATCTTTTCGACAGCCTCATCAAGCTCGGCACTCATATCAATCAGGGTCGAAAGATTTTCGGCCAGGAATTTAAGGTTATCGGCCTGGCTGCCAAGCGCTTTCTCTGAAAGGCCAATAATTTCAGCAGCAGAATAGAGGGTATTGAAAGAGTTTCCAAGCTCACTCTGGTATTCGGAAACATCAGGAATGACAAAGGTCTTCAGCATGAGCTGCAAGGTGCGGGCCTCAATATCTATACCCTTGATATAGCGTTCGAGACGGATGTGCAAGCGTGAATTAGTTTCTTCTGCACTCAGAACACCATACTTGATAAACATATCCTGAACATCTTTCTTGAGCAGTACTCTGAGAGCCTGCGGCGTGTTCTTCAGGTTCGGCAGACCTCTATCTCTGGCGGCCTGCTGAAGGGCTTCAGCATAGTTGTCACCCTGGTAGCGGATTGGCTTGGTAGCGGTGATCTGCTCACGAAGTGTTTCAAGAATTGCGGCATCCCGCTCTTTGCCTGCATTGATTTTTGCGAGTATGGCATCGGCAATTTCATCAACGGCTTCGGCCATCAGGGTGTTGAGCACCATGTTCGGCACTGAAGCGGCCTGTGAAGAGCCAACAGCACGGAACTCGAACTTGTTGCCGGTAAAGGCGAATGGCGAGGTACGGTTGCGGTCGGTATAGTCCTTGTTGACCAGCGGCACCTGTGAAAGGCCGAGGTTCAATACCTGTTTTTCAGTTTTCAGGTCAACCTTGCCACTCTCGATGGCATCAAGCACTTTTTCGAGCAGCTCACCCAAGAAAACGGTTACCACTGCAGGAGGCGCTTCATTGGCGCCGAGACGGTGGTCGTTGCCCATGCTTGCGATAGACATTCTCAGCACATCGGCTCTCTTGTAAACACCATTCAAAACGGCAACAAGGAAAACAAGGAAATGGACATTGGTTTCAGGAGTATGACCTGGATCAAGAAGATTGATGCCGGTATCGGTACCGATTGACCAGTTGTTGTGCTTGCCTGAACCGTTGATGCCAGCAAAAGGCTTTTCGGCGAGCAACAAGGCAAATCCTTTCTTTTCGGCAACCTTTCTCATCACTTCCATGACCAGCAGGTTGTGATCGACGGCGATGTTGGCCTCTTCAAAAATCGGGGCTATTTCAAACTGGTGAGGAGCAACCTCATTGTGACGGGTCTTGGCTGGAATACCGAGCAGATAGAGTTCATGCTCAACATCCTGCATGAATTCGAGCACACGGTCAGGAATTGAACCGAAATAGTGATCCTCAAGCTGCTGACCTTTTGGTGGAAGGGCACCAAGCAGGGTGCGTCCACACATGACAAGGTCTGGACGCTCGGAGTAGAATTTTTTGTCGACAAGGAAATACTCCTGTTCGCAGCCGGCAAAGGTTTTTACACGTGAGACACCGGAAACACCGAGAATTTCAAGCAGCCTTATTGAAGATTTGCTGACCGCCTCCATGGAGCGCAACAACGGAGTTTTGGAATCGAGCGCTTCGCCGTGATAGGAGATGAAGACGGTCGGAATACAAAGTGTCAGATCTCTGCCGCCCTTCATGAGGAAGGCCGGGCTGGAGGGGTCCCATGCGGTGTAGCCACGAGCTTCGAAGGTACTGCGCATACCGCCTGAAGGGAAACTTGATGCGTCAGGCTCACCCTGAATCAGTTGTTCACCCGAAAAGCGCTCAATCGGAGTGCCATCGCGATCTATCGACAAAAACGCATCATGTTTTTCGGCTGTGGAACCGGTCATCGGCTGAAACCAATGGCTGTAATGGGTGGCGCCATTTTCCATGGCCCACTCTTTCATGCCGTGCGCCACAACACCGGCAATTTCTTCAGTTATTTTTTTACCCGCCTTGATGGTCTCCTGCAATGCGGTAAACTCCTCTTTTGGAAGTTTTGCGCGCATGGCCTTCTGATCAAATGTCATCGAGCCAAAATAGGTAGAAACCGGAATTTTGCTATCGCTGTTCAAACGAACCTCCTTATTGATTTGCGTGATATAACCCTCTCTCTTCTGATAAAAACCGAAACCCTCTTTATTTTCTTGACTTCTTTTCATCAAACGTTATCAGCACCTGCCGATCCTGAAGGTTGGTGCGGACGATTTCTGCACTGATCTTTTTGTTTTTCTTCAACTGGGTCAGCACAAAGCTTGTATTGGTACCGAGAACACCCGGCCAGCTCTGGATTCTTGAAAGAAACTGCTCAAGCGACGCCGTGTTATGGGTCATCACCTTTAAAATATGAGACCCTTCGCCGGTAACGGAAAAACATTCCATAATCTCATCCTCTTTCATCACATGCTCCATAAATGACTTATAGTGCTTGGAGGAGTCGATTCTGACCCTGACAAATGCATGAATATCAAAACCAAGCTGCCGTTCATCAACTTCCATGGTAAAGCCTTTGATGATACCGCTCTTCTGCAGCTTGTCGAGCCGCTCACTGACAGAGGGTATTGAGAGTCCTACGACTTCAGCAAGTTCGCTCAATCGAACTCTGCCGTTTTCCCCAAGAGACTCAATAAGCTTGAGGTCGATCAGATCAAGATGGCCAGACATAACTGCACGGTGGTTTAAATAAATTTTAACAGAAATTACATAATAATAAGAAAAAAACAACTCTTCTCTTTACTATCCGCAACTTTTTTAGCAATTTTCTTAATTAATTTAGGACACGCCACCATCTTGCCGTATTCATGCCGATTCCGGGAAAAGAGTTTCCGGCTACTCATTCGGCCTGAGATCTCTTCTCATTGCCTCTTGTTTTGCGGCGTTACCAGCAGGAATACAACGGAGAATCTAATACCCTGTAAATAGAAAATATTTCAATATCTTGTGCCTGTCGCTGAAACAGGGTATTTTAACCGTACGAAAACATGATGTCCACCATTTCACTGCGATGCTTCATGGCAAACCGTGCTTGGCTTTTTCCGAAAAGCTAAAGCAACAAATTATAAAAAAACAAGTTAACCCGGCTGAGACTTTTTAAAAGATGAAAATAGCAATTTTCGGCGCAGGAGTAGCAGGCCTTAGCGCAGCAATAGAGTTGGTAGATAAAGGACACAGGGTCGAGATCTATGAAAAACGCAAGGTACTTGGGGGGAAAGTTTCCGTATGGAAAGACAGTGACGGCGACTCCATAGAATCAGGACTTCATATTGTTTTTGGTGGTTACGAGCAGCTTCAGAAATACCTCAAACGTGTCGGCGCCGCAGAGAATTACCTGTGGAAAGAGCACGCGCTGATTTATGCCGAGCAAGAGGGCAAACAGTCGCTGTTCAAAAAAGCAAACCTTCCCAGCCCCTGGGCAGAGGTTGTTGGCGGTATGCAGACAAATTTTCTTACCCTGTGGGATAAAATTTCGTTGATCAAGGGGCTCTACCCAGCCCTGATGGGTAATGAGGAGTATTTCCGCAGCCAGGACGATAAAACCTATTCGGAATGGCACCACCTAAGGGGCGCTTCGGAGCATTCATTACAAAAACTGTGGAGGGCCATTGCGCTTGCCATGAATTTCATTGAACCCAACGTCATCAGCGCCCGGCCGATGATCACCATTTTCAAATATTTCGGCACCAATTACACTGCGACGAAGTTTGCCTTTTTCCGCAAAAACCCTGGCGATTCGATGATTGAGCCGATGCGGCAGTATATCCAAAGCAAGGGTGGACGCATTTTTGTTGATGCAAAACTGAAAGGGTTTGAACTCAACAGTGATGAAACCATTGAAGGCGCTGTGCTTCAGGATGGCCATACCATTGTGGCAGATGCCTATATTTCTGCACTGCCTGTCCACAACCTTACAACCGTTCTGCCCCAAAAGTGGCTTGCCCATAAGTATTTCCGTAACCTGCATGAATTTGTCGGTAGTCCGGTAGCAAACTGTCAGCTCTGGTTCGACCAGAAAATTACCGACACCGATAATCTTATGTTTTCACAAGGTACTGTTTTTGCTACATTTGCAGATGTTTCAATCACCTGTCCCGACGACTTCCAAAAGGGCACTGGCACGGCAAACGGCGGCAGCGTTATGAGTCTGGTGCTTGCTCCGGCACACCAACTGATGAACATGCCCAATGAGGTGATTATCGAGCTTGTGATGAAGGATATTCATAATCGGTTCCCGAAATCACGAGGGGCAAAACTGCTCAAATCTACCATTGTCAAAATTCCCCAGTCGGTCTACAAGGCGGTGCCGGATGTCGATAAGTTCCGCCCTGACCAGATTACTCCCGTCAAAAACTTTTTTCTTGCTGGCGATTACACCGACCAGCACTATCTCGCTTCCATGGAAGGAGCAGCACTGAGCGGCAAGCTTGTTGCAGAAAAACTCCTCAGCAAGTTTGGCAACTGAACGAATGACAGGAAACAGGATTGGAGCGGCTAACATTTTATTTGCCAGGTGAGTACTATGCAAAAAAGAGAATTATTGCAATGCGAAAGCGCAGAGGCCCAGGTCAAGGTGCTTGAGGATAAAAACTGCGGCATTCTGCCCTTTAACAAAAAAGTTAACGAGAGTGGATCAGCCTCCCTCTTTGCAACAGGTATCGATATCCTGCAAATCAACATAGGCTATACCTGCAATCTTCTCTGTCGTCACTGTCATGTCAATGCTGGACCTGAGCGCAATGAGATGATGAGCTACAAAACAATGCTGGAGTGTATTCATTCGCTCACAGGAAGCAGCATAAAAACCGTCGATATTACCGGTGGAGCGCCGGAAATGCACCCAAAACTCCGCTGGTTCATTGAAAGTATAAGAGCCAAATCACCGGACATAAAAATTCTTGTCCGGTCAAACCTCACCCTGTTGACAGGCAACGAAAAATACCGCGATTTGCCGGAATTTTTCAAAGAGCAGCGGGTCACTCTTATTGCCTCACTTCCCTGCTACGTCAAAGCGGATGTTGACAACGTACGGGGAGCTGGCGTTTTCGACCGATCCATCCATGCGCTGCAACTGCTCAACAGCCTCGGCTATGGTAAAGAGGAGGGCGATCTTGAACTCAATCTGGTCTTCAACCCCGAAGGCCCCTCTCTTCCAGGAGGGCAACAGCAACTGGAGCAAGCGTACCGAAAACGACTTTTTGATAAGTACGGCATTCTCTTTAACCATCTCTATACCATCACCAATATGCCGATCAGCCGTTTTCTCAGCGATCTGCTTGAAAACGGCCACTACTCGGAATACATGACGCTTCTGGCTGAAAACTTCAATCCCCTCGCCCTGCAGAACCTGATGTGCAAAACAACCCTTTCTGTCAGTTGGGACGGCACACTCTACGACTGTGATTTTAACCAGATGCTCCAGTTACCGTTAGCCGGGCCTGCGCCGCAGCATATCAGCGCCTTCAGCCAGGAGGCACTCCGCAATCGGCGCATAATCGTCGGCCAGCACTGCTACGGATGTACGGCAGGAGCAGGTTCAAGCTGCCAGGGCTCTCTGTTGTGAACAAGCATCGCCTCCTCATTATTTTTACCAAAAATCCGGAGGCAGGGCAAGTAAAAACACGCCTTGCACACTCTGTTGGAGAAGAAAAAGCCCTTGAGGTCTACGAAACCCTCAGAAACCATACCGCCAGGGTAACCGCAGGAGTTGACGCAATACGGA
>CAIQGA010000164.1 GCA_903871235.1 uncultured Chlorobiaceae bacterium
AGGTTATTTATCACTACCACATTTGGAAGGTTATAAAAAAGCAAGGTATCGACAAAAAATTTCTATTCATCATACTTGAATATGAAACTGAAAGGATCAAGGATCAATTAGCCAACGGTCTTGGGCTATTGCACATCACAAAAGGCACTATTGAAGCTTGGGAGTCCAGTTTCCCAAGAATCACTGAGCAACAAAAAATAGCCGACTGTCTTTCATCCATCGACGAACTGATCACCGCACAAACCCAAAAGTTCGCCGCGCTCAAAACCCACAAAAAAGCGCTGATGCAGCAGCTTTTCCCGACGATTGATGAGGTATCAAGCTGATGGACAAAAAAATTATCATTATCGCCGGACCCAATGGCGCAGGAAAAACCTGTTTTGCCCGCACGTTTCTGCCAAAAGAAGCTCAATGCCTGCGCTTTATTAATGCCGATCTCATTGCCGCCGGGCTGTCACCCTTTGCCCCTGATGTGGCTGCCATCAAAGCAGGACGCGTCATGTTGGAAGAGATTGCCGCTTGTGTGCGACGTGAAGAATGTTTCGCATTTGAAACCACGCTATCCGGACTCGGTTATTTGATGCATATCCATCAATGGCGCGCTCAAGGCTATTTGGTTAGCATCTATTTTCTGGCGTTACCCAATGTCGAAGCGGCCATTGCCCGTGTAGCGGAGCGTGTTCGCCAGGGAGGGCATAATATTCCTGAACCAGTAATCCGCCGCCGTTTTATAGCGGGATTGCGTAACTTTGAGCAACACTACAAAGCCGAGGTAGATGATTGGACCAAATACAACAACGCCGGCGAGACACCGGTCTTATTAGAATGGGGAGAAAACCTATGAACGCAATAGATATTACAAAGGCTAAAAACCCTGACCAGCGAGCTTCATTAGTTGCTCTGCAACGAGCCGCTGCATTAGCTCGTGAAACCGCTATTCAGACGAATACCAATATCGTAATTGTGGAAAATGGAAAAGTGGTGCGGATTTCAGCCGAAGAACTGCGCCGCCAAGCATCCGAAGCAAAAAAATCATGACCCGAACAAAACCAAAAGCTCGACACACTCAATACCCATAAAAAGCACTGATGAAGCAACTTTTCCCATTCGCTGACGAGGGGGTGGCATGGACGCATTGACCTCTTTTCACGCAGACATCAAAAACATCCTCGAACAGGCGCGCAGCAAGGCGCGTTCGGCGGTGAATGCCGCCATGGTAGAAGCCTACTGGCTGATTGGTCAGCGGATTATTGAAGAGGAGCAGCGCGGGCAGCACAAAGCTGAATACGGCACACGACTGATTGAAGAGCTTTCGACAGCCTTGACAGCGGATTTCGGCAAGGGCTTTTCTTATGCCAATCTGTACAATTGCCGTAAGTTTTACCTGACCTTCTCCGACCAGGCGATTCTCTACACAGCGTGTAGAGATTTGAGCTGGAGCCATCTGCGCCTGATCATGCGCCTGGATTCGTCGCAAGCCATTGACTATTATTGCCGCGAGGCCAGAGCACAGAACTGGACGGTGCGCCAACTGGAACGCAACATCAAAAGCCAGAGTTTTCAGCGCTTGCTTTCAACCCAGGTCCGCCCCTCTTCAACACACACGGTATCAGCGCATCTGGAATTTATTAAAGATCCTTATGTGCTGGAGTTTTTGCAATTGCCGGAAGCTGGGAAGGTAAAGGAGAGCAAACTGGAGCAGGCAATTATTGATGAGTTGCAGAAGTTCCTGCTGGAACTGGGAAAGGGGTTCTCGTTTGTCGCCCGGCAAATGCGCATCAGCACAGAAACCTCTCATTTTTTCATTGATCTGGTTTTCTACAACTACCTGCTCAAGTGCTTTGTTATCATAGACCTGAAAACAGGCAAGCTCAGCCATCAGGACATAGGGCAGATGGACATGTATGTGCGCATGTTTGATGCCCTCAAGCGCGGCGAAGACGATAATCCCACCATTGGCATCATTCTTTGCGACAGCAAGGATGAAACCGTCGTCAAATACTCGGTCATCAAAGAGAGTCAGCAGCTTTTTGCCTCCAAATACCAGCGGGTAGATCGGAAGAGCACACGTCTG
>CAIQGA010000165.1 GCA_903871235.1 uncultured Chlorobiaceae bacterium
GTCCAAGCCAGTATTTCGGCTAATTTGGCGGATGAGTTGAGCCACCAAGTTTCTTGCGCTGTTTAGTTTCGATTTTCTTTATGCTTTCAACTGCTGGCAAATTCTCTGGCATTGTACCACCCAATTCTTGAATGGTTTTCCTGACTTTTGCGCCGACTTCCTGGTGTGTCTGATTTGCGGCTTTTTTGCCTTTGACCTTGTCTCTGCGGAGTTTTTCTTCTGCCTGTGTGGCTCGAAACAGGTTGGCGGCCAATTCCGTGCTTCCCATGTGATCCAGGATTTTCTGGCTCTTTTTCAGTCCTTTTCGTCTATGAATATCATCTTGCCTTAATCCTCCGTACAGGCCCATGTATCCATGATTCTGAAAAATGGCATAATCCAGAGGCTCTACGACCCCTGCATTCTTTGCTGCATCTGCCAGTTGCACATTATGCAGGCGGATCTCTTTGCGCAAGAGAACTCGCCTTTCTTCTTCAATATTTTCGTCTGATAATTCCTGCCGTCGTGTTTGTACTGCAAAATAAGTTTGCCCCTGTGCTACCTGCTCTTTTTTGGGATCAGCATTCTGTATTGCGAGATAACAGGCATAACGCGACATAAACATCGTTTTGACAGCACGTTGCCCTCCTTTACCGATTTCGATCATTTCGGTGACATCAACGAAATGATCCTCGATAGGATGGGCACTGTTGAAGCAAGCTATTTTGGCTTTTTCTACGACTGCCTCAAAATTACGGTAGTCGCCATAACCCAAAACTTCAGCAAACTCACGGCTTGACCAAAATTCATAACCAGCATCATTTACCCTCTTGATCTGCTCAAATGGAGAGGCATGTTCATTGTCCGTTTTTCTGATGTTTCTGCTCATAATGCTTACCCTTGTTGGGCATTTGGCTGTTTGAAAATGATAGTTGCAACTTGTTCTGTCGAAAGTTCTTAATGTGTGGGCCTGCAGCAGGGCGGCAGGTCAGCCGTTCTTTGCATCCTGGTATTTCTTGAAGTTCTCGGCTTGTTCAAATATTTCTTTGTAGACTTCGTCTCTGTCTACTGGTGGATAGCCGTGATCGGAGAGGAGAATGATGAGGTCGGCCTTCAGTTCGGCTTTGATATCGTTGCGATGACTCCAGTCGATATATTTGGCTTTATCATCTACTACGTCCTTGACTTTTTTTGAGAGTGTGATCAGTTTTTCGTCAGGGTACTCGAAATCGTACTTTTTGGCAAGAGCTTTCAGGATGTCGTAGAAGGCTTTTTCTTCAAAGTTGATACCCAGGTCAGCGAAGGATTCTTTTTCTTTTTTGAGTGCATGGTAGAGGTCGAGAATCTCGTCGGTAAAATCTTCGAGCACATTGCTTACCAGAATATCTTGCTCTTTTCGGTCGTTGTATTTTTCCACCAATGTCTTGAACATGATGGAGAAGTCGGCGGCTTTTGACTTATTTACTTGCCGGTACTCATCAATTGCGCGTTTCAGGAGCTGTTGCAGGAGTTTGATTTTGGTATTCGGCATCTTGATTTTTTCAAGCTTTGCCAGATAGTCGTCATCAAACAGATCGACTTCTTTGGTATGGTCATTGCCGAGTTTGAAGAGTTCTTCGACGCCGTCGCTTTGTAATGCACCCTGGATCATTCTCTGAACCTTGGCGTTCATCTGTGCTATATCTGGTGCATCGCCTTTGGTTAGTTTGAAAACTATTGACCGCACTGCCATGTTGATGAACTTTTTTTTGCCTTCTTCGATCAATTCTGCCCGGCGGTGTTCAAAACAGTCGCTGGCGAATTTGAGAAAGATGAGCGCCAGAACGACGTGTTTGTATTCGGATGACTCCACGCTGCCGCGCAGTTTGTCGGCGGAATCCCACAAGGTTTCTTCTATGCTTTTCTGGTTTTTCTTTACTGTTTGTTTCTTGAGCATGTTGTACTGATTGTTGTTTGATTGGGTGTCACTGGGCGGTTACTGCCAGTCGGTTGGTTTTGCAGGAAAAAAACAATATCTAAGGCGTTCCTGTAACAAGAATATTCATGCAAAAAATGAAATTTGGTAGTGACA
>CAIQGA010000166.1 GCA_903871235.1 uncultured Chlorobiaceae bacterium
GAGGAGTGAATCCTGTGGAACCGATATGGCCAAATGGCCAACATCGAAGAACTTTACCTCATGATTATGTGCGACGCATCTTCTTCGTTTTTATTTGAAAAAATGTCAATTTCGACATATACTCAGCCATGCTATCAACATTCGTCATAAACAAGGAAAAACAAATGAAGCTTGAGGCTTCCGGGTGGAAGATCGGAAGCGTTGATGAATTCCTGGAACTCAGCCAGGAAGAGACGGAATTCATAGAATTAAAACTCTCCTTGAGCAAGAACCTTAAAGAACGCCGTCAGTCGCTCCGGTTGACTCAGAAAGATCTTGCAAGAATGATCCATTCAAGCCAGTCCCGCGTTGCAAAAATGGAGGCTGGCGATCCGGCAGTATCAATTGATCTGCTTGTAAAATCACTGCTTGCCCTCAAAACTTCCAAAAAAGAGGTCGCTGGAATGCTTCCCCACTGATTAGAGACACTCCATTTCCTGCAAACCAACCTGAATACGGAATGAATGGACTTGGAAATCAGTGAGCGACCAATTTTGAAACGACAGCGGGAGTGCAATCTGACGCCTGATGTGATCGGAAAACAAGAATCACCCAGGGTTAGCGTTGAAATGCGTTGCTACGTTTTTCCCATCTTTCGGCCACATCTCACACTTCTCTTGACTCGTCAGGAGAGCCAAGTCTGGAGTCAGCGCCGTAACGTGCACGTCGTATGGTTCCACCTGCTGACCATCCCTCATCGAGAAATAACTGGTTATGGTATCCACCCAGGCGCTTCGCGTTGCATACTGATCGGTGTTGACGATTGCCGACAAAAAAAGCTCCTTGCTATAATACTCCTGCCATGCCTCAGCGTTTGACTGATTTATTGCAGAAATGAGCTGAGTGAATTGATCTTCTACCTCTTTGCCAATCGTTTTATTTTCGGCATCCATGAATGATTTCATCATCGAATTCTTTAATGGTGGGTTTACGATTATTTCTTTTTTAATCGTTAGTTAACGCCCACGATCAGCGCCCCGCGCCACCCCACAGAACCCGAAAACACCAAGTCGCTTCGTGGCGCGGGTGCGCTGGATCGAGTTGTTAGGCAAGTATGTTAATTAAGAATGTCGGGCAACGATAAAGCTGTTGCATAGTTTGACCATTATTAGATTGCGGTTTGCCATTGATGTTCAAGTTCAAATATTACTGACAAATGCTTCGCAAGCTGAAACATTACGGCATCAGATACTTCTGTTGATAGTAAAGCTTTGCCGGTATCACTTGATGTATCGAAATCAACGGTTCCCCAGATGTTGTTTTCAATGTCCTTGATTGGTGCAGCAAGAACAAATTTAAGCTCATCAGAGACATCACCAATCACACCTTGAGTATTTGCGGGGATTGGTTCAATGGATGATCTGCAAATTTTCTCATCGGTAACGGCTCGAACAACTGCAACCCTTGTTGCGACCTCAGACGTTAAATCAAACCTTAATTTTCCTACCTGTTCAGTAACAGGATCTTGCGACCAATAATGGCTACAAACTAGTTGATTATGTTCCTTACGAAAAATGAAGACCCGAAGTTTTGCGCTTTGTGGTGTTTGCGGAAGGCTGACAGCTCGGCAAACAGTTTGAATTGCGCTATTTATCACTTCATTAAGAAATTCTGATCGTGGAGTTAATGGGCTTGGATTCAAACGGTTGGCATTAAATCGTGTTACACTGGCCTCGGTAACTTCGACAATGACAATTCCTATAATAGTGAGTAGGAGTACCCCGGCACAAGTGTAAAGCGCAAATAGCAACTGTTCATCTCGGAGAATTGTAAGGGCACCAAGAAATAATGCTTCAGCCACAAGAGCGATTAGCCCAAGGACTTTTGTCTTTGTATCGACATTTGCCAGAATACCCGCCCATTCTTTGTTATTCTCGCTCATTAACCCTCCTGATGTTAGTAATGCCTAACGTAAACATCAGCGGGAGCCGGGGAACTCGGCGATCCGCTGAATGGATTTGTTAGCTTATTTCTTTAATTTCATAGCCTAATTTCATGGTTTGAGCGAGAAACTTCTCAATATTTCCCTTCCCCCACTGATTAGATATTACGTACTGCGTTGAATCAGAAAACTGAATGATCTCATCTTCGCCTATAAAGTGCCTGTCTATGCCCTGTCTTTCATATATTGCTTTTGCTTCCGATAATGGAACAAACATACCACCGCCGCGTGTTTCTTGCGGAAAAGCCTGTAACAACTCGGAGAAGGCTTTAGGAGAATGTCTTGAAATCCAATCTGTTATTACTGCAAGGACAAGTTTTCTCTTGTTATATTCTAAACCATTAAACAAATAATGTGTATGATCTTTTGACGACTTCCTTGCTTCTCTTCTTTCTTCTGATTGTTGCTTTATCTTAACTTGATAACTCTCTGCTTCAGGAAGCGGTATAATCTGTTGGGCATCGACCAAAATTTTATCATAATATTTGTATGGAATCAGACGAACGCAACGAATATCAAGATTCCGCTCATTTAACCACATTACTGACGTTGTAAGTTCTTTAGAAAAATTAGCTGAAACAAGAATGATACGAACGTCCGATGCAAAATCATCTTCTTGCAGTTCTTCCCACCCGAAGAAGTCAAGTAGTGCAGTTTCTGCATTCGTCTCGCTACCGACAGAATTCAAATATTTTTGATAAATTTCAGTGGCTCTAACAAACGTGAGAGTAGAAACCATTGCAGCATAGCGTAACGCCTGTAGCTCCATAAACTCGCCGGTATCTGTACGTTTCAGCTCGATTACGACCAAGTTGGCTTCTTTATCGACTGCAAGTATGTCAATTCTGCGTTGACTTTCCGACCATTCTGAAAACTCCTCTGATATAACAAGGCAGTTCGGTGCAACGATATCAATTTGTGTTTTAAGTGCAGCCTGTAGGTGTTGCCTTTCTAAAATGCCTTCATTATTGAAATTCGTTTCACCTATTTTTTGAAATGCCTTATTCTCGAAGCTATAAATTGCCATATCGTCTCCTATATATATCTCAAGATAACAATATTTAGATTGATCCGCCTATACTGCGGATTTTTGAATTTGAACCCATATAAGATGTCATTTTCAAACCACTCAAAACATCGCCAAAAGATTTTTTATAAAGCACTTAAATCTATTGTTGCGTTTTATGTCAGTGTCTTATACGGATCGGCATAACAACGTTGCTTACAAGCCGTCAACAGGACTTTTTACACCATGACCGCCTTTGTTCAAAACATGGGTATAAATCATCGTAGTGCTTACATCTTTATGACCCATTAATTCCTGAATAGTGCGGATATCATACCCACCCTCCAGCAAATGAGTAGCAAAAGAGTGCCGAAATGTATGGCAAGTGGCCCGTTTTGTCAATTGTGCCTGAAAAGCTGCATCTTTGACAGCCTTTTGAATCAGAGACTCATCGATATGGTGCCGTCCCTCTTCGCCGGTTTTTGTGTTCACCCACCGGTTTTCCTGGGGAAAAACCCACTGCCATCGCCATTCTGCAGGTGCGTTGGGATACTTGCGGTCCAAGGCTCCTGGCAAAAGTACACGCCCCCAGCCCTCAGCAAGATCTTTGTCGTGCATGCTCTTGACCTTTTTCAGATGGTCGCTGAGAGGCTTTTTCAGTGATTCAGGCAGCATAGTTATCCGGTCTTTTGCTCCCTTGCCATCACGAACCATAATTTCATTGCGGGAAAAGTCGATATCCTGTACGCGCAAGCGAAGACACTCCATCAGTCTCAATCCTGCGCCATACATAAGTGATGCCATTAACCACTTGTCGCTGGTAAGCTGAGCAAGAAGAGTTTTCACCTCTTCTCGTGTTAATACAACGGGCAAATGAGTTGGTTTTCGGGCACGGATGACATGACCAAGATCACCAATTTCTTTGCCAATCACATTCCTGTACAGAAATAACAGTGCGCTCAATGCCTGATTCTGCGTTGATGCACTGACCTTTTCCTTCATGGCAAGATGGGTTAAAAACGCATTGATCTCCAGTTCACCCATCTCCTTTGGATGCCTCATGTTGTGAAAATGAACATAACGCTTGACCCAAGCACAGTAGGTATCCTCTGTCCTGTTGCTGTAATGACGAACACGCATAGCCTCCCGAAATAATTCCAGTAATTTCGGGCCGTGTTGCAATGCCTGAGGATCTACAGACCGCAGTAAAACTGTTCGAGAGTCCGCCACTATCTTATTTTTCGATCGCTCGTTTTACCCCAATAATAACTCACTGAAAGTATAACGAAATAATATCAGGCCTTCAAAGAAACACACTCATAAATACCGGACAACTACCACAAAAGAACACCTTCTTTCGGAGTATCCGGCGACAATAAAGCGAGCTGTAATCAATCGAAGGGCCTTCGTCATCCAGACTGAGGTGAAAATTGAACCTGTACAATCCTGGCCATCATTTCGGGTGGCTTGACCTCTTTTGGCTACTCTCTGCAAAAAAACCAATATCTACTATGGCTATGCCAACACGCTCAAAATTGAGGATGGCCGTTGGTTAGGGAGAGCGCCAAGCAGGCGATTTCAACCCTTGGCCTTGATGCTATTCTCTATCTGATGGGGTTCAGGGATCGTGACGACCTTTCGGTCAGTCAACATACTCCACAAACTGGTCAAAATCTTTCTTGAGGGGCAAACTGATGGCGCCGGAAGGACAGACGGGTTCGCAGCGGGTGCACTGCACTACACAGTTATAGGGGTTGGCGACGGTCATTTTGGCCCGTTTGACTCCTTCGGGCTCACCGAGGCTGAAGACTCCCGGTTTGCAGAGATCCTCACAGTCGCCGCAGCCGTTGCAGAGTGTGGTGTCGAGTTCCGGAAACCAGGCGATCTCTTCGCGGGGGAGAAGAAGCCTTCGTTTTTTTGGTTTGTTCACGTTGTATTCCTTGTCTACCAGCATTTAACCATCAGGGCAACCACGAGGGGTTCACCCGTACACCATATTCAACAGGGCAACCACAAGGGATTGCCGCTGCATTAGTCAATATACTCGACGAAATGCTCAAACTCCTCTTTTGGGGGGAGAACAATGGCTCCGGAGGTACAGATCGGTACGCACCGGGTGCAGAGCACGAGGCATTTGAAGGGATGCGCAACAATCAGTTTCGGGCGGCAGATGCCTGTGGGGTCGGGCTCGCCCAACTCAAAGACGCCGGGCTTGCAGAGTACCTTGCAGTCGCCGCAACCGTTGCAAAGCTCGGGCTTGATCACAGGGTACCACGCAATATCCTCCCTTGGGGCGATCAGCCGCTTTCGTTTTTTCGTTGTCTCCTGCTTGTGGTGCGTGGTTCCGGGGTGCTGCGCTACCGCCTCCGGTTTCTCCCATGAACCTACCGGAGCAACGGAGGATGCCTCTTGCCTCTGCATCGCACGTGACTTGAGGGTGAGGCGCAATACACGAACGAGCCGCAAGGCGCAGCCGTCGCATGAGGGTTTTGAGCAGCGCCCGAAAAAGCAGTCAAGAAGCAGCACTCCTCTCCGTGGTTGTGCTTTCATCCCTGCAGCGCCGCGTGAATAGAGGCAGTAAAGGCTTCACAAGCCTTGTCAATGGCTGACACATCTTTGCCTCCGGCTGTGGCAAACTCTGCCTTGCCTCCGCCTCCGCCCTGCACCAGCTTTGCGGCTTCACGGATCAGTTTACCAGCATCAATGCCGCACTCCTGCACCGCTTTATCGGAAGCGAAACTGATGAGCGAGACTTTGCCATCTTCAACAGTGCACAGCAAACCGGCGGCACAAGGGAGCTTTTCACGCAAGGCAAGTGCGGCCTGGCGCAGGGTGTCGCCATCCACCCCTTCCACAACCTTCGTCATAATCCGGCATCCGCCGATCTCCGCAGAGTTCTGAAGCTCTCCGGCCAGGGTGTTGAGCAGAGCGGTAATTTTGCCCTCAAGAAGCTCTTTTTCCAGCTCTTTTTTTGCATCCATAAGCTCGGAAACCCTCTCTGCAACCGGTTCGTCCCCTTTTGCTTTGAGCAACTGACGAATCTGCTGCACTTCACGGTACTCTTTCCACAGGAGCTTTTCAGCCGCTTTGCCGGTGAGCGCCTCAATACGCCTGACGCCTGATGCTACCGAGGATTCGCTGAGAATTTTGAAGAGCCCAATGCGGCCAATGTTATCGACATGGGTACCGCCGCAAAGCTCTACCGAGATGCCCGGCACTTCAATAACCCTGACGCGGTCGGCATACTTGTCGCCAAAAAAGGCAAGTGCACCTTTGGCTATGGCGTCATCATAGAGGACGTCGGCATGTTTGAGCACCGGTTCCGCCCTCCTGATCTCTTCGTTCACCTGAGCTTCGACGGCCTCAATCTCCTCATCACTCATGCGTGAGAAGTGGCTGAAATCGAAACGGAGCCGTTCGGCATTGACATAAGAGCCTTTCTGCTGGACGTGCTGACCCAGAATGTTGCGGAGCGCGCCGTGCATGAGGTGGGTGGCGGTATGATTGCGCTCGGCATCCTGACGCGACTGGCGCTCTACAACGGCGTTGGCTGAAAGCTGCGCCTCATCAAGCACGATCTCTGCGGGGCTGATGGGTGCAGCGGAAATGGTGTCAAAAATCTCGGTGATGACATGAACGAAGGTATCGCCATCCTTGAGGGTATCAGTGACCTGAAAGCGGTAACGACTCTGCTCTATCCATCCCCGGTCGCCTGCCTGACCACCACTTTCAGCATAGAAGGGGGTGCGGTCGAGCGCCAGAAGCAGCTTGCCTTCGATATGCTTGATGCCGGTAATCGAGACCGCCATTTCGAGCTGGTCGTATCCGGCAAACTCGGTGCGATGCACGTCGCTGAACCAGCGCCATTGGGAGCCGTCATCCTGTATCTGCTGTTTTTCCTTGCGGTCGGTTCTCGCGCGAACTTTCTGCTGCTGCATGCAGCGCTCAAAACCTTCAGCGTCAACAAGCAAACCTGCCTCGGAGGCCATGAGGCTGGTCAAATCGAAGGGAAAGCCGAAGGTGTCGTAGAGTTTGAAGGCATCTTCGCCGGTTATGGTGGTGCTGCCGGCGGCACGCACACGCTCAACAACTTCGTTGAATATCTCTATGCCGCGATCGAGGGTAACGATGAAGCTCTCCTCTTCAGCTTTGATGATTTTGCTGACGGTCTCCTGCTGTTTTTGCAGTTCAGGGAAGACGTCACCCATCGCTGCGGCCAGTGTGCCGACAAGCTGATGAAGAATGGGCTCATTATAGCCAAGATTTTTGGAGTAGCGCAGAGCACGGCGTAGAATGCGGCGGAGGACGTAGCCGCGCCCTTCGTTGGAGGGCATGGCTCCGTCTGAGAGGGCAAAGGTGAGGGTACGGGCATGGTCGGCAATGACGCGCATGGCAATATCAAGGGGATCATCCATTGATGCGCCGTAGGGAACACCGGTAATTTCGGTGATGCGGTCGAACAATGGCTTGAAAACGTCGGTGTCGTAGTTTGACCCTTTACCCTGCATCACGGCGGCAACACGCTCAAAGCCCATGCCGGTATCGACATGTTTCATGGGAAGCGGTTCGAGGGAGCCGTCGCTTTGGCGGTTATATTGAATAAAGACCAGATTCCACAGCTCAATCACCCGGTAGTCGCCGACGTTGACCAGGCTCCCGCCCGAACAATCTTCGGTAAGATCAATATGAATTTCGGAACAGGGGCCACAGGGGCCGGTTTCGCCCATCTCCCAGAAGTTATCCTTGTCACCGAAGCGGACAACGTGCTCCGGGTTGATATCGGTCGCTGTTTTCCATATCTGACAGCTCTCGTCGTCATCCTGATAGACGGTTGCGTAGAGACGCTCTTTGGGCAACTTCCAGACATCGGTCAAGAGCTCCCATGCCCAGGTGATGGCCTCCTGTTTGTAGTAGTCACCGAATGACCAGTTGCCAAGCATTTCAAAAAAGGTGTGGTGGTAGGTATCGCGCCCCACATCTTCCAGATCGTTATGCTTGCCTGATGCCCTGATGCACTTCTGGGTATCGGCTGCCCTAAGGTATGGCCGTGTTCCCTTGTCCAAAAAAACATCCTTGAACTGGTTCATGCCTGCATTGGTAAAGAGCAGGGTGGGATCATCAGCAGGAATAACAGGGGCTGAACGAACGATGGTATGACCTTTTTGAGCGAAATAATCCAAAAAAGATTGTCTGATTTCCCGAGCTTTCATAGAGATTATTGATCTTGTTGCAATGCTTTCCGTCGTACCGTCACTTGGAACGGCAATCCATTACGGCATCAAATTTACTCTTTTTTAGAGCTTGTTGCCAACTTAAATTTCATCAAAAATTCTTTCGCTTCTGGACAGTTTTAAAAAAATGCTTGCATACTACGCAAAAAAACACTAAAATAAACAATTGTTAACCGAGCCGTTTGGCAAGAGGCTTTCTGAAGGCACCAGCCCTTTTCGATAAAAAACGTTAGCAATGTGAAGGGAATGCGTTCCGTACAGAAATATGTGTCACGTGAAACTCCATTTTTCCCTTCCGGCAATCTGTTGATGTTGTACTTTTCTGAAATCGGGAGGCTTTGCCTGTCATCTTCCGGATGACAAGCGAATGCGTTACCAAAAACAATGGATATCTCTTGGGCAAAAGACAATTTGTTTTTTGAGTAGCCTTAAAACAGGTCTTTTTTTGTCCTATTAACGACAAACGCCAATTCACTTGCTGCTGAAACAAGTGTCTTCAATTCAATAGTTCAACAAATCATCAATAAACAGGTAAAAAAATATGGCAAATCCTTTCACAGTTTTCTCAGGGGCAAACAATTCTGCACTCACCTCTGCGCTTTTAGCTCCAAATTCAGGTATCTCAATTAACACCTCTTCTATTATGTTGAATGCATCGGACAGTGATGCGGTCAATTTTTATGATGGATCACTCTCTGGTCTGGGTATCGGTTCCGGGTTGTTGCTTACATCAGGTACTACTCCTGGAACCAGCAACACCGTGGGGTGGTTCGGGAAGGATAACCACGTTTGGCAATATTTAAATGGGGACACTGATATCAATGCCGTAGTTGCTTCTGTGTTTTCCTCATACTCCTATGATGCAACCACCCTCTCTTTTGATTTTACCGCAACTGATCCAACTGCTACTTCTGTAAGTTTTGATATAGTATTTGGTTCGGACGAATATCCTGAATGGGTTGACCAATATGTTGATTGTGCAATTGTTATGGTCAATGGAGTTAACTATGCCCTGTTCAATCACGATCCCAACCATCCGCTGAGTGTAGTCAGTTCCAATCTTGCTGCCGGATATTTTCAGAATAATGCAGTTGACCCCGTAACAGGGTTGAGTTTCTTACCGATTGAATATGACGGGGTCAGTCATGTCCTGAAAATTGTTGCTCCCATTAAAGGTGGTGGTGAAATCAACCATATCAAGATCGGAATAGCAGATACCGGTGACCACATTTACGACAGCGGAATTTTTCTTGCCAATTTTTCTGCCGGTAACATCCCTGGGTCAGGTCTTGTTGCACCAACAGATACCTGCACAGAGAGCAGCGACTCTGTGACGGGCTCAACGCAGGATGAGTATTTTGACCTTTTGGGCGGAAACGATACGGTATATGCTGGCGGAGGTGATGATATCGTGGTTGCCGGAAATGGCAATGATGTTGTGTATGGTGGCAGCGGCAATGACGAACTTAAAGGTGGCAGCGGTGATGACGGCATTGACGGCGGTGATGGATTGTCTGACATTGCGGTGTATGCCGGTGCAAGTACCGGATATAATGTTGCATATAATTCTGCTGCCAACAGCTTCACGATTACCGACAGTAATTCCGGATCTTCATCGGAAGGGGTAGACACTCTGACAAATGTAGAATACATCAAATTCAGTGATGGGCTTTTTGAACTCGGAGTTGACGGATTGAAACCGGCAACTGCTATCGGTACTCCTCCACACATCAATACAGTCGGCACTCTTGCTATCGGCGGGATAGGTTCGATCGGCAATACCCTGACAGCGATGCTGAATGATGCGGATGGAATATCAGGGCCGATAAGCTACCAATGGCAGATATCGAGTGATAAGGGCGCTACATGGTCAAACATTTCAGGAGCAATCAACAGCACCTACCTTTTGTTGGCGAGTGATGGAGACAAACGCATTCAGGTAACAGCCAGCTATATCGATAATGATAATCAGGCAGAGGCTCCTGTGAGTGTCTCAAAAGAAATTTTTGCTCCCGCAGTCGGCGATTTGACGGTAACACTGATGAAGCTTGCTGCACCTGCAGGTACCAGTGTTATTAATCCGTTAACCACACTGATGAAAAATGCTGTTGATCTTGGCCTCTCTCCAAATGAGGCTGCGTTTGACATCAAGGCGGTTTTGGGAATTCCCGCCACGGTTACATTGCAGAGTTATGATGCTTACTGGGTTTTGCAGTCGCTTCCGAGTGACCCGACAGCACTTGCCGTCGAAAAAGTTGCCGTACAGGTTGCCATTCTGACCTCGCTCTCTGATGATGATACCGGGATGAATCTGACAATCGCGATTCTCAACGCAGCAGCAAACAATCAGACACTGAATCTTGCCGATCTCAATGACCTTTGCTTCATTCTCGGGATTGATCCCCAGGGAACCTTGTCGGATTCAGTCAGTGTCATTTTTGACCGTAACAAGAGCATGTCTGACGCTCTCGCCGACGGAGGAGATGTTACCAACATTGAGAATGAATGGGTCGATCTGTGCGGGATCAATGATACGATTAACTCTACAAGCATAGCAGACCTCAGCATTCATCTCAACCAGGCACCAGTCGGAAGTCCAAGTGCCTCATTACCTGTTGCCCAGCAAGACGCAGTTTACACCATCTCTTCAGTTGACTTGCTTCAGGGTTATTCCGATCCGGATGGTGACGTGTTGGCGGTGTCGGCTATTTCAGCAGACACAGGAGGGTATCTGCAGGAGAATGGTGACGGCACATGGTCGTTCATACCTGACTCGGGCTATACCGGACCGGTTGAGTTGACCTACACGATAGAGGATGGACTGGGTGGCTCCATTACGGTATCGCAGTTATTCGTAGTTTCCTCTGCTCCACCGGCCTACAGCAATAATGCGCCGACGGGTGAAGTTGCTATTATTGGTGAGTTCACATCAGGTCAGACACTTTCTCTCGATATCACGTCCCTTGCCGATGCAGATGGGCTTGGTGCAGTCACTTTCCAGTGGCAGGCTAATGGTGTTGATATTGCCGGGGCAACTGGCGATACTTATGTGTTGACTGACGCTGAAGTCGGAACGGTAATTTCAGTTACTGCAAGTTATACGGATGGTTACGGGACGTCAGAGAGCGTAGCCTGCAATGCCTCCGTAGTAGTCGCAAGCGGAACATTCAACAATACGCCAGTCGGTGAAGTCATAATCATCGGTGACATTACACAGGAGCAGACTCTTTTTGCCGACATCAGCACTCTTGAGGACGCTGATGGTCTCGGAGCGCTCAGCTATCAGTGGCAGGCTGATGGTGAGGATATTGCTGGAGCAACAGAAAACAATTTCACGCTGACCCAGGCTGAGGTGGGCAAAATTATCACTGTTACCGTAAGTTATACCGATCTGCTTGGTACGCAGGAAAGCCTCCCTTCATCCCCTACAACTGCGGTTGTAAACGTTGATGATGTGGCTACGGGTATTCTTGCTGTTACGGGCATTGCCGAAGAGGGTGGAACGCTGGTGGCAAGCCTTACCGATGTTGTTGATCCTGATGGCAGCACCAGCACCAGTTTCCGGTGGGAGGAGTATGCCGCTGGATCGTGGATCACACTTTCCGCTCAGAACGGCGCTACACTCGCAATTCCCTCTGATCAGAGCTTCGTCGGAAAAATCGTGCGCGTAGTGGCAACAACCACAGATGCGCTCGGCGGGATAACCGCCTTTATCGGTGACAGCCAGACCATTGCAAATGTCAACGATACTCCAACGGGTACGGTATCAATTACGGGTACGGCCAAGCAGGGCCAGACCTTGACCGCCACCAACTCGCTTGCTGATGCTGACGGCCTTGGAGTCATCAGCTATCAATGGCAATCAGGAGCAGTTACTATCAATGGAGCTGTAGGAAACAGTTTTACACTGACCCAGGCAGAGGTAGGTAAAACGGTCACGGTGAAGGCAAGCTATACGGATGGAGAGGGGAGCAGCGAGAGTGTCTTCTCTGCGGCTACTGCCCAGGTGTCATCGCTTTCGGGACTTACACTTACAGGAACTGCGGCTGCTGATGTTCTGAATGGTGGAACGGCCAACGACACCTTATATGGTCTTGCTGGCAACGACAAGCTGAATGGTAATGCTGGCAACGACACTCTTGACGGTGGTACCGGTCTTGACACGATGGCTGGTGGTTTGGGCAATGACACCTATATTGTGGACAATGCCGGTGATAAAATTACCGAGAACACCGCAGGAGGTACCGATCTTGTGCAAGTCAATATCTCCACCGCTGGCGGCACCTTTACCCTTGGCAATAATGTTGAACATGCAACACTTCTCAATACGGTTGCATTCAATCTCACCGGCAATGCTCTTGCCAATATTTTAACCGGTAATGCCGCAGCGAATGTTCTGAACGGAGGCGCTGGTGCAGACACCTTGATCGGTGGTGGTGGTAACGATATATTCACTGGTGGCCAGGGTGTTGATACCTTTGTTGTGGATTCCGGTACGGATAGCATTACGGATCTGGGCAATGGCGGGGCCGATATCCTCAAGATATCTGTGGGTGCTACGGCCAATGCTACTGCCAGTGTTCTCTGGACAGTGACTTCAGCTACAGTCAACAATGGTAACGCCAACATTACAACCAATGGGCTTGCCGTCAACCTTGCTGCTGTTGTGTATGGTAATGGATACACGGTCACCAATACAGGCCAGGCGGCAATCCTGACTGGCTCGGCTCTTGCAGATGTGCTGAATGGCGGCACAGGCAAAGATACCCTGATCGGAGGAAATGGCAACGACATCCTTAACGGATCAAATGGTAACGATTTGCTTACTGGTGGTGCTGGCAGCGACATCTTCCGGTTCTCCACCGCACCGGGTAAAAACAACATTGACGTGATTACTGATTTCCAGCCCGGCAACGATAAAATTGAGCTGTTATTAAGCCTCTTTGCTAACGTCAAGGGTGCCGATGGTGTTTTCAACGCTGCTGACATCCTGATTGGTGCGGGAGTCACCAAAGGATCAGCCACCGGTGATGAGCACCTCATTTACAACACAACGACCAAGGCACTCTACTATGACGCAGATGGTGGTGGTGCCGGAGCTGCTCTTCAGTTTGCAACATTGACCGGAATTGCGACTTTGTCGGCAACAGACATCCTGATGAACTGATACCCCTTGCGCTTGTTCTCGCATAAATATCACGAAGGTCAGTGCATTGGATCATTGACCGACATGGCCTTTGTGAAGTTATGCAAACTTTCCCGAAAGCTACAGGTAGAATATTTTCTTTGTAAAAAAACTATATTCAAAGTGTTGAGCTTGGGGTGCGGGCATCCGTCTCCTTTTCAAAAATTAAAACAGGAGTACTGTTATGAGTTGGGGAGTAGAACATGGTCAACGGCGAAAGGATATTCTGGAGCTTATGGATATTTCGGAAAAAATAATCAGGGCAAATCCCAATCATGTCAATGAGGTTTCCAAGAGCACAATCGGTTGCTGGATGGAGCAGGTCTATGGCATACAGCGTTGCGACTTCTGTGATTTATCGGCTGATTGCCCGATTCTTGAAGAGGAGGTGTGGCAGGCTTACCTGACAAAAAACAATATTGTCATTGAGAAAAATTCTTAGTTAAAACGACGGGAAGTTTGTTTTAACCCGTTAGAACTTTTATATTTGTTCCTTGCAGAAGACTGTGGCGTTCTTATTTTTGTCTTCTCTTTACCCACCAATAGTACATTTCACCAGATAGCAATGCAATGACCTCCGTGCTGCGAAGATCATTGACATAGGGATTTTCTTGCTGTTTACTAACCTTGAAAAGTAATTAAGGGACAATGACTGATACAAAAAAAACAACCAGACAGGTCAATGTGACATCCAAAACCAGTGTTTCCGTGCTTTTTGCAGGAGATTCCGGTGACGGTATGCAGTTGACCGGCACCCAGTTTGCCAATACCGTAGCTACTCACGGTTCCGAACTGAATACCTTCCCGAATTTTCCTTCTGAAATCAGGGCCCCTGCCGGTACCATTGCGGGCGTCTCCGGCTTTCAGCTTCAGTTCAGCAGCAAGCCGGTCTATACGCCAGGTGCCCGATTTGATGTGATGGTAGCCATGAACTCGGCTGCACTGAAGGCAAATCTGAAAAACCTCCATCGTGGCGGTATCATTATTGCCGGTACTGAAGGATTCGATGAGAAAAATTTGAAGCTTGCAGGCTATCCCGAGGGAGCAAATCCTCTCCACGACGGCTCTCTCGACAACTATATCGTTTTTCCGGTACCAATTCTGCAACTTACCCGTGAAGCCTTGAAAGAGAGCGGCCTGAGCAGCAAGGAAATTGACCGCTGTAAAAACATGTTTGTACTGGGTTTACTCTATTGGCTTTACACCCTTCCTCTCGAAGGAACTATGGAGACCCTCTACGCAAAGTTCCAGAAGAATGTCTGGATGGCCGAAGCAAACATCAGGGCGATGAAGGCTGGCTATTTCTTTGGCGATGAAACTGAGCTCTTTGCAAATCTTGGACGCTTCGATATTTCACCGCACAAACAGCATGGCATCTATCGCCGCGTTACCGGTAATGAAGCATGCGCTATAGCGTTGACCGCAGCCTCCAGAAAAGCGGGACTTGAACTGTTTCTCGGTTCATACCCGATCACGCCAGCAACAGAGATCTTGCAGACCCTGGCAAAAAAGAAAAAGTACGGCGTCAAAACCTTTCAGGCTGAGGATGAAATTGCCGGTATTGTCAGCAGCATCGGAGCAGCTTATGGTGGTGCTCTTGCCGCCACGAACACCTCCGGCCCGGGACTTGCGCTGAAAATTGAAGCCCTCGGCCTCGCCGTTATCCTTGAAATTCCTCTGGTTGTCATCAATGTTCAGCGAGGTGGGCCCTCCACCGGTCTGCCAACCAAGCCGGAACAGTCGGACCTCCTGATGGCTCTCTATGGCCGCCATGGAGAGGCTCCACTGCCGGTTATTGCAGCACACTCTCCTGTTGACTGTTTCTATACCACCTACGAAGCCGCAAGAATTGCCGTTGAGCACATGACACCGGTCCTCTGCCTCTCTGACGGATACCTTGCCCTGAGTTCAGAACCGTGGAAAGTTGAAAGTCCGGAGAATTTGACCGAGATCAAGCCCCATTTTCAGCCAGCAAGAGAGCCGGGAGCTCCTCCCTACCTGCCCTACAAACGCGATGAGCGTCTGGTTCGCTCCTGGGCAATACCGGGAACCAAAGGACTGGAGCACCGTATCGGCGGACTTGAAAAGCAGAATGAAACCGGCAACGTCTCCCATGACCCGGAAAATCATGAGCTGATGACAAAGCTTCGTGCCGAAAAAATTGCACGGATTGCCGATAGCATTCCGCTTCAAAGTATTGATAACGGGCCACTCAGCGGTGATTTGCTTGTGCTCGGATGGGGCTCTACTTATGGAGCAATCAAAACTGCGGTTGAGCAGGCTCTCGAAAAGGGGCTCAGTGTGGCCCATGCTCACCTCCGGTATATTCATCCGTTCCCGAAAAACCTTGGAGAAATTCTCGGAAACTATAAACAGGTGTTAATCCCTGAAATGAATAACGGGCAGCTTATCCACGTTATCCGTGACACCTTTTTGATTGCTCCTCAAGGATACAGCAAGGTGCAGGGAGTACCGTTTAATGAGATGGAAATACTGACTAAAATCACCGATACTTTAAAGGAGCTTCAATCATGACCGATAACGATACAACAATCAAAGTTTTGCCGGTTCTTACGGCCAAGGATTTTGCTTCCGACCAGGAACCCAAGTGGTGTCCGGGATGCGGAGATCACTCTGTGTTGCAGCAACTGAAACAACTGTTGCCGGAGTTGGGCGTCATGCCGGAAAACATTGTCTTTGTTTCCGGTATAGGATGTTCTTCACGCCTCCCCTACTACCTGGCAACCTATGGTGTTCATGGTATTCACGGCCGGGCACTGCCAATGGCAACAGGATTGAAAATTGCTCGTCCGGATCTGAGCGTCTGGGTGGGAACGGGTGATGGCGATGCACTCTCGATTGGTGGCAACCATTTCATTCATACGCTGAGAAGAAATCCTGACCTCAATGTGGTGCTCTTCAACAACGAAATTTATGGTCTTACCAAGGGTCAGTATTCACCAACGTCGAAAATCGGCCTCAGAACCGTTACCTCACCATCAGGCGTCATCGACCATCCGTTCAATACGGCAGCCCTGACGATTGGTGCTGGCGGTTCATTCTTTGCCAGAGCTTTTGACCGTGACGGCAAATTGCTGCGCTCCATACTGAAGCGTGCTGCAGAACATAGAGGAACTTCGCTGGTGGAAATTTACCAGAACTGCCCCATTTTCAACAATGCTGCCTTTGAAGCCTATGCCACTCCCGAGACCAAGGCCAACAACACCATCTTTGTTGAACAGGGCAAGCCGCTTGTTTTTGGGAAAAATAAAAACCGGGGGGTCATGCTTGATGGATTCACGCCTATTGTGGTCGATCTTGACAAAGATGAGTTCTCAACCAGTGACCTCTGGATTCATGATGAAGCCGATATCAACAAGGCATCCATTCTTGCCCGCTTTGCCGATGATGAGGCACTTCCAAGACCTATCGGCGTCTTCTATGCCGAGGAGAGGATAACCTATGAAGATGCTCTTGCTGCGCAAATCAAGGATGCACAGAAAAACGGATATGGAACACTTGAGGAGCTGCTCAAAGGAGAAAACTCCTACGAAATCAAGTCGGCACATTGACCCTTTACCTTCTACAAAAAGCCGGTACTCATACCGGCTTTTTGTTTTTTCTATACCTCTTCTTTCCAGACGCCCATGGCTGAAAACTTTTCAATCCGGTCATGAACAAGAGTGGCTGGATCCTTCGGCAGCAGCGCTTGCAGCTCTTCAATCAAAATGCCCTTCAATGCAGCAGCCATTGCCTCGGGATTGGTGTGTGCTCCGCCGACGGGTTCAGGAATGATCCTGTCAATGATCCCCTGCGCGAGAAGATCGACTGCTGTGAGTTGCAATGCTTCAGCCGCCTGCTCTTTATAGTTCCAGCTTCTCCAGAGAATGGAGGAACAGCTTTCGGGTGAGATGACGGAGTACCAGCTATTTTCAGCCATAAGAATACGGTCACCGACACCTATGCCGATGGCTCCCCCGCTTGCACCTTCACCGATAATCACACAAATCACCGGAACCGTGAGCTTTGCCATTTCAAAGAGATTGCGGGCAATTGCCTCGGCAGTCCCACGCTCCTCAGCCTCTATTCCCGGAAACGCTCCGGGTGTATCAATCAAGGTAATGACCGGCTTGCGGAATTTTTCGGCAAGCTTCATCAAGCGAAGCGCCTTGCGATACCCTTCGGGCTGAGCCATGCCAAAATTGCGATAAAGGTTTGACTTGGTATCACGCCCTTTCTGATGACCGATAACCATGACCGACTGGGAAAAACCCGTCGAAAGCTCTTCAATACGGGCAAAACCGCCCACAATGGCTTTGTCATCGCTGAAATTACGATCTCCCGAGAGTTCAAGAAACCCTTTCGTCATCAAGTAAATGTAATCAAGCGTATAGGGTCTTGCCGGATGACGGGCAAGCTGCACCTTCTGCCAGCGAGTAAGATTTTTATAAATCGAACGGCGCAGTGCGTCGACTTTCAGCTCAAGCGTCTCTATGTCGTGATTGAGCTGTTCAGCTTCAGCGTCAGACTGCTCCCTCGCGCTGCTGCGGAGGCACTCACGCATTTCACCAAGTTTGGCTTCAAGCTCAAACAGTGGCTTTTCAAAATCAAGGACAACTTTCGTAGCCATAGTGCAGCAACATTAATGATAAAAAAAGCCTATCAGGCAAAAAAGCTCACGACAGGCTTCAAAAGAGGGCGACAACCCGCTGATCGGCATCAACCGCAGATCCCGTCTCTCAGCGCTTTTCCCGGTTTAAACTTAACAACATTCTTGGCAGCAATGGTAATCGCCTCACCAGTCTGAGGGTTCCGCCCTGACCTTTCAGATCTCTTTCCAACGGCAAATGATCCAAAACCCACAAGAGTGACATCTTCACCATGCTTTAATGATGCCGTTACGACATTGATAAAGGCATTGAGAGCACGCTCGGCATCCACTTTTGTCAGTTTTGCCTGGTCGGCAATTTTCTCGACTAACTCAGCTTTTGACATAGTGACATATTTATTGTTGTTATTGAAGTAAAACAGGTTCTCCCGACCGCAGAGCTGTTTTTATTGAATTTAAACAGTCGGTGACAAAGATGCAATGGCTTTTTCCTTATTATCCCTGTTTGATTTCACGGTACTTTGTATTCATCCGGTACAGTGTTATATTCAAGTTTTACAAACAAGGGCAAACCTTGTGATTTGTACAAGACCATTTTTTATCCGGCTTATGATTTCAATCAGTAACGTTTCGAAAGGTTCAATTATCCGCTTCAAGGGAGAGCCTCACAGTATCGAAAGCCTTATGCACCGCACGCCTGGAAATCTGCGGGCCTTTTACCAGGCAAACATGAGAAACCTGAAATCCGGCAGGAATGTAGAGTACCGCTTCAGCGCGACGGAGTCTGTTGATGTGATCATCACCGAAAGGAAACAGTATCAGTATCTTTATCGCGATGGCAATGACTTCGTCATGATGGACAACGAGACGTTTGACCAGATTAATGTGCCGGAAGTTGCAATCGGTTCATCGGCACGCTTTGTCAAGGATGGAATCGTCGTAACGATTGTCTTCTCTGACGACGGCTCTATTCTTGGCGTTGAACTCCCCACATTTGTTGAAGTGGAAGTGATTGAGACCAGCCCGGCATCCAAGGATGACAGGGCAACCAGCGGAACGAAACCGGCAGTAGTTGAAACTGGCACGGAAGTCAGCGTACCGATGTTTATCCAGATCGGAAGTATTATCCGTGTCGATACCCGCACGGGCGAGTATATAGAGCGGGTGAAGAAATAATCAGTTTGGTGTAATTTTTCTCGACGAACGCTCATAAACCAAGTTAATATTATCATGGACTTTAACGAAATCAAGCAGCTCATTGACATCGTCAATAGCTCAGATCTTCAGGAAACCATCATTGAGGAGAAGGACGGATCCAAAATTATCCTGAGGCGTTCTTCTGCAGCACTTGCGCCTGTTGCTCTCGTAACAGCAGCACCCGCACTGCAAGCAGTTTCCCAGGCATCACAGGCTGCACCCTCACCGGTAAAGGCTGAACCGGCCTCCGATCTTGTCGAGTCACGTTCACCAATCGTAGGGACGTTCTATCAGTCATCATCACCGGATTCTCCACCCTTTGTTGCTATCAACGACACCATTAAAAAAGGAGATGTTCTCTGTATTATCGAAGCCATGAAACTGATGAATGAAATTGAGGCAGAGGTTTCTGGAACAATTGTTGAGATTCTTGTTGAAAACGGACAGGCGGTCGAGTATGATCAGCCACTGTTCCGGATTAAACCATAAACATTCATCAGAGAAAAACCTTGTTCAAGAAAATACTTGTTGCAAATCGCGGTGAAATTGCCTTGCGTATTATGCAGACCTGCCGCGAAATGGGAATCAGCACGGTTGCTGTATACTCTACAGTTGATGCTGAATCTATCCATGTTAAATACGCCGATGAAGCTGTCTGTATTGGCCCAGCTTTGTCAAGAGAAAGTTATCTGAACATTCCCCTCATCATTGCTGCTGCCGAGGTAACTAATGCTGATGCCATTCATCCCGGATACGGATTTCTGGCTGAAAATGCCGATTTCGCTGA
>CAIQGA010000167.1 GCA_903871235.1 uncultured Chlorobiaceae bacterium
CCTAAGACTAGCGTGTATACCAATTTCACCACTCTCGCAGTACAGGATGACAATATACGTGGTTTTTGTTCTAATAAAAACTATCTTTCAAGATACTTTCGCGGCGTATGACGCTAAAAATTTTTCATTTCGGTTTATACGTTTTTGAGCCTATGCCGTTTAATCTCCATCGTTTTGCAAACATCATCTCCTGGCTGCTCAGTCCGATTGTTGTTGCACCAGTAGTATATATCGCGATTGTCATGTTTGGCTACTGTGATGATGTTAAAAGTATTTCGTACATCACAATACTGTTTGTTTCGAGTACGGTTGCCCCTGTTCTCCTGATTTCCGGTCTGAAAAAAGTCGGAAAAATTTCTGATTATAATATCCCTTTCCGTGAGCAACGCTTTCTGCCTTTGCTGGTGCTGATAGCCGTCAATGCCCTTGGTTATGAGTTTATGAAGCAACTGCATCCGCCAAGGCTTCTTACCGGTATCCTGCTTTTTAATGCTGTCAATACCATACTCATCCTGCTGATTACTCTCCAGTGGAAGATCAGTATTCACCTTTTTACCCTTTCATCATCTGCAGGGCTGCTTTTTATGCAGTTTGGCGTTGTTGCCTTGTGGCTGCTGCTGCTTGTACCGCTTTTGATGTGGTCAAGAATTGTTTTGAAAGCCCATAATTTCATGCAAACTTTGGTTGGCGCAGTGGTTGGTTTTGCTGTGATTGTCGCCGAATTAACGTGGTGGACAGGGCTGTGAAGAAAAAAAGATATGCCGTTGTTGTTACCACATACGGAGAGGTTGAAAAGGTTACCGTAAGAGACTTGTGGCCCAGTTCAAGGAAGATTCTCAAGGTCGTTACTCGCCAGATTGTTAAAATACCGACAGCAATGATCTATTTTATTGCTGACTACCGCTCGACAAAGCATTATATCAACTGGAAGCTGAACCGCTACCGCTCCTCGCTTCTGACAATCAACCGTGCTCAGAAAACGAGCCTTGCACGCTCTCTTGCTGAAAGTGGG
Organism: uncultured Chlorobiaceae bacterium; assembly: GCA_903871235.1. Classification (GTDB taxonomy): domain Bacteria; phylum Bacteroidota; class Chlorobiia; order Chlorobiales; family Chlorobiaceae; genus Chlorobium. The sequence continues at coordinate 1,013 of CAIQGA010000167.1, forward strand.
AGCGACTTTTTTTCAAAGGCAGAGGTCAACGTTTTTGATGCCTATTATTTTGTGCCGCCCTATCTTGATGATATGCTCCAGCAGTTGCAGCAGGAGTATGACGGGGTTGTTGTGGTACCGATGATTCCTGTTGAATCGGCATTTTCCTGCGGCGTGGCATGTCAGATGGTTATTGATCTGTATGGCGACAGCATGTTCAGCCATGTCAGGGTGATGAGCAAACTGTGGAAAGAGGATCGTCTCCATCGTATCTATATTGAGTATCTTTTCGGCCAGATTTCGACTCAAGTGCGTCTCCATCAAAAGGGTAAAATCGGGCTTGTACTTGTTATTCATGGTACTCTGGTGAAGAATCGAGCAGGGAAGCCTCCGAAACTTTTTACCGGCCTCGATGAGACCATTGCATTTTTTGAGGTGATGAAGTGCAAGATTATGGCCGATCCTGAAAATATTTTCACTGACGTTCGCCAGGGCTGCATCAACCATTCAAATGGAGGGGAGTGGACTGCCGATACAATTGAGCGTGCGCTTGAGGAGTTCAAGCGTGAGGGGTACGAGGGGGTGGTCATGTTTCCCTACGGTTTTTTTGCCGATAACAGCGAGACGGAATATGATGCCTGGAAAAAGCTTGCAGCGACTGAATTTGCAGTGTCTCAGTATGTCAGGTGCATCAACGATTTTCCACCATTCGCTCACTGGCTTGCTGGTCGGGTGCTTGATGAACTCCAGACGTTGTACAACCTGCAGACAGCTTTTGAAAGTCTTGAACATAACCAGTAAACTCAGCACCATTGAATATTGCAGAAAACATTGCAGAAGAGCAAGAGAGAGAACAGTTAGAGGAGTCACTTCAGCAGGATCCTGATAATGCACTGAAGCAGTATGCATTGGCACTTAACTATATTGACGATCACCGTAACGTCGAAGCGCTTGAGCTGCTCGACCGCTGCATTCAGGTACTGCGTCGCGACCCGGAGATACTCTATGCGCGAGCGGTCACCTATCTGTCGATGGGTGTTTACCGAAAAGCAGCATGTGATTTGTTGAAAACCATTGCGCTTGACCGTGGTTTTTTACAGGCATACAAGCATCTTGGCTTTGTGCAGTTTACACTCGGCAAGGAAGAGGCAGCCTTGAAAACCCTGAAGAAAGCACTGGAGATTGATCCCGACTATGCAGAGATCTATTGTGTTTTGGGTGATGCTTACCTTGATCTTGGTGAATTTGAGAAAGCAAGGGAAGCATTTGAAAAAGCTCTTGACCTTGAGCCTGAAAGTGCTGAGGCACACAGCAAGATAGCGATGTATTATCTTGCCAGAGGAGATATGAAAGGGCTGAAAAGGGAGTATGAGCTCTTAAAAACGCTTGATGCGGCATTGGCTAAGCAGATTGGAAACCTTTTTTTTTAAGATACCATGAAACTTTTTCCTGATAGTGATACCAAAAAGCGGTTTATGAAAACCGGCCTTCCCATTATTCTTGGCATTGCGTGGTCTCCGATTATCTGGATGCTTCTTATGGCGACTCTCGGACCCGGCCTGTTTGCTCTTACGGATTCATGGCCCATTACGCAGGCGCTCATTCTTGCGGTTGTGGCGCCGGTTATTTTTTTCTTGTTAAGGCTTTTTATGCGTACAGGCAGAAAATTTTACAGTGAAGGGGAGTGAATACCTGATAGTTTTCGGAAAAAAGGCGATTAATTTGCTGAACGTGTTGACATGCCCCGAAAAAAGCTTCTTTTTTTCTGTGACCTAAGAATTTTTTTTTTATCTTTTCGCTCCTGCAATGAAGTTGTGTGTGCAGGATCATGAAATACCTTGTGCTTTCTGTCGACCGGGATTAACTCAAAATGGCATTACATGGATCAGACTCTGAGTAATTTTGGCAATGTTTTTGCTTTCCTTGCCCTCGGAATCGTTTTCGTCGCTGGCGGGTACCTCACAGCCCGGCTTTTGCGTCCCAGCAGACCCAACCCTGCCAAAAACTCAACGTATGAGTGTGGTGAGGAGGCTGTAGGCAGTGCCTGGATGAAGTTCAATATCCGCTTTTATGTTGTCGCTCTTATCTTTATCATTTTTGATGTTGAGGTCGTTTTTCTTTACCCCTGGGCAACCGTGTTCAAGAAACTTGGAGAATTCGCGCTTGTAGAAGCTCTTGTTTTTGCCGGTATTCTTGTGCTTGGACTTGCTTATGCCTGGGTAAAGGGGGATCTGGATTGGGTAAGGCCTACCCCGAATATTCCGAAAATGCCTGAAATGCCATCAGGAAAATCAGACACTCTCAGAGGTTAAATTCTGTCCACCATTTTTTTTAGACGTTATGGGCTTACTTGATGCGGGGATAAAAAATCATAATGTGCTGGTAACATCGGTTGACAATGTCCTGAACTGGGCGCGTCTCTCTTCGCTCTGGCCGATGGGTTTTGGTCTCGCATGTTGTGCCATTGAGATGATGGCGACCAATGCCTCCAATTATGATTTGGAGCGGTTTGGTATTTTCCCCCGCTCTTCTCCCCGTCAGTCTGACTTAATGATTGTTGCTGGTACAGTTACCATGAAGATGGCTGAGAGAGTGATTCGTCTTTATGAGCAGATGCCTGAACCCCGTTATGTTCTCTCAATGGGCAGTTGCTCCAATTGCGGAGGTCCCTACTGGGAGCATGGCTATCACGTGCTCAAAGGCGTCGATCGTATTATTCCTGTTGATGTTTATGTTCCGGGTTGTCCGCCAAGACCGGAATCGCTTATTGGCGGTCTTATGAAGGTTCAGGAGCTGATACGTATGGAGCAGATTGGTATCTCCAGAGCGGACGCTTTGAAGAAGTTGGCTGAAAAAAGTGTCGATCCGCAGTTTGTTATTGAGCGGGAGCGTAAGGCTGTCGAGGCATAATTAAATAAACAGGCATACTGTCAGATGGAAGAAGGTAAGGTTTTTTCGCAGTCGGTGGAGCAGAGTGCAGCGGCTTATGCGATTATTCATGAAAAATTCGGTAGTGCGGTTTCGGCTTTCGATGCCAATGAGACCATGCCGTTTTTTGAGGTGCTTGATGTCAGCCTCTGGCGTGATATAGCTCTTTTCATGCGTGATCATGCAAAGCTCAGGTTCAATTATATGGCGTGCATGACCGGTATGGATTATCAGGCTGAAGAAAAGCTGGGCATTGTCTGTAACCTTGAATCGCTCTCTCTTTTCAATCACAGGCTTGCTGTCAAGGTGAAGTGTGCGCGTGATGGCGGATTCATTCCAAGTGTGGCCTGTGTGTGGCACACAGCCAATTGGCACGAAAGGGAGGCTTACGATATGTTCGGTATGCTCTTTACCGGGCATCCCGATTTCAGGAGAATTCTTTGTCCCGATGACTGGGAAGGTTTTCCGCTCCGCAAGGATTATAAGGTGCAGGAGAGCTATCACGGAATAAAGGTGCCCTACTAACAGTGGTTTAAATAGTAAAAGCAGCTCAAGTATGCAGGAATTAGATACAGCCGGACTGGGTTCGATCAGGGTTACCCGAAAAAACGACCATACCGTCGTTATAGAAAAGGATCTTGCCACTGAGCAGATGGTGCTTGCCATGGGGCCGCAGCATCCTTCAACACATGGTGTTCTCAAGCTGGAATGCCTGACCGATGGAGAGGTCATTACCCAGGCGGAGCCCTTCCTTGGGTATCTTCACCGCTGTTTTGAGAAGTGTTGTGAGAATGTTGATTATCCCGCAATTGTTCCTTATACCGATCGGCTTGACTATCTTGCTGGCATGAACAGCGAGTTTGCTTATGCTTTGACGGTTGAAAAACTTCTTGATATTGAAATTCCCCGTCGCGTTGAGTTTATCCGGGTTATTGTGGCCGAGTTGAACAGGATTGCTTCGCATCTTGTCGCCATCGGCACTTACGGGATTGATCTTGGTGCATTTACCCCCTTTCTTTTCTGTTTTCGTGATCGTGAAATCATTCTTGGTCTTCTTGAATGGGCCTCAGGTGCACGAATGCTTTATAACTATATCTGGGTTGGCGGCCTTGCCTACGATGTCCCTTCCGATTTTCTCAAGAGAGTGGGCGAGTTTGTTACCTATTTCAGGCCAAAGGCGGTAGAACTCTGCAACCTCCTTACCAAAAACGAAATTTTTGTCAAGCGGACAATGGGTATCGGTATCATGCCTGCCGAGGTAGCCATCAATTATGGCTGGTCAGGCCCTATGCTTCGCGGTTCAGGTGTCAAGTGGGATTTGAGGAGAAACGACCCCTACTCAGTCTATCCGGAACTCGATTTTAATGTACCTGTGCCCGACGGCAAGTTGTCGGTTGTAGGCGATTGCCTTTCACGCCATCTTGTGCGTGCTTTTGAGATGGAGGAGAGTCTTAAAATTATCGAACAGTGTATCAGCAAGATGCCTTCTGCCGAAGGGTTCAACCCGAGGTCGGCCATTCCAAAGCGGATTCGTCCGAAAGCCGGTGAAGTGTATGGTCGCGCAGAGAATCCCCGTGGTGAACTTGGGTTTTACATTCTGAGCGATGGAAAATCGACCAAACCTCTGCGCTGCAAGGCCCGCTCGTCCTGCTTTGTCAATCTTTCAGCGATGAAAGATCTTTCAAAGGGCCAGCTTTTACCTGATCTTGTCGCTATTATCGGCAGCATTGATATCGTCCTCGGGGAGGTTGACCGATGATTTCAACCGTATTATCGCAATTTAGCATCCCTTTTCTTATGGGTAGTAGTCTCAATGTCTGGTCGGAAGCTCTTGCAGGCTTCAGCCTCTTTGGTTTGCCTCTTGGATTGGTTATTCTTGCCGCCATTCCACTTGTTTTTATTGCACTCTACTCGTTGACCTACGGTGTGTACGGTGAACGAAAGATTTCAGCATTCATGCAGGATCGACTCGGTCCGATGGAGGTTGGTAAATGGGGTATTCTGCAGACGATTGCCGATATTCTGAAACTTCTCCAGAAGGAGGATGTTGTTCCCACGTCAGCCGACAAGTTTCTCTTTGTTATTGGCCCGGGAGTCCTCTTTGTTGGATGCTTTCTTGCTTATGCGGTACTGCCGTTCAGTCCGGCCTTTATCGGAGCAAGCCTCAATGTTGGTCTCTTTTACGCAATAGGTATCGTTGCTCTTGAAGTTGTCGGTATTCTTGCCGCCGGTTGGGGCTCCAACAACAAGTGGTCACTCTACGGAGCCATCCGCAGCGTTGCCCAGATTGTCAGCTATGAAATCCCCGCTGCAATAGCGCTTCTCTGTGGTGCCATGATGGCTGGAACGCTTGATATGCAGCAGATTATCATTTCACAGTCGGGTTCTCTTGGTTTTGCTCACTTCTTCCTGTTTCAGAATCCGATTGCCTGGTTACCCTTTCTTATCTACTTTATCGCTTCGCTTGCTGAGGTGAATCGGGCTCCTTTTGATATTCCCGAGGCAGAATCAGAGCTGGTTGCCGGTTACTTTACCGAATACTCCGGTATGAAGTTCGCCGTGATTTTTCTGGCTGAATATGGCAGCATGTTTATGGTTTCGGCCATTATCTCTATAGTATTTCTCGGTGGATGGAACTCACCACTCCCCAATATTGGGACGATTGCCCTGAACGATTTGACCAATGGGCCAGTTTGGGGTGCTTTCTGGATCATCACGAAAGGGTTCTTCTTTATTTTTGTACAGATGTGGCTTCGCTGGACGCTTCCAAGATTGAGGGTGGATCAGTTGATGTATCTCTGTTGGAAAGTTTTGACTCCGTTTGCCTTTGTCAGTTTTGTGCTGACGGCGATATGGGAAGTCTATGTCCCTTGAGAGAAGTGTATAACAGTCAATGGCACGGAAAGTAATGACGTATAGATTATGAGTGAGTATTTCGGGAATATAAAAACCGGCGCGGTTACGATTGCCACCGGCATGGGTATCACCCTGAAGCATTTTTTCAATGCCATGCATCGCAAAGGTGATGCCGGCGTTGACGAGCCTGGCTATTTCGGTCAGGTTGACGGTCTCTGTACCCTGCAGTATCCGAGGGAGGTCATACCAACTCCGAAAAACGGCCGTTATCGCCTCTATAATAATATTGAGGATTGTATCGGTTGCGGACAGTGCGACAGAGCTTGCCCGATTTCCTGTATTTCGATTGAGACGATCAAGGTTGCAGCGGATGATTTGGCTCTTTGCGGAAAAACTTCGGATGGGCAGCAGAAAAAGTTCTGGCTTCCTGTTTTTGATATTGATGTAGCAAAGTGCATGACCTGCGGAATGTGTACAACGGTCTGCCCGACGGAATGTCTTGTTCATACTCCCGTCAGTGATTTTTCCGAGTTTGACCGAAGCAATTTTATCTATCATTTCGGAAATCTTTCCCGGCTTGAGGCTGAGGCCAAACGTCGCAAGAATAGTGAACTTCAGGCAAAGGCGCAGGCGGAAAAAGAGAAGAAGGCTGCCGAAGCCCTCAAGCAAAGCAACGGCGGAGAATCAGGCGAATCTAATTAATGTGCTCTAATACCATGAGTAACCCAACCTATACGGTCATCTTTTATCTCTTTGCGGCCATTACGGTCTTTTCTGCCGCTTTTGTCGTGTTCACACGCAATGTTATTTATTCTGCGTTTTCGTTGCTCTTTACCTTTTTTGGTGTTGCCGCTCTCTATGTTTTTCTGAGCGCAGATTTTATTGCCGTTACCCAGGTTGTGGTCTATGTAGGCGGCATCCTTGTCCTTCTGCTTTTTGGTGTGATGTTTACCAATGGCATCATGCAGACCGGGCAGAAAAGTGAGGTATTTCATATTATTCCCGGTACGGTTTTGCTTGCCGGTATCATCGGGGCTTTGCTCTATACCTTTTATACCTCGCACGGCTGGATGCCTTCTGAAACCACCCTGCAGGGCAGTATTGTCGAGCGTATTGGATTTGAAACGATGTCACACTATGTTCTTCCGTTTGAGATGGTCTCCATCCTGCTGCTTGCAGCGCTGATTGGAGCTGCATTTCTTGCGCGTTTTGACAAGTCAGGGAAATAAATCACTAAGTGTATCACAACATGGAACAGTTGACAACCATCGGCCTCAATCACTATCTGACAATTTCGGCCATTCTTCTGGGCTTCGGTCTTTTTGCTGTCATGACCCGGAAAAATGCCATTGTTGTTCTGATGGGTGTTGAACTTATTCTTAATGCGGCAAATATCAATTTCCTCGCCTTTTCAAAGTATAACGGGGGAATGGAAGGGGTGATGTTCGCTCTTTTTGTTATCGTTATTGCTGCGGCTGAAGCGGCTATTGCCCTTGCCATTGTGATCAATATTTTCAAGATATTCAAGAGTGTTGATGTGTCGAGTATTGATTCGATGAAAGAGTAACGGGACGAAAAAAGGCATTATCAGGTTTAATTTTTTTTTGGTGTAAAAACAAAAGGAACATGCACAGTTTAATTCAGTTATCAATAGTCGTACTGCTGCTGCCACTGCTCTCGTTTGTCATTCTTATCTTTTTTAATCGCCGGCTTCCCAGAAGAGGTGATTTTATCGGGGTAGGAATACTCGGTACAGCGTTTGGTATCTCGGCCTACATTTTCTGGACGGTCATTGTGCAGACCTACGATCCGGCATTCAGGATCGCCTGGGACTTTACCTGGATTGATTTGGGCAACGTTCCCGGAGTCGGGCCACTCCAGATAAAGATGGGTGTTGTTATCGACAACCTCACCTCCATCATGTTGGCGATGGTTACCCTTATCAGTCTTCTCGTGCATCTCTACTCTACGGGGTATATGGCCGGGGACAAGAACTACGGGCGATATTTTGCATTTCTGGGGATTTTCACCTTCTCCATGCTTGGTATTGTCCTCGCCGACAACCTTTTCGCTATCTATATTTTCTGGGAACTGGTCGGACTTTCATCCTATCTTCTTATCGGCTTTTTCTTTGAAAAGGACAGTGCTGCTGATGCACAGAAAAAGGCGTTTCTTGCCAACCGTGTCGGCGACATCGGCATGTGGCTTGGTATCCTGATTCTCTACTCACAGTTCCACACCTTCAGTTTCGAGCAGATTTATGCCAATCTTGCAGCAGGGAAGTTTGCCCTCTCCAATGCATGGCTCACCGCTGCCGGTATTCTGCTCTTTATGGGTTGTGTTGGCAAGTCGGCACAGTTCCCGCTTCATATCTGGCTCCCTGACGCCATGGAGGGTCCGACCCCGGTTTCAGCCCTGATTCATGCTGCGACCATGGTTGCCGCAGGTGTCTACTTCGTTGCCCGCATCTTTGTAATGCTGACGCCGGACGCACTGCATGTTATTGCCTTTGTGGGAGCCTGTACGGCATTCATGGCTGCCACCATCGCTATTACACAGAACGATATCAAACGGGTTCTGGCATATTCTACCGTTTCACAGCTTGGTTACATGGTGCTTGGGCTTGGTGTCGGTGCCTACTCGGCTTCTCTTTTTCATCTTGTGACGCACGCTTTTTTCAAAGCCTGTCTGTTCCTTGGTTCAGGTGCCATCATTCACGCCATGCACCATGAGCAGGATATGCGCTGGATGGGTGCTCTCTGGAAGAAAATGCCATGGACTTTTGTTACCTTTACTCTTGCAACCCTTGCACTTGCCGGTCTGCCTCTTACCAGCGGCTTCATGAGCAAAGATGCCATTCTTGCCGGTGCAATAGGTTTTGCCCAGGCAGAGGGTGGAGGTATCTATTATCTTATACCGGCACTTGGCTTCTTTTCCGCCATGCTTACTGCCTTCTATATGGGGCGCCAGATATGGCTTGTCTTCTTCGGTGAGAGTCGCACGCATCTGAAGCCTGCCGACAATCATCATCAGGCGCATCATGTACACGATGCTCATGCCGCTCATGGTGATGCTCATCATGGTGCTCATGAAGTTCATGAGGTTTCGTGGAACATGAGGGCGCCACTTGTTATTCTTGCTGCGCTTTCGGTGTTTGCCGTCTATTCCCCTGATCCACTGGATGGCGCAAAAGGGTGGTTCATGAAGATGATTCCTACCCCTGCAACAGTTGTGGGTGAAGCCAATCCCCAGATGGGCTCACTGGCTGCAGGCGGTGTTACACCGCAACTTGCCGAAGTTGTTCGGACGACGGAAGTTGCTCCTCCTCCCGTTGCCGGAGAACATGCAGCTCCTGCTGCTGCTCATGGCGAAGCGAAGGGCGGGCATGTGTACTCAGATCCTCGTCAGGCTGAAATCGTTCATGCCGGCCATGCCGCGCACTTCACGGCAATCTATATTTCAAGTATCATGGTGGCGCTTGGTATTTGTATGGCCTTTGTGGTCTATGTCTTCAAAATTATTGATCCTGAAAAAACAGCCCGTCTGATAAGGCCGCTTTATCTTTTTTCGCTTAACAAGTGGTACTGGGATGAGATTTATGAGGCTACGTTTATCAAGGGTTCTATGGCAATCGCCCGAATGCTCTCATGGTTCGATACCAATGTTGTTGATGGCATTGTGAATGGCGTCGCTACCCTGGTCAGGAAATTTGCTTTTGCCAATGACAGTTTTGATCGGCACGTGGTTGATGGCATGGTAAACTTTACGGCATTCACCGTCAATACGACGGGCGCAGTACTCAAAAAGCTCCAGACAGGCAAGGTTCAGACTTATGTTGTCATGCTGATGCTTGTGCTTTTCAGCTACTTTGTTTTTTATTTTATACGACTGATCTACTAAAAGGGATTTACTTTTAATCTGAAAACTTACAGACACGGAACATGCTGAGTTTAATTGTTTTTCTGCCTATTATTGCCGGTCTGGTAATACTTGCTGTGCCTTCATCGCAAAAGCAGATAATCAGAATTGTTTCATTGCTTGCGGCGCTTGCCCAGGGAGTGCTGGCGGTTCTGATTTGGAGAGGTTACGATCCTTCATTGCCCGGAATTACTGCCGGAGCAGGGGGTAGTCCACTGGGTTCATTCCAGTTTGTTGAAAAGGTGCCGTGGATCAGTCTCAATCTTGGCGGCTTTGGTTCATTGAACATTGAGTATTTCCTCGGTGTTGATGGAATCTCGGTCACCATGGTGATTTTGACGGCCCTTGTTTCAGCAATAGGCGTGCTTTCGAGCTGGACGATACAGAAACAGGTTAAGGGATATTTTATTCTTTATAACCTGCTCGCTTCAGCAATGATGGGTTGTTTTGTTGCGCTTGATTTCTTCCTGTTCTACGTTTTCTGGGAAATCATGCTTCTTCCGATGTACTTCCTTATCGGTATCTGGGGTGGTCCAAACCGTGAGTATGCGGCGATCAAGTTTTTCCTTTATACGTTGTTCGGTTCGGTCTTCATGCTTCTTGTCATGATCGGTCTCTACTTCAGTGTTACCGATCCAGCCACAGGCTTGCATACGTTCAGTCTTGTTGCCATGGCAACCCAGACAAACTTTAATGTTGCCGGTGCAATTTTCGCCCCGGAAAATCATCTGTGGCGTCAGATAGCCTTTATTGTGCTCTTTGTCGGTTTTGCCATCAAGGTTCCCATGTTCCCTTTCCATACATGGCTTCCCGATGCTCACGTTGAGGCGCCGACACCAATTTCGGTTATTTTGGCCGGTGTGCTTTTGAAGCTTGGTACTTATGGCATGATTCGTATCAACTTCCCGCTCTTTCCTGAGGTATTTCATGCTTCGATGTATGTGATTGGTATTTTCGGTGCCATCAACATTATTTATGGTGCACTCTGTGCGCTGGCACAGAAGGATCTTAAAAAGATGGTCGCCTACTCTTCTATCAGTCACATGGGTTATGTGCTGCTTGGTCTTTCGGCCGGAAACAGCGAGGGAATGGTTGGTGCACTCTATCAGATGTTCAACCATGGCACTATCACTGCCATGCTCTTCCTTCTTGTCGGCGTCATTTATGATCGTGCACATACCCGCCAGATTGACAAGTTCGGTGGACTTGCCTCATACATGCCGGTCTATGCTGCGGTGGTAACGATAGCCTGGTTTGCGTCGCTTGGTTTGCCTGGCTTGAGCGGTTTTATCTCTGAAGCGTTTGTGTTTGTCGGTGCCTTCAGCTCTGAAACAACTCGCCCGATTGCCATGGTCTCCGTGCTCGGTATTGTTTTTGGTGCGGCTTATCTGCTCTGGTCATTGCAGAGGATGTTCCTTGGGAAGAGAAATGATGATGCTGCCTACGATCTTGTGACGGGCCCGGACGGTCATGAGCACATTCATTTCCATGACTGGAAGGGAAAGCTCGATCTTGACGGTCGTGAACTCGCCATGCTTGTACCGCTTGTTGTGATCACCATTTTCCTTGGTATCTATCCTATGCCTGTGCTCGGCATGTTGACTTCAAGCATCAATAAACTGGTTCAGGTGCTTTCGCCCGTTGTGATGTCACAGATGTGATTTAATTGAATTGACAGAGGTTAAAGAATAAACGAAGAGAATTATGTTCGAGCTGCCATCAGGTGCTGAAATCCAGGGTATCATTGCAAGTGTACAAGGAAGCGTTGGATTATTTATTCCTGAAATCTATCTCTCAGCGCTTTTTATGCTCCTTATCGTTGTCGATCTGGTTGCGAAAGGGCGCAAAAACAATCTGCTCGCGATAACAACCCTTCTCGGGCTTGCGGGCAGCACTATCTTCATTTACCAGCAGCACGGGCTGCCGGCAGGAGAGATCTTTTTCGGGATGTATGTTCTCGATGAGTTTGCCCTCTTCTTTAAATACTTTTTTGTGCTTTCTGCGATTGTAGCAGTTGTCGTTACGATGGCTGATGAGCAGTTTGACCGTGAGGTGAAAAGTATGGGTGAGTACTATGCACTTATCGTTGCGATGGTTATTGGCATGATCATGATGGCCTCTTCGGCTGATCTGATTATGATCTTCCTTTCGATGGAGCTGGTGAGTTTTACCGGTTACATTCTTGCCGGTTATTTCAAGCGCAACCCCCGCTCATCGGAAGCTGCCCTGAAATATCTGGTCTACGGTGCCGTATCATCAGGCCTCATGGTCTATGGTTTTTCGCTCATCTACGGGATCACGGCCCAGACAAATATCATCAAGATCAGTCTTGAGTTGGCCGCACATGGTTCTGACTCGCTCGTAATGATCCTCGCAACCCTTCTTGTCTTAGCCGGTTTTGGCTACAAGATTGGTGCAGTGCCATTCCACTTCTGGTCACCCGATGTATATGAGGGATCGCCGACTCCAGTAACAGCCTATCTTTCGGTTGCGTCAAAGGCGGCAGGGTTTGCCTTGCTCATGCGCTTTTTCTATGTCGCTATTCCACATGGTGCGCTTCCTCCCGAAGATACGCTTGGCATTGACTGGCTTTCGCTGCTTATGATTCTCTCGGTTGCTTCGATGATTTATGGCAATGTTGTGGCGCTCTGGCAGAAAAACGTCAAGCGGTTGCTTGCCTACTCTTCCATTGCCCATGCAGGCTACCTGCTCCTTGGTATTCTTGTCATGGATCAGTTTGGAACCCAGGCGACACTCTTTTACCTGCTCTCCTATTTTATCATGAACTTTGGGGCATTCTATGTGGTCATTCTTATCTCGAACAAGACCGGAAGCGAGAATCTGGATGATTATCGTGGCCTCGGTAAAAAAATGCCGCTTGCCGGTGCAGCCTTGACTGTTTTTCTCATCTCTCTTGTCGGTTTGCCTCCTACCGTAGGTTTTATTGGTAAATTGATGATTTTTTCAGCATTGCTTACCAAAGGTACACTCTATATGTGGATCGCCTTGATCGGTATCATGACCAGCGTCATCTCGCTTTACTACTATATGCTGATTCCGCTCAACATGTACCTGCGGGAATCAAAATCGCCGGATGAAAAGGGCATGAATCTTGCTCTTGCACCGCAGATTATTCTGGCCGTTCTGATGATGCTGACACTCTATTTCGGACTCTTTTTCACCCCACTCTCGGATTTTGCCAAATATTCATCAGTAATGTTTGGTATTACCCTGCAATAATGTGATTGGCGTTTAAGGTGCATTATTTTTTTTAACCCCGTTTTCCGCAAGGATAAACGGGGTTTTTTATGGTATTTGAAAAAACAATTGTTAAATTGAATGGTGTATTCTTTTTGAGTCATCCTTTCGTTTTTTCTTGCACCTCTTTACGGCCATTTCCAGATAATCTGATTTTTTTAAAGGGAGGATAGTATAATGCAAAGTAATCAGACCTTTGCCGATGTATTCAAAGCCAGGGGGGTAAGCCGCAGGGACTTTTTGAAGTTCTGTTCCCTCACGTCGGTCTACCTTGGTCTTTCGCCATCCATGGTGCCTTCCATTGTTGAGGCCATGGAAAAGAAACCCCGTACTCCAGTCATCTGGCTGCACGGCCTTGAATGTACCTGCTGTTCCGAGTCTTTTATTCGCTCTTCCCACCCCTCAATCGAAGATTTACTCTTCAACATGATCTCTCTCGACTATGATGACCTTCTCAGCGCAGCCGCAGGCACGCAGCTTGAGGATCAGCGTCACAGAATCATGAAAGAGTACAAGGGAAAATATATCCTGGCGGTTGAAGGAAACGCATCCACAAAAGATGACGGCGTCTACTGCATGGTGGGTGGAGACTCTTTCCTCAATACCCTGAAGGAGACTGCGGCTGATGCTGCAGCAATCATTGCCTGGGGCTCTTGTGCATCGTTTGGCTGTGTGCAGAATGCTCATCCCAACCCGACTGGCGCAGCTCCGGTTTCCGAAATTATCAAGGACAAGCCCATTGTCAAGGTACCAGGCTGTCCCCCCATTTCAGAGGTGATGACCGGTGTGATTACCCATTTTCATACCTTTGGTATCTTGCCTGAACTTGACCGTCTTGGTCGTCCAAAAGCCTTCTACAACACGCGCATTCACGACAAATGCTACCGCCGTGCCTTTTTTGATGCGGGCATGTTTGTTCCCAGCTTTGATGATGACGCGACAAGAAAAGGGTGGTGTCTCTACAAGATGGGCTGCAAAGGTCCAACCACTTATAACTCATGCTCAAAGATCCAGTGGAACGGGGGAACAAGTTTCCCTATCGGTTCCGGTCACCCCTGTATTGGCTGTTCTGAACCGAATTTCTGGGACAGAGGCCCATTCTACGAAAGGCTTGCCGAAGTGCCGTTCCTTGGCAGCGACAGTAATGCCGACAAGATTGGAGTGATTGCCGTTGGTGCCGCTGCTGCCGGTGCTGCTGCTCATGCTGCAGTGACGGCTGTCAAAAAAGCGAAATCAGAGAAGCATGATAACAACGATAAAGCATAACCCAGGGAGTAGCTCATGGCCAGAAAAATAGTTGTTGATCCGATTCCTCGTATTGAGGGACATTTGAGAATAGAGGCGAAGTTGAATGACAGTAATGTGATTGAGGATGCCTACTCCAGTGGCACGATGTGGCGCGGTATTGAGGTGATCCTCAAGGAGCGCGACCCCAGGGAGGCATGGGCCTTTACCGAGCGGATTTGCGGTGTTTGTACAACCGTGCACGCCCTCGCATCGGTTCGCTGTGTCGAGGATGCCCTCGGAATCGCCATTCCAACCAATGCCCGTATCATCAGGAACCTGATGAATGCAACCCAGGTGACCCAGGATCATCTTGTTCACTTTTACCACCTCCACGCTTTTGACTGGGTCGATGTAGTCAGTGCCCTCAAAGCCGATCCAAAACAGGCTTCGGTTATAGCACAGAGCATCTCTCCATGGCCGAAATCATCGCCAGGCTACTTCAAGGATTTGCAGCAGCGTCTTATAGGGTTTGTTGAGAGCGGCCAACTTGGTATTTTCTCGAACGGTTACTGGGGTCATCCGGCCTACAAGCTTCCGCCGGAAGTAAACCTTATTGCGGTGGCGCACTATCTTGAGGCACTTGATTTCCAGAAGGAAATTGTCAAGATTCATACCATTTTTGGTGGAAAGAATCCTCATCCAAATTATCTGGTAGGCGGCATGGCCTGTGCGATTGATCCGAACAGTGACACGGCAATCAATATTGAGCGTCTGTCGATGATTAAAAAAATCGTTGATGAGACCAACACCTTTATCGATCAGGTCTATATCCCTGATCTTCTTGCCATTGCCGGATACTACAAGGGCTGGCTGCACGGTGGCGGCCTTGGCAACTATCTCAGTTATGGTGATTTTCCCGAGACCACGCTTGAGGATTTTAAGACACTTCTCTGGCCGAGGGGAGCTATTCTCAACAAGGATCTCAGCACGGTTATTGACGTCGATCCGAGGGACGCGTCGCAGGTCACCGAAGAGGTGAGCCACAGTTGGTATACCTACTCAAAAGGAGATGACAAGGGGCTGCATCCCTGGGAGGGAGAGACCACACCGAAATATACCGGCCCAAAGCCACCATTTGAGCATCTCGATACCGACAAAAAGTACAGTTGGTTGAAAACACCTCGCTGGAACAACCATGCAATGGAGGTTGGTCCCCTTGCCCGCGTTTTGATTGCCTATGCCAAGGGTGATCCGATGATCAAGGATACGGTCGGCATGGTGCTCTCAACGCTTGGTGTTGGTCCTGAGGCGCTCTTTTCTACTCTCGGTCGTACTGCTGCAAGGGGTATCGAATGCAAGCAGACCGCCGGGTTTATGCGCCATTACTACGATCAACTGATTGCCAATATTAAAACCGGTGACCTCCGTACCTTTAACAGTGACCGGTGGGAGCCCTCGACCTGGCCATCGGAGTGCAAGGGATTCGGTTACACTGAAGCTCCCCGTGGTTCGCTTGGTCACTGGATTCACATCAAAGATGAGAAGATCAAGGAGTACCAGATTGTGGTGCCCTCCACCTGGAATGCCTCTCCACGCGATGCCAATGGCAATTCAGGAGCTTATGAGTCGTCACTCAAGGGAACTCCGATGATCAATCCCGAACAGCCGCTTGAGATTCTCAGGACGGTGCATTCATTCGATCCGTGTCTTGCCTGTGCCTCTCATCTCTTCGATATGAATGGCAAGGAGATTACCTCAGTTACAATCGTCTAAACGGAGCTGTGTCATGGGGAGAATAATTGAAGAAATCTATGTATGGAGGCTGCCGGTCAGGCTGTATCACTGGATCAATGCACTCTGTATGGTTGTACTTTTTGTAACGGGGATGTATATCTCCGCCCCCTTACTGAGCCCTCCGCTCGGTGAGGCGGTCTGGTACAAGGGCATGGCCTGGTGGCGCTATATGCATTTTGTTTTTGCCTTTGTTTTTATTGCCAACTTTCTTTTCCGCCTCTACTGGGCGCTTTTTGGTGGCGATAAATATGCCCGCTTCGGCGGTTTCAGGCCCTGGTCGCCCTCCTGGTGGGGTAAGCCCTTCAGGGAGCAGGTTGAGTCCTATCTCTTTCTGCGTTCGGATGAGCCAAACTATATCGGCCATAACCCTGTTGCAGCCCTTGCCCATTTTCTTTTTATTTTCTGTGGATCGACCTTCATGATTTTTTCGGGTCTTGCGATGTATGGTGAAAATAATCCAAGTGGATTCAGCGAAACCTTGTTTGGCTGGATGATTCCGCTTTTTGGCGGCAGCTACACCCTTCATTTCACCCATCATCTGGGGTCATGGATGTTACCGATCTATGTTATCATGCACCTCTATGCGGTTGTCCGTCACGATGTGGTCGATCGCACCAGTGTTACCTCTTCGATTATTACCGGCTACAAGCACAAGGTTGAGGAAGAGCCGGTGTAAGAGGTGGAGTGTGCCAGTTTTATTTTCTGTACAAGAGAGCCCACTGCAGGAGCGTGTAAACTCCTGCAATGGGCTTTTGTCATCTCAGTTCATCAATCCCTGGTATTAAATGAAGTACAATCGAATCAATATTATCGGTCTTGGCAATGTGCTCCATGGTGATGAGGGGTTTGGTGTAGCAGCGCTCAACCGTTTTCAGAAAACGGTTGATCTTCCCGCCACGGTGCACTGCATTGATGGCGGAACCCAGGGAATCTACCTGCTCGACTACATCGAGTCATGCGATGCCGTGATTGTGTTTGACGCTCTGATTCCCGTTGAGTACGATCAACGGGTTTATATGTATCGCAATGAGGAGTTGCCCGCTTTTATTCACCGCAAGATGTCGTCCCACCAGATGGGGTTCAGCGAATTGATCGGGCTTGCCCGACTGCGTGGCAAAATGCCTCGTGAGATTGTACTGATTGGTATTCCACCTAAAGAGCTTGAGCTTTCCACTGAGTTGAGCGCTGAAGTTGCCCTGTTGCTGCCTGAAGCGGTTGAAAGTGGGCGGGCAATTGTGGAAGGGTGGTTGGCCGAAGAGTAGCCGTGCCAGTTCCTGCCTCATCGTCCAGGGGAGTGGTTCTCGAAACGATGAGGCGGGAGATCCGCCATAAGTGTTACGGTTTGATCAGACGCAGAAATTCACCTCTTGTAGACGCAGAGGTAATGAATTCCCCCGACATGGCAGAGGTTGTGGTGACTGAATTGATTTTTTCGACGCCACGCATCACCATGCAGAGGTGCCTTGCCTCAATAACGACAGCAACGCCTTTCGGTTTCAAGACATTCTGGATGGCATCCCGGATCTGCTGGGTAAGCCGTTCCTGTACCTGGAGTCGGCGTGCAAAGACTTCGACCACCCGGGCAAGCTTTGAAAGCCCGACGATTTTTCCGTCAGGAATATAAGCGACATGTGCTTTGCCGAAAAAAGGGAGAAGGTGGTGTTCGCACATTGAAAAGAGGTCAATATCCCGCACAAGCACCATCTCATCATAAGCTTCGGTAAAAATCGCTTTTTTTAACAGCTCTTCAGGATCCTGACGGTACCCTTTGGTTAAAAAACGAAGCGATTTTGCAACTCGTTCGGGAGTTTTCAGCAGTCCTTCGCGCTCTCCGTCTTCTCCGATTCCTTCAAGCAAGCCTGAGACCGCACTTGAGAGGGCGTTGATAATTGCCGGGTCGTTTTCTGTACTGTCGGTCGTGCACTCGTCATCGTCGCAGTAACTTCCTCTGCCTGAAGGAAGGAGGTTACTCTCCGAGATAGCGAACGGCATTTTTTCCTGTTTCATAGATTTTGACTTCATGGAGTGAAAACTCCCGGTTATTGATGTTGCGCAGTCGCTCTTCAAGGAGATCCCATATCAGCACCGTGAGCACTTCAGTTGTGGGTACGCACTTTTGCAGTTCCGGCACATCCATGTTGAGGTGTTTATGGTCGAAACGGGCCGTGATCTCCTCTTCAAGGATTGCTTTAAGCTCTTTCAAATCGAAGACAAAACCGGTATCGCAATCAACGATGCCTGAGATTGTCACTTCAAGCAGATAGTTGTGTCCATGTCCGTTTTTGTTGCTGCACTTTCCGTAAACTTCAACGTTTTCCTGCTCGGTGCGGAGCGGATTGAAGAGACGGTGAGCCGCATTGAACTCGATTTTTCTTGAAACGTAGACTTTTCTCGGCTTTTTTAAAAGATCATTCATACACCGGCGTTGGATTGGGTTGCTGCTTACGGTTTACATCTGTGCTGCAAGAGCACATAAGAGAAAATACCTCAGTCTATGCCGAATTTTATCCAAAGGCTCAATTATAACGGGGAGCGTATTTTATAAGTTTCATTTTTCGAAAGCCTTATTCCGTTCCCTGCGGTATTGAAAACTGCTTGCACCCGGCTTCAGGTGAAGGGGCTGCGCGTTGCTGTGATGGCGAAAGTATTTGAGAGTGCAACAGCGTTGGCTGGAGTGGAGTATTCCTTCCTGCAGAGCGGAAACGCATTCAAGTAATATGATAAAAAAAAAACGTATGTTTTTATTGTTGGGTTACGCAGGTTTTTCGTTTCCATTTTCAATGGCAAACTACATGAAGAATGAAAGAGTCATCTTGAGCGATCTCTCTCTATTGCGACGCAGTGCTGAAGAGCGATACATGCAGACACAAGAACAAGAGCTTATTACATCCTCTTCGCCTGAAGAGGTCATACGCCTTGTTCATGAACTTTCGATTCACCAGATTGAGCTTGAAATGCAGCAGGAAGAGCTGCTTCAAGCAAACGTGGAATTGGAGGAGAGCCTGAAGCGCTACAGCGATCTTTACGACTTCGCTCCGGTTGGTTATCTGACTCTGGCCAGAGACAGCACGATAATCGAAGCAAACCTCACTGCGACAACCATGCTTGGCCTTGAGCGATCCCGGTTGAAGGGGGTTCGTTTTATTGGCTTTCTGGATAACGGGGATCTACCGCTTTTCACCTCTCTGATGGAGAGGCTTTTCAGTCTCAGGGAGCGTGCGGGTTGTGATCTGCAATTCCACCATTCCGGATTGCAGCAGAATGCGGAACTGCCACCTCTCACTCCAGTATTTCATATTGAAGCGGTTGCGAGTGATGATGGCCGGGAGTGCCGGGTGGTGCTCTCCGACATAAGCCGACAAAAAGAGATGGAGCGGAAGAGGCAGGAGTGGGATGAGTCGGTGCATACCCTGTATGACGCATTCCCTGAACCGGTCTTTCTCATGAATCCTGAAGGAATTATTCTATCGGCCAATCAAGCTTTCAAGGCACGCTTTGAGAGCAGCGAAAGAAAGATTCTTGGCACCAATGTTTTTACCTTGATTCCCCCTGAGCTCGCCATCACAAGGAGGAAAAAGGTGGAAGAGGTGCTGCGTACCGCTTCAAGACTCTCTTTTGAAGATGAATGGGGAGGGCGAAACTATCTGCATACGATCAATCCTCTTATCGGCATGAATGGTAAAGTTGCCCGGTTGCTCATTATTGCCCTCGACTTTACCTCCCTCAATCCAACGGAAAGAGAGATCATGCGGCAAAAAACACGATATCGTGGCATGTTCAATAACATGTTTACCGGTTATGCCTATTGCCGGGTGATTTTCGAAAAGGGAGTTGCCGTGGATTATTTTTTTGAGCTGGTTAACCTGAATGCAACAAAAATATCGGGATTTGAAGAGATTGAAGGACGCAGAGCATCCGAAATTGTGCCCGATTTTCATCAGTCACATCCTGAGATTCTTGAAAAAGTTGGACGGGTAGCATTGAACAATCAGGCTGAGCGGTTTGAGTTTTATTTCAACGAGATAAACAAATGGTTTGACGTTTCACTGTACAGTCCCCAAAAGGAGTGTGTTGTTGCCCTGTTTACCCCGATGCGCAACATTGAGGCTGGAATGTGGGAGTGGAACCTGGCGGACGGAACCATGGTCTGGTCTGACGAAATACGGAAAATTTATAATCTTGAAGAGTACCATGGAGAAGCACACTACGTGAGATGGCGGCAATCGATTGTTCCGGCTGACCGGGAGTATACCGAAAAAATAATTCGTTCTGCGGTTGCGAAAGGGTGCAGTTTTAATATTGTGTGCCATGTTTTCAGAGCTGATGGGCATGTACGGCGACTGATGAACCAGGCATTTCCCGAGAGAGATGCAGACGGTGTCGTTTATCGTTACAAAGGGATCTCGGTTGATATTTCGGAATATATTGATGAGGAGCTGTACAATCCACTTACAATGGAAAACCTTGAGGCTTTTTTGAGTGTCAGTGTCAGTCCGATTGCTGTTATTGCCCTTGATGGCCGCATACTTCATGCGAACTCTTTTTTTAAGGAGCATTACAGTAAGAGTGCCGGAGATAGTACAGGAACAAGCTTTCATGAACTTTTTTCAAGTGAGCTCTCGCGATGTCGACAAGCAAAGTTTGAACTGGTTTTTCAGACAGGAGAGCCAATTCATTTTAAAGATGAGTTCATCAATTCGGTTTGTGAGGCTGATCGCAACAAAAAGGTTCTTTATCAGCTTTCCGTCTATCCAGTCTATGGCAACAATGGGAACATCGTTTTGCTGGCGGTTTTTATCACAGAAATCAGTGAAAGTAAAAAAATTGAGGAGAGCTTTATTGCCATCGACAAAAGGTACCAGACTCTCATAAAAACCTCCCCCGACAGTATCATAACAACTGACTTGCAGGGTGTTATAACAACGGTATCGGATATCGCCCTTGAACTCTACGGAACCGAGAACAGTGCCGAACTTACAGGCTTTCCTTTTTCTAACATCGTCTATGGTGATGACATTCAGAAGATTGATGAAATCTTCAGTATCGTTCTGCATGAAGGGCTCGTGCAAAACAGGGAGATTTTGCTGAAAAAGAAAAACAAGACGATCTATTCATCAGAAATAAGTATGGCGCTTATTCAGAATTGTTATGGAGTGCCTGAATCGTATATGATTATTATTCGTGATATTTCACAGCGTAAAATAATTGAGAGTGAACTTTTTCATGCAAAACGGTTGATCAGTCTTGGCGAAATGGTCTCCGGTATAGCCCATGAAATTTTTCAGCCAATCAATAATATTGGTTTGCTTGTTGATAAAATTGTCATGGAGGCGGCTGAAGGGAAGTGTCTTCGCGAAAAATCAATCAAAACAAAGGCTCAAAAAATATTTGAAAACATAGAAAGGACACAGACAATCATTGATAATGTCAGATTATTTTCAAGTGCTGACAAGGGCTATGTTTCGTCCGTTGTTCATCTCAATAAATGCATAAAGAATGTATTGCTGATGGTTTCTGCGAGGTGCAAGGATAAATTGATAAAACTGAGTTTTACGCCGAATCCGGCTGAGGCCACTGTTACCGGAAATATGTACAAGTTTGAAGAGGTGCTCCAGAATGTAATCAATAACGCCATAGACGCTCTTGAAGAAAAACGGCAAAAAAGCAAGATTGATTTCAGTATGAAAATAAGCATCAAGTCGTTTCAGGAGAATGGCTTTGTTGTGGTCACCGTTGATGATAACGGTATAGGTATCAGTCCTGAAAATATTGAACATATCATGCATCCATTCTACACGACAAAAGAGATGAGCAAAGGTACCGGGCTTGGTTTATCAATTACCAGCAGGATCATCAAGGAGATGCGTGGCACGCTTTCTGTCGCCAGCACTCCAATGGTTGGTACCTGTTTTACCGTCAGGTTACCCAGTAAAGATTAAATCAGAGGGTCAATTCATGTTTTCTTATCAACAAAAAAAATAGAGGAGCTTCGCCATGAAAACTTTTTTTCTTCTGGTGTTATGTTTTTTGTTTGTTGTTCCACCCCTTATTGCCGTTAAACCTCCTGTTGCGCTCGTACGCTCTCAGCAGCAGGTAACGACTGAATTTTCCCGTCTTGACCGCGGACTGCAGAGAGCGGCAAGAGAACTTGGAAAAACGGGGCTGACAGGTGACGGTGCCCGCCGTATTCTTGCGGCTACTTGCACTGAATTCGGTTATACGGCTGATTGCTCAACCGTTGATATTCATGGGCGCATAATCATGGTTGAGCCAGCTCCTTATCGTTCGGCTGAGGGTAGAGATATTTCCGATCAGGCACACGTCAGGCGGATACTGATGCGGCATAAACCGGTATTGAGTCCTGTTTTTCGTTCGGTTGAGGGTTTTGACGCTGTTGATGTCGAGTACCCGGTTTTCAACCGTGAGGGGCGTTTTGTTGGGGCGGTCAGTCTCCTGTTTAAACCTGAACAGTTCCTTGGAGAGATCATTCGTCCGATCGTGAAGGGGGGAGTGGTGGATATCTGGGTAATGGAGAAAGGAGGGCGTATCCTCTATGATGCTGATCATGAACAGGTTGGCCTGAACCTTTTTACCTCGCCACCGTTTCAGTCGTACAAAGAGCTTCTTTTGTTGGCAAAAAAAATTGATAGAACTGCACGGGGAGATGGTCATTATCAATTTAAGAGGTATAATTTAACTGATCGTGATGCTGGCAAAAAGGCAGGCTGGCAGAGTGTTTCCCTTTATGGAACATCCTGGCGTCTGGTTGGCGTGCAACTCGATGGGGCGCACAATTCTCATCCGGGTCGTGATGGCAGATAATTTTTTTACTATTGGAGGATATACATGAGTATGGTTCAGGGGGTTATGGCGTTTTTCCTGCTTTTTGTCATGAACAGCACGGTGTATGCGGAAGAGTACCGGAATGTTGAGGTGAAGAAATTGATGACCTCTTCGACGTCGAGCAATGGTGAACGACTGCTCTATCTTTGTACAAAGAAACCTGAAGCAACAGCCCTTCTTGTTCATTTCCCTCCCGGGGGTTCGACGGGATGGCACAAACATCCGGTGCAGGTGTATGCCTATGTGCTGGAAGGGGAACTCACTGTTGAACTTAAAAGTGGCCGCACCTTTCTTTTCAAGCAGGGTGATGCCATTTTTGAGGTCACCAATACCCTGCATAATGGTTTTAATTCCGGCACTCTCCCGGCAACTCTTGTGGTTTTTTATACGGGAGCCGTGGGTGTGCCGAATGTTATCAAGGAGGAAACGGCGGCCGCTCCGGCCGCTGTATCGCGTTGATTATAAGTGATTGGCATGTCGCTTGTGTCAGTTTTCCTGCATCACCCTGATTTTTTCGATTATGGTTCTGTGGGTTTGGCTGTCATGTTCATTGTTTTCTTCGGGAAGCGTGACAAGTTTTGCTACGATTTCAAGGAGGCGTTGGTCAAGATGCTGGGCTATGTCGAGTATGCGATTTTGGTGGTGTTTGAGTTCGTGATGGATAAACTTTTCAGCGGTCTGCTTTTTCATTTTCTGAAGAATCTCTGCCATCATTGTGGCATCGAGATGTTTGGAAACATCGCTGAAGTATTCCAGCGGGAGGTCGTTGGCATAGCCAGTGGCTTGTTCAACACCCATCTTTATGCATACCCCGGCGGCAATCCTGGGACGAATGTGCTCGACCATGAGCGGAATGACCAGAAAATTTGGGATGTATTTGACGATCATGCTTATGGCATTGTAGAGATCATCAAGTCCTTCGGTGTTGTGGCTGACTATTGTTTTTGCCCATAGAGCCACCTCCTGCTGCTGGTGGAGGGGTAGTTGATGCAATACTCCCGGCACGGGCAGATTGCTCCATGCCAGTAATTTTTCTAATTCACTCATCTGAAGTTCATTTGGTTCTTTCAGAGGGGTTGCAGGGTAATTCCTGCATGTTTCCCTCTCAATTTGCACAGTTTATGAAAAAAAATGAGAAGAGAAAATCGAATCAGAAAAAAAGTGGCTTTTAATTGGTAATAACTACTTGCATTTTAACCTTTTATTGGTTCGTTTTTGGTAAAAACCGTACAATGAGATGGCGGCAAAAGTGAATGCAATGGTTATATTGCCCTCTTTTGCATTGTCCATGAGTGGTGATGAACGAATATAAGTAGAAGGAACGGATAGAGGTATGGTGCTTTTAACAGTTGAAGGGTTAGAGAAAAAATACGGTCTCAAGCACTTGTTTGAGGATGTTTCGTTTGGTATTGATGATCGCGACAAGATTGGTATTATCGGGGCGAACGGGAGTGGAAAGAGTACGCTTTTGAAAATTCTTGCAGGGGTGGAAACTCCTGACAAGGGCAAGGTTATGGTGGCAAACCAGAAGAGGATTGCTTATTTGCCGCAGGATTCGCCCTACAATCCAGAGGATACGGTGCTTGAGGCCATTTTGAAGTCGAGTGACAAGGCCATGGATCTGATTTATGAGTATGAACTGGTCTGCAAGGAGCTTGAAACCCGGCATAGCGAAGATCCTTCGTTGATTGAGAAGATGAGCAGGCTTGCCCATGAGCTTGATGTGTGCGGAGCATGGGAACTCGAATCGAATGCCAAGATGGTGCTTGGTAAACTTGGCCTGTATGACCTTACGGCACTCATGGGCACGCTTTCGGGAGGGCAGCGCAAGCGGGTAGCTTTGGCTCATGCGCTTGTGGTGCCGAGTGATGGGCTTATTCTTGATGAACCGACTAACCATCTTGATGCCGATAGTGTTGAGTGGCTGGAAAATTATATCCGGCGCTATCAGGGTGCGGTGCTGCTCATTACGCATGACCGTTATTTTCTTGACAGGGTGGCTACGCGCATGATTGAGATGGATGGCAGGACGGCAGTTACCTATACCGGAGGGTACTCGAGCTATCTCGTGCAGAAGGCTGAGCAGGAAGAGCAGGCGATACGCGATGATCGGAAGCGCTCTGCCCTTGTTCGTCAGGAGCTTGACTGGATGAGGGGTGGATGCAAGGCACGGACGACGAAACAGAAAGCGCGTATGCTGCGGGCCGAAAGTCTGGTTTATGCCCCCAAAAAAGAGAAGGCCAAAGAGCTTGAGATCGGTTTTGGTTCTGGCAGGCTTGGTGATAAAATTATTGAGTTCCATCAGGTTTCGAAATCGTACGGCGACAAGTTGCTGCTACAGTCGTTTGAGTACCATCTGCAGAAAGGGGATCGCATTGGTATTATCGGGCCAAACGGGTCGGGTAAAACCACTCTTTTTGATATGATTACCGGGCGCGTAACGCCGGACAGCGGCCATATTGATCTCGGCAAAACGGTGAACATCGGTTACTACGATCAGCAGAGCAGGGGACTTGATGACTCAAAGCGGGTGATCGAGTACATCCAGGAACATGCCGAGCAGATCAAGACAAAGGATGGCATGGTCTTTTCGGCCTCGAAAATGCTTGAACGCTTTCTCTTTGCACCATCTACCCAGTACAGTTATATCAAGACCCTTTCGGGAGGCGAGCGCAGGAGGCTCTATTTGTTGAAACAATTGATTGATGCTCCCAATGTGCTTCTGCTTGATGAGCCTACCAACGATCTTGATATTCCAACGCTTCGCGTGCTTGAAGACTATCTCGACACCTATACGGGTTGCCTCATGGTGGTCAGTCACGATCGCTATTTTCTTGATCGCACGGTCGAGTATATTTTTGCCTTTGAAGAGAATGGGCTCATTCGTCGTTATCCCGGTAACTATACCGTCTATCTTGATCTGAAAGCTGCGGACGGGACGAAGGGCGAAAAAAAGCCGTTAAAAAAAGTGCCGGAGGCGCCAAAATCTGTTGTGGTACCTTCATTAAAGCAGGGAAAGCTCACCAGCAAAGAGAGGCGTGAACTGGAGCTGCTTGAGCGCTCGATTCATGAGGCTGAAAGTCGTCAGTCGGAGATAGCCGGACGCCTTGCCTTGGCTGGAAGCGATTTCGCTTTACAGCAACAACTTGGTTCGGAGCTTCACGGGCTCCAGCAGCAGCTTGAAAAAGAGATGACCCGGTGGAGCAAGCTTGCTGAACAGGCGTAAGCTTTGGAAAATTGCAACAACAAATAAACTCTCTTTGCGGTGACTGGCGTGTACGGTTTGAGTTTTAATTCTCGCAGTGGCGGCAGGTTGGATCACAGTGCTTAAGCTGCGGGAAGTATGGAGTTGTTCAATGAGCAATATGTTAAAAGGGGCAATGTCATGAGTGTTACTGTTGCCATGATTCTCAAAAATCTGGAAGCACTCTCAAATCCTGGGGCAGCATTATTGGCTCAAAGGTTTTTTAAAACCGGCCCCGGAGAGTATGGTGAGGGTGATCTTTTTCGTGGCATTCGGGTGCCGGTGTTGAGGAAGCTCTCCCGTACGCTTGATGCGACCCCTTTGCCGAAGGTTGTTCGGCTGCTTGCCTCCCCATTTCATGAAGACCGTCTGCTTGCCCTTTTGATGCTTATGCGTCGTTTTGGTAAAGGCGATGAAGCGATGAAGGAGCAGATCTACACCCTCTATCTTGCAAATACCCGCTTTATCAATAACTGGGATCTGGTTGATGTTTCGGCAGAGCATATTGTCGGGAGTTTTTTGCTCCATCGACCGCGAAAACCACTGTACCTGCTTGCAGGGTCGGAAGTTCTCTGGGAGAGAAGGATTGCCATCACGGCAACTTTTCATTTCATCCGTCGGGGTGAGTTTCACGATACCCTTGCTCTCGCCGAAAAAATGCTTCAGGACACTCAAGAGCTGATTCACAAGGCTGTGGGCTGGATGCTCAGGGAGGTTGGAAAACGTGATCAGGCGGTATTGGAGGACTTTTTATTGCAGCATTACCGGCGGATGCCAAGGGTGATGCTGCGATATGCAATTGAGCGATTTCCTGAAGAGCGTCGGCAGCACTATTTGAAAGGCGTTCTGTAAGCGCGGGTTGAGCGGGGGAAGCGAACAGCAATTCGCACAACTGTGCGGGTCTCTCCGTGAAAAGAGAGCCTCATTGAGGCTGATATTAATCCTGAGCGGCAGTCGAAAAATAAATAATAAATTATATATCACTATTTAATAAAATAGTTTAGCCGTAATTTTGCGGAGTGCATTGACGCGTTCAGCAACATTGGCACACTATATGCAACTCTTATTTGGTGAGGCAGACCGTCCCTCTCTTTACAAGACGGAATTTGAAGTAACAAACAACTGGAGATTTATCATGGCAGTAGAAAAAACGATTGGTTCATCAAGCCTCGTAGAGGTTATTGACCGTATTCTTGATAAGGGTGTTGTTGTTGATGCATGGGTAAGGGTATCGCTTGTAGGTATTGAGCTTCTTGCCATC
>CAIQGA010000168.1 GCA_903871235.1 uncultured Chlorobiaceae bacterium
CAATCAGCAGCCCCCGAAACAGCTCCCGCTTTCCCTCAAAAATATTTTTCAGCGTATCGAGAAAGAGGCTTTTGCCAAATCGCCGGGGCCGCGACAAAAAAACATATTTAAAGCTCTCAATCAGGCTACGGGCAATCTCCGTTTTGTCGATATACAGATAATTCTCATTAATAATCTCACTGAAGGTCTGTATCCCTACTGGCAGCTTTTTCATCGTCAACCTCAAGTTATAACATTAGCCCATCTCAGGTATGCTCCCCAACGCAACTCCACATTATTTTTACAACGGAACGGAAGATAAAGCTTTTTGACATTTTAAAGCGCATCGAAACCTTGTTCACGAATTCCAACCGGTAACGGAGCCAACCCAAGCTCTTTGAGAAATTCGTTGTGTTTGTTGGTGGCGTTGACAATTCGCTCTTCGAGGTTGACCAAGTCAGCGTGCAGTGCGGTGAGGTCGATCTCTTCTTCTGCTGTAGCGGTGCTGATGTAGCGGGAGATGTTGAGGTTGTAGCCGTTGGATTCTATTTCATCCATGGAGACCCGGCGGGAGTAGCGCTCTTCTTCTTTGCGGAATTGATAGGTTTCAACAATTTTGTCGATATCATCCTGCCGGAGGCGGTTCTGGCGTTTGCCTTTTTCGAAGTGTTCGCTGGCGTTGATGAAGAGCACGTCGTCGGGCTTTTTGCATTTTTTGAGTACCAGAATGCAGACCGGAATTCCTGTGGAGAAAAAGAGGTTGGCGGGAAGACCGATGACGGTGTCGATATGGCCGTCTTTGAGGAGTTTGGTGCGGATGCGCTCCTCTACGCCGCCTCGGAAGAGAACGCCGTGAGGGAGGATGATGGCCATGGTGCCCTCTTTGGCGAGGTATTGGAAGCCGTGGAGGAGAAAGGCGAAGTCGGCGGCGGATTTGGGGGCGAGACCGTAGTTTTTGAAGCGGACATCGTCGCCCAGGGCGTCGGTGAGTTCCCAGCGATAGCTGAAAGGCGGATTGGCCACCACCGCATCAAACAGTTTCTTCTTGGCGGGGTTGGCTTCGCGGAGCATCTCCCAGTCGTTGAGGAGGGTGTCGCCGTGGTAAATTTCGAATTCGGAATCTTTCACACCGTGGAGCAGCATGTTCATGCGTGCGAGGTTGTAGGTGGTGATGTTGGACTCTTGCCCGTAGATTTTTCCAATGCCATAGGGCCCCATCGTTTTGCGCACATTGAGCAGCAGCGAGCCGGAACCGCAGGCAAAATCGAGCACACTGGTCAGATATTTTTTCTTGCCGGTGGCTGGTTCCTGACTGTCGAGCGTGACAATGGCGGAGAGAATGGTGGAGATCTGCTGCGGTGTGTAGAACTCGCCCGCTTTCTTGCCGGAACCGGCGGCAAACTGGCCGATCAGGTATTCGTAGGCATCGCCAAAGGTGTCGCTGTCGGTTGAAAAGCCTGCCAGCCCCTCGGCAATTTTGGTAATGATGGTGCAGAGTTTGGCGTTGCGATCGGTATAGTGCCTGCCAAGTTTTTCCGAGCTGAGGTTGATTTCAGAGAAGAGGCCCTGAAAGGTGCTGGCAAAGGATTCGTTCTCAATATAATCAAAGGCTTTTTGCAGGGTATGGAGTAACTCCCCGTCCTGCGTGCGGGCCATTTCGGCAATGCTGCCCCAGAGGTATTGCGGCTGGATGACATAGTGCACCTTGAGGCGCATCTGTTTTTCAAATTCAGCACTATCGCCGGGATTGTTGTTGTACCAGAGTTGCAGCGGCGTGGTGCCGGGCTGTTTTTGCTGGTCCGGGAAGTCCGTGCCAAGCTCTTTTTTGGCTGCGGCTTCGTAGTTATCGGAGAGGTAGCGCAGGAAGAGGAAGGAGAGCATGTAGTCGCGGAAGTCGTCGGCGTTCATGGCCCCACGCAGTTGGTCGGCAATACCCCAAAGGGTAGTGCCCATTTGTTTCTGATTTTGTTCGGTCATAACTGATTTTTAGGGTGCTCCATTGCTTTTCCGGCTGATCTCTTCGACGCTCTCCTCTTGCTCCATACTCTCTCGCCACTGGGTATAATCAAAAGGCTCTCGTTGAATCAGTGCGATAAAACGCTCCATTTCAATATCACCCAAATATTGGGCAAGAATTTGAATGCCTTTGACCCTGATTTCTGTGTCGGTCATCATGCTCATTCCTTTCTGCTTTGATTCTTTTGCTTCGGATGCTTGGCGGCGCAGTTCTTCGGCTGAAATCCGCACCACTTTTCCATTTTCCTCAATCACGATATTGGTATTCGTCTGAATAGCGGTTTCACGAGCTAATGCGGCGGCTCGTTGCAGAGCGGCTAATGAACCACGCATGGCTGGGTCTTTAGCCGTGGAAATATCTTTTGCGTTCACAGGTTTTCTCTCCATAATTATTTCATGGTCAAGCCACATCAGTTCCATCCTTCCCGACTGCTTGCGATGTACTCATCAATCATTTGCCGAGATTGATGAGCTGCTCCATAATAATTGCGCGGGTTAAAGGTCTCGGCAGGAACTGGTGTTTGCTGAGCAGAAAGGCCCTCTTCTTTTGCTAATAGTTCGAGCACAATCTGCACTAACCTGAATTTATCGGCGTGTGACAGGGTGGCTACAGAGGACAAGAGGTCGTTAATAGACATGGTCGTTTGCTCTACAGGTTAATTGCAAGTTGTTGACTACTGATCATGATTCTTTTGCTTCTGATACGTTGCTTGCCTGGCATGATAACCACCCCGTCAAGCTTCGCCTGCCACCCCTCCGGGGGAAGTGAATTTTCTCTCACGGATCCTCTTCTTGATTCCCCTCCTCTGGAGGAGTGCCACGAAGGGGCGGGGTGGTTATTGCCATCTGCCGGGAAGAGCTGTTGCATCAGTGCTTTTTTATGGGTTTTGAGCGTGTCGAGCTTTTGGGTTTGGGCGACGATCAGTTCGTCAATGGATGAAAGGCATTCGGCAATTTTTTGTTGCTCAGCTCCTCCAGGATGCCAAACCAGAGTTGACAAAAACTTCTCAATTGAAATATTGAAGCGACAAGCTCGCGCACCTTCGTTCACCAAGCCATGAAGCTGCGGTTCGTGAAAACCCGACACAAAATACCAATCCCAGAAAACCGGGTTTTCTCCAAAACCAAAACGAAAGCACTTGTATATGGGGGAAACTATTCCACTTTTGTACTTGGATAACCGTTTGATAGAACCATAGGTAGATGATTTCGTGGTTCGGTCATTATAAACGAAGTCATTGAGGGCTATCCTGATATACCTTGATACGTTATCTCCAGCGATTTTCTTTCCAAAGTAGTCGCGTTGAAGAACGAGACCATGCTCACCAGACAGAGTAAGAATATTGTCGTTATCTTTGTTTACAGCCCTATCTAAAACTGATTTTGCTATTTTACGAAGCAGCTTTTCCTCCCACTCCCCTGCATCCTGAAATTCAGGAAAACGCAGCTTGGGCACAGTTCATAACTTACCACCTTGTCGTGTTTCTGATATATCCAAGAACTCAAGGACACTCAAGTGCGTCATTGTCTTTAAAGGTATGGCTGCTGTTTGTGTGTAATTCTCTCGCCAGTGGTGAGAGTTTTTACTGTCCATTCACATGGTACGGTATTGATTTGACGCTTATCGCTGCTTTTGCAACGTTCACCAATAAGGGAGTTCTATGACCATAGCAATTCTCTCGGCGCTGCCGAGAGTTTTTTATCGGCTTGACAGGTTTCAAGCAAAGCTAAAGCCTATCCTGATAGGGTTTCCAGCCCGAATGATAATATGCTTCATTTGGCCACATTCTTCGCCGCTATAGTTTCGCTGTCTCCGTTTGTCTTTGATTTTGATGTAGCTTGAGTCGGCTGGTCTTGCTGCCGGAAAGCGACGTCTCCAACTACTTCATCTGCATGCTTGTAGGCGGCAATCAGATCGTCGAAAGAATGGTAGGAAGACTGGTCGGAAGAAGGTTTTGGGTGTTGATATTTGAAAAGGGCTACAGCTAAATCGCGCCACGCATTGCGGGTCTGGTTGGCTTTGCCGCCGATATCAAATGCGGTGAGCGTTCCCAAACACAACGCAGCAACAAATGTCAAGAGTTTAGTGCGGAAAGTCCCGAGTTCAGTCGTAAATGTCGTTACGAGGAGGGCTGCCGCTGTACCGATGACTCCGAGCACTACTTGAAGGATACGGAGGCTACTGGCAATAAGATCCCATCGACGAAAGTTGTCAAGTATCAGGGGCGGAATACCGTTCTCCGAATCGAATTGCTCAGCATTTGCCGGGCCGATACCGGATGTGCCAAAGAAAATCCAAAGAACAAATAGCGCTATAACGATAACAACTACTCCGATGATGGTCTTGGTGTGTGACGCCATAAGATTTATTGGAAACAGGATATCGCGCCTAACTTCAAGCATTAGCGTCGCGACCGCTGGATGCAGATGTTAGCTACAAGGGATTATTTACGTTGCGTCTACTCAATTTCTAAATCTACCGCAATCTATTAAAATTTTTGATATTTGTTCTAAAGCGTTGTTGATAATCAAAAAAAACAGATTGAAAATTTCTGTAGATCACTTGTTCAAAATATCTTGATGATCTTTTTATATCGGTTATTATTTACTCCATCCTGAGCAGAATCAATAACGGAGTATACAATTATTGGTGAAAATTTCCGCGAAAGCGGAGTTCGGCCTTCGCTCATGCCGCGTGCGGCAAGTCCTGATTGGGGTATTGCTGATCTTTGATGCGCTTTTGAATGTCCTGATAGTAGAGGTCGAATTCGTCGATGCGATGGTTGGTGCCGTAGCGGGCGTTGTAGTCGACAATAATGGCTTTGAGGGCCACTTTTTTTTTGTCCGGGTCTACCTCGTTGTCGGCCTTTTCCTGTGGCAAATCTTCCTGGAGCTGGCGGATGTCGGCCACATTCTTTTCGTTTTGACTCCCGGCATCACCCGGAGTGGCCTGTGCGGGCGGGGAAAAAACGCAGGCGATGTTGAGTGGCTGGAACTGTTCATCTTTGGCCTGCTTTTCCGCCTGCATGCTCTTGAACAGCTCGTGATAGGCTATGGCGTCGTTGATAGATGCGGTGGCCAGAAGGGCGTTGAACTTGCGCCCGTAGGTGGCGGTATCATGTTTTTGAAGGATGGCTTCGTCGATCCACTTGGCGAAATGGCTGGTTTTACGAATTTAAATCATGGCTTCAATGTAGCCCGTAAACTGCACTTTATCAACGAGATTGTTATGGTACAATAATGTCTGACGTCTGAAATCATTGAAGTGCCGCGCCGAACCTTTCCCAACCTGCATCACTCTCAGAGGTACTATCTTTTTTACCGCTTGCACCTGTTTGTTTTTTCGGCTATTTTTATACCTTATAATAAAATCAGCCGAATCATGCCCTACAAAACAAGAACACTTGAACGTTTTTTTCTGCAAGCGAGTCAACAATTCCCCGTCATGCTGTTGACCGGACCTCGCCAAACCGGAAAAACAACGTTCCTGCGACACATGGCAGAAAAAAAACGCTCGTATGCCACTCTTGACGACCCGATGCTCCGGGCACTCGCCAGGGAAGAACCCGCCCTGTTCCTGCAACGCTTTACCGCACCGGTTCTCATCGACGAAATCCAGTATGCTCCCCAACTCCTGCCCTACATCAAAATGGCGGTCGACAACGAACCTCAAGCCGGAAAATTCTGGCTCACCGGTTCACAGCAGTTCCATTTGATGAAGGGAGTCAGTGAATCACTCGCTGGTCGTGTCGGGGTGGTCAACCTGCTTGGATTCTCGCAGAGAGAGCTTTTTGACACTCCTTCTGCAGAGCCGTTTCTGCCGATTCCGGAAGTCATGAAACAACGTGCAGAAAGCCGGCAATTGCTTCTGCCTGAGCTCTACCGTAAAATCTGGCTCGGATCGTTTCCCGCTCTTCATCAGGAGAATCCTGTCGATCATCACCTGTTTTACAGTTCATACGTCCAGACCTATCTGCAACGTGATGTGCGGGATCTGGCCAATGTCGGCGACGAAAGTGCATTCCTGAGATTTCTCCGCTCCTGTGCAGCACGAACCGGCCAGATGCTCAATATCCTGGATCTTTGCCGCCAGAGCGACATCAACCATGCGACAGGAAAACGATGGCTCTCGATTCTTGAAAATTCAGGCATCATCTACCTGCTCGAACCATGGCACACCAATATTAATAAAAGAGTGGTGAAAACCCCGAAACTGTACTTCCTCGATACGGGACTTGCAGTCTGGCTGACCGAGTGGACATCACCCGAAACGCTGGAAGCGGGAGCAATGTCAGGAGCCATTCTTGAAAGCTGGGTGGTATCGGAGATCATCAAAAGCTGGTGGCACAACGGCAGGCGAGCCCCGATTTACTACTATCGCGACAAGGATGCAAAAGAGATCGATCTGCTCATTCATCAGGACGGGACACTCTATCCGGTCGAAATTAAAAAATCGGCAAGTCCGGGAAAAGATGCCACTGGCCACTTCGAAGTACTTCAAACCCTGAAACAACCGATCGGGCAGGGATGCATCATCTCGCTTGCCCCTATCTATCTCCCAATCACATCAACCATCGATAACGTACCCGTAGGAATGGTGTGAACCGGGGTATTAAATTCCGCGAAGGGCCCGGTCAACAGGGGTTTATTTTTTTCAATAAAATGCACTGGAAAACCCGCACTATGAAAATCAGCACTATGCGCAACAACTTCAAACCTCATCGCCTCCTTCCGGTTTGTTTATCACTCCTCCTGCTTCTGGCGGCGGGATGCACACAAAAGCAAAATGAAAAGCCGCATGGCGCCACCGGAAAACCCTCCATCGTCAGCCTTGCGCCGAGCCTGACGGAGATGATTTTTGCCATTGGGGCCGGTGACCAGCTTGTTGGCCGAACCACCGCCTGCGACTGGCCTGCGGCAGCAGCCAAAGTGCCCGTTGCGGGGAGCTTTGGACGCCCTTCGCTTGAGGTGCTTGCGGCCATGCATCCCGACCTGGTGGTTGATGTCGATCTGGCCGATGAGGAGATGGGGAAAAAAATATCGGCCCTCGGCATTCAGAGAGAGAGTATCTCCTGCAAGAGCCCTGACGATATCCCTGCCGCCCTCCGAAAACTGGGGAGATTGACTGGCCACACAAGGGAGGCCGACAGCCTGGCCCTCTCCATCAGCGAGGGGCTTGATCTCTTCAAAAACAGTGCAAACGCCCGGAAGAACAAAAAGAGCGTCTATCTTGAAATTTGGGACGACCCTTTCTGGACGGGTGGAAAAGGGAGTTATACCTCGTCGCTTATTGCTTATGCTGGTGGCCGCAATATCGGTGATGTCGTGGAAAAGGACTATTTTGAGATATCGCAGGAGTGGGTGATTGAACAAAGCCCTGAGGTGATTGCCTGCATGTATATGGCCAAAGAGTCCTCTGCTGCCGCAAAGTTGATGAACCGCACCGGCTGGAGCAGCATTACTGCAATACGGAACCGCCAGGTGTATGACCGGCTCGACAACAGCCTCTTTCTTCGTCCCGGGCCGAGAGTGCTTGAGGGAATTAAAGAGTTGCAGCGAATGATTTATCCAGAGGAGAGTGCAGTTCGCTGATTTTTTGATACTCCCCTGTCAGAATCGGTGGTAATTTTTTTATCTTTGTCGCTTTAGCGGAACAAAAACAAAATGCACGGCATGAAGCGCTCTCCACTGCTTATCTTACTCCTGACGGTTTTACTGGATCTCATCGGGTTCGGAATTGTGCTGCCGCTGCTGCCGACCTACGCCAAGTTTCTGCACGCAACTCCCTTCATGATCGGGCTGATTGCCTCGGTTTTTTCGATCATGCAGTTCATCTTTTCCCCTTTGTGGGGCAAGCTGAGCGACAAAATCGGTCGGCGACCGGTCATGCTGATCAGTATTTTTATTACGGCGATCTCCTATCTGGTTTTTTCGCAGGCATCAACCATTCCGCTGCTTATTTTTGCCAGAGGACTTTCGGGTATCGGGTCGGCCAATATTGCTGCGGCACAGGCCTATATCACCGATGTCACTGACAGCAAAAGCCGCTCGGGTGCAATGGGCATGATCGGGGCCGCTTTTGGAATTGGTTTCATTATCGGTCCGGTACTTGGTGGATTTTTGAAACACAATTATGGCATTCCGGTTGTTGGGTATGTTGCCGCCTCACTGATCTTTATCGACTTTATCCTTGCCGTTTTTCTGCTTCCCGAGTCGAACAAGAATGCACAGAAGATGGCGTTCGGCTTTTTGAAAAAACGGACGGCCAACAGCGAACCACGGCGGTCGGTCTCCCATTTTCTGGAGGAAAAAAGAGTCGAGTATGTTGACGGGCTGAAACTGACCTTCAGCTCACGTCCCCTTGCACTGCTCATGATTGCAAACTATATCTACACCTTTGCCATCGTCAACATGCAGGTTGCCTCAATCCTCCTCTGGAAAGAGTACTTCATGGCTACCGACGAGCAGATCGGCTACATTTTTGCCTATGTCGGTATCTGGTCGGTCGTTGTGCAGGGTGGTCTTATCCGGAAGCTCATCAAAAAACTGGGCGAGCACAAGCTTTTTTTATGGGGCCACCTCTTCACCTTTATCGGCGTCTTTTTTGTGCCTTTTGCGCCGCAAAATTCGCTCTTCACTCTCGGATTGGTCATCCTCTTCTTTTTTGCTATCGGCACCAGTCTGGTTGCCCCCATCAACCTCTCCATGATTTCGCTCTACAGCTATAAACAGCAGCAGGGGCAAATTCTCGGCCTCTCACAGTCCGTCAACTCCTTTGCCCGCATCATGGGGCCTTTCAGCGGAAGTATTCTCTATGGCATGAACTTTCACGCGCCCTATATTGTCGCCGGAATTCTGACCGTTGCCGGGGCAGTTATTGCATTCAGCCTCTTCAAGTATAAAATTGAGGCACTTGATCCTGTAACTGAAACAAGCAATGGCTGATCAAGCGTCGTTATCACTACAGACAGGAACTTTATGAATATTGGCGTTATCGGAGTTGGCAAGCTTGGAGAGTTTCATACAAAGCTCCTCACGGAAATTGCGCACGACTGGAAAGATATTCACTGCGCGGGAGTTTATGATCTCGACACCAAGCGGGCCGAAGAGATGACTGCAAAATATGGCGTCACCAGCTTCGGTTCGCTTGAGCTTCTCGCCAGGTCGTGCGATGCTGCCATCATTGCCACCACCACAAGCTCCCACTACGAGATTGCCCGTACCCTGCTCGGCGAGGGGTTACACCTCTTTATTGAAAAGCCCATCACCACAACGGTTGAAGAGGCCGATGAACTGATTCGGCTCGAAAAAGAGAATGGAGTACACATCCAGGTTGGTCATATTGAACGTTTCAACCCGGCACTGCGAGCGGTTGAGGCGCATATTGGTCGGCCCATGTATATTCAGGCTGAACGGCTGAGTGGTTTTTCGCGTCGGGTTACCGATGTTTCTGTGGTGCTTGACCTCATGATTCACGACATCGACCTGGTGCTCTCGCTCATCCCCTCCGAAATCAAAACCATTTCCGCTTCAGGGGTCAAGGTCTTCTCGAACGAACTCGACATGGCGACCGCCAGAATTGATTTTGTCAACGGTGCAACCGCAAATGTTACGGCAAGCAGGCTGAGCCGCAACAAAATGCGCAAGCTCCGTTTTTTTTGCGACAACCCGAAAAGCTATGCTTCGCTCGACTTTGCAACAGGCAAATCGGAGGTTTTCAGGCTTGTGCAACAGGATGAAACCTCTTCAAAAAATCCACTCAAATCTTTTGCGGCACGTAAAATACTTGAACAGTTTGGTGAAATTCATGAAACCATGCGGGGGATGGTGCTTGACCATATTAACCCGGACGTTCCAAAAACAAATGCGCTGCGCGACGAACTTGAGCATTTTATCAATACCGTCAGAAATAACACTCCAGCGACGGTCAGTTCTTTGGACGGGCGACGGGCAATAATGGTTGCAGGCAAAATCGCGGAAGAAATTGCCGCCAATGCAGCCTTACGTGAATGACTGATAATTGCAGAGCAAACAGGTAATGACCACACTCCCACAACCATCCATCCCGGAAATCCTCTACCGTATCGGCGACATGGCCGATAGAAGTGACGTTGGCTGTTATCTTGTTGGCGGCTATGTCCGCGACATGATAATGCAGCGCCCCTGTACCGATATTGATATCATGATCATCGGTGATCCTGTTCCCTTTGCAAAAGCGGTACGCGATGAACTGAACGGTCGGAATTTCGTCCTTTTTGAGCGTTTCCGCACCGCACAACTGGAGCTTTCAGATCCAATGGGCACCTTCAAGGTTGAACTTGTCGGGGCTCGAAAAGAATCATACAACAGCGACTCAAGAAAACCGGTAACACTTATCGGAACGCTTGATGACGACCTCTCACGCAGGGATTTCACCATCAATTCGCTTGCCCTTGTGCTCAACGGGGAAGGGAGAAACGAGATTATCGACCATTTTCACGGAATGGAGGATATCAATGCGCGCATCCTCAGAACACCGCTTGACCCCTTGCAGACCTTCTCGGATGATCCGTTGCGCATGATGAGGGCTGCACGCTTTGCGGCCCAACTCGATTTCACCCTGCTCCCCGAAGTTCTTGAGGCAATGAAGGTCATGCGCGAAAGAATCGCGATTGTTTCGATAGAAAGGGTGAGTCAGGAATTGTTCAAAATCATGCTCTCTCCCCGACCATCGAAAGGGTTGATTATCCTTTATGAAACCGGGCTGCTGCAGGAGATCCTGCCGGAAGTTTCGTCCATGGCCGGTATTGAGCAGGTTGACGGATTGGGGCATAAGGATACCCTCTTCCACACCTTCAAGGTTATCGACAATCTTGCTCCACATTCTGATAACCTCTGGCTCAGAATGGCCGCGCTGCTGCACGATATTGCCAAGCCAGCTACAAAGCGGTTCAGCAAATCGGCAGGATGGTCATTTCATGGTCACGATGCCGTGGGTACGAGAATCGTGGCCAAAATCTTTCGTCAGATGCGCTGGCCGCTCGACCCGCTCGACTATGTCCAGAAAATGGTACGCCTCCATCACCGTCCGATTCCCCTCTCCAAAGAGGAGATTTCTGATTCGGCCATCCGGCGGCTGATGTTTGATGCCGGAGAGGACTTGCAGGATCTGATGAACCTCTGCCGGGCTGACGTCACCAGCAAAAATCCGCGAAAGGTATTACAAATCATGAGTAACTTCAACCACGTTGAAGAAAAAATTACTGAAGTTGGCGAAAAGGACCAGCTTGCCAGATGGCGTCCCCCTCTGAGCGGCAAGGATATTATGACAACGCTCGGCCTTACAGAGGGAAAGATGGTGGGTACGATCAAAAAAAGGATGGAAAATGCGGTTATAGACGGCCTCATCCCCTACGACCGCGATGCGGCTCTCGACTATATCCGCCAGGTGTACCGTGAACTCAGTGACGAAACGAGCGGAGGCGGAAAACAATGACAGCTTTTGGCGGGAAGTGTGGTTTTTCATGGTTCCGGTCACTATATTGCACAAATTTACAGTCAACAACACTAAACAAGAAGAGAACAAGTGATTCCACGTTATTCACCCAAAGATATTTCAGCCATCTGGACCGATGATGCAAAATTTGAACGCTGGTTACAGCTTGAAATTGCTGCCGTCGAGGCTCGCATGGAGGCTGGACTTGTACCCGCAGAGGCACTGGCAACCATAAAACAGAAAGCCGCGTTCAATGTTGATGAAATTCTTGAGATTGAGAAAGAGACGAAACACGATGTCATTGCCTTTTTGACCAATGTCGCCAACCATGTCGGTCCTGATTCACGCTATATCCATGAAGGGCTTACCTCTTCGGATGTGGTTGATACCTCCCTTGCCATGCAGATGCGCGATGCAGGAAAAATCCTTGTTGCCGATATTGAGCAACTCGTAGGGGTTCTTGCAAAGAGGGCGGTAGAGTTTAAATACACCCTTGAGATGGGCCGAACCCACGGTATCCATGCTGAACCAACAACCTTCGGCCTGAAACTGCTCTTGTGGCACCAGGAGATGCTCAGGAACCTCGACCGGATGAAAAAGGCCGTCGCAGTTATCTCTGTCGGCAAAATCTCCGGAGCGGTAGGTACCTATCAGCACCTTTCGCCCGATATCGAAGCGGCAGTATGCCGCAAACTCGGTCTCGAGCCCTCCTCCATATCAACGCAGATTCTCCAGCGCGACCGCCACGCTGAATTTGCCACAACCCTGGCCATTATCGCCTCTTCAATCGAAAAATTCTCCGTCGAGCTGCGCCACCTGCAGCGTACGGAAGTGCGTGAAGCGGAAGAGTTTTTCAGCAAGGGACAGAAAGGCAGCTCTGCCATGCCCCACAAGCGCAACCCTATCACCTTCGAGCGCCTTACCGGCCTTGCCCGCGTGGTTCGCTCAAACTCTCTGGCGGCCATGGAAAACGTTGCACTCTGGCATGAGCGTGATATTTCGCACTCATCGGTTGAGCGCATCATCATGCCCGACTCGACCACCGCGCTCTGCTACATGCTGCGCACCTTCAGCGAAGCGGTCGATACGCTGCTTGTTTATCCGGAGAGAATGGAGGAGAACTTCAACTCATCCTACGGCCTTACCACTTCACAGACCATCCTTCTTGCCCTTACCGCCAGAGGGTTGACCCGTGAAGATGCTTACCGTATGGTACAGCGTAACGCCATGGAGAGTTGGTCGACCAAGGTGCACCTGCGCGAACTGGTGCTGAAGGATGAAGAGTTGCTGCGGCACATCAACCCCGAAGAGATCGCCGAGTTCTTCAGCTCCGAAAATATCCTGAAAAAGCTGAAGAGCAGTGTCGATGTCATCTTTGAGCGCAACGGACTCTAAACAAGAAATGGAGATGAAAAAGCGTCCGTTCAAACGTCTTGGGATTACCCTTTTTCTTGTCGGACGCTATCTCTTTGCCGCGTTTTTTCTCTACGGCTTCTGGCTCAAGCTGACAAAGGGGTGGCTCTGGAGTGACCTCATGCTGGGATTTTTCACCAAACGGCTTGGTGAGCTTCCTGCTGGTTCTTTCCAGGCCATCTATCTTGAGCGGTTTGCCATACCCCTGGCATACCCGATAGCGTGGATTGTTACCATCGGCGAGCTCATCATCGCCCTTGGCCTTGTTTTCGGCTTTGCGGTCAGGGCAAACGCCGCTTTCGCTCTCTTCATGGTGTTGAATTTTGCTGCGGGCGGATACTACAACCTTTCCCTTCCTCCTTTTATGCTCTTTGCCATCATGATGATGCTCTTTCCGTCAGGCCACTGGCTTGGTCTCGACAAACAACTCCATCGTAAATATCCGGAGTCAATCTGGTTCAGATAAAAAAAATGGCTGCTACCGCACATCAATTCAAAAACCTTCGCCTCTGGCTTCACCCTCTTCTGGTCTGTTCACTGGTCACGCTGATTGCCTCTGTTACCCCCGAAACCCCCGGGAAAGAGAGAAGCATAACAGCGATTGATCTTGCCGACAAGGAGCTGCGGAAAATGAATTATCCGAAAGCCGATTCAATTTACACCTCGGAGCTGAGCAAAAATCCTGGCAATGCTGAACTTTACTGGAAACAGGCAAGAGTACAGGTAAGCATGGGCGAATCTCTCTCTTCCGAAAATGCGGAAGGCGCGCTACATCACTATCAAAAAGCGGCGGAATATGCCCGCATGAGCATCAGTTTCGACAGTACAAACTCGAAAGGTCACACCTGGCTTGCTGCTTCACTCGCAATTATGGCCGACAAGATCGGCACAAAAGAAAAATTAAACCGGGCAAACGAAATAAAACGAGAGCTTGATACCGCCCTGCGACTCAACCCGAACGATGAAACCGCGCTCTCCCTGCTCGGATCTTATTACCGTGAAGCTGCCAATATTGGATGGTTCCGAAGAATGGTCGCCTCCACCTTCATAGGAGAGGTCCCCAAAGGAAATTATGACCTTGCCGAAAAAACGTTCAAAAAAGCAATGAGCCTTGATCCTGAAATCATCAGAAACTATCACGAACTCGCCCTGATCTTCATTGAGAGGGGAAACCGGGAGGAGGCTCTCCGATTGATAAAAATCGGCATAGAGAAACAAGTCCTTATTGCAAGCGACAGACGGCGTATCGAGGATATGCGCGCACTTCTGAAAAAATACTCACGAGAATAATCGGGATTATAATCTTCACCAAAAAGAGCCGCTACCGCTAAGTGTTGTGCGCAAGACCAAGAAGAGCCCTGACTCCAAGGTGGTAGCTGTTGGCCCCGAAGCCGCTGATAACACCGATACAAACCTCCGAAATCACTGAACGGCGGCGAAACTCTTCGCGGGCATAGATGTTGGAGAGATGAACCTCCACAACAGGGATGGTTATGGCGCTGATGGCATCGCGCAAAGCTATGGAGTAATGGGTCAGTGCTCCCGCATTCAGCACAACACCCCGGCAACCGCCCTGATCTTCACTCTGGAAGAGTTTTTCCAGCAACTCTCCTTCATATTCTGTCTGGAAAAACTCAAACGAGATCTCCGGAAAAGTTGCAGCCAGTTCACGGTTGATATCGTCGAGGGTCTGGCGACCGTAAACCTCCGGCTCACGTTTTCCAAGCCGGGAGAGGTTGGGGCCATTGAGAACAACTATCTGCATTGCACTGATCATAATTGTTGAAGCCAGCCCGAAGAGAGGGCTGGCTCAGTCAACAGATTGACAAAAAAAATACTTACAGAATATACTG
Source organism: uncultured Chlorobiaceae bacterium (assembly GCA_903871235.1). Taxonomy (GTDB): domain Bacteria; phylum Bacteroidota; class Chlorobiia; order Chlorobiales; family Chlorobiaceae; genus Chlorobium. Next base: position 14,737 of record CAIQGA010000168.1, read on the forward strand.
GCTGAGGTCACGGTCAGCAACCACATGATTCAACTTTTCCTTCACCATTGCTTCGTCAATCTCTACATGCTCGTCGGAGAAATTTTCAGGGATATTGAACATCAACTCCTCAAGAAGATTGGTCATGATGGTATGCAGCCTCCTTGCGCCGATATTTTCAACACTTTCGTTAACTCTTGCCGCAATCCTCGCAATCTCGCGAATGGCACCGTCACTGAAGGTCAAATCAACGCCTTCGGTAGCAAGAAGTGCTGAATACTGCTTGATAAGGGCGTTCTCAGGCTGCGTCAGAATGAGGTAAAAGTCCTCTTCCGTCAGGCTTTTCAACTCCACACGGATTGGAAAACGGCCCTGCAGCTCAGGAATAAGATCTGATGGCTTGGCAACATGAAAAGCACCGGAAGCGATAAAGAGGACGTGGTCGGTCTTCACCATACCATGCTTGGTTGCAACGTTGGAGCCCTCGACAATCGGCAAAAGATCACGCTGCACACCTTCACGGCTTACATCCGGCCCCTTGCCGCCTGAGCCTGTTGACGGAGAGGCAATTTTATCAATTTCATCAATGAAAACAATTCCGGACTGCTCCACCTTGTTGATCGCCTCCTTGACAACACTCTCCATATCAATAAGCTTCTGCACCTCTTCCTGCTCAAGAAGCTTGCGGGCTTCGGCAATTGAAACCCTTCTTTTCTTGCGTTTCCGGGGCATGCCGCTCATGAGATCCTGCATGATTCCGCCAATCTCCTCCATTTGACCGAGAGGTCCAAAAACCTGCATCATCCCGCCAGGAGAATCGCCAGAGAGATCCATCTCAATCTGACGCTCCTCAAGCTTTCCATTGCGGAGTCGTTCCAGCATTTTTTTGCGGCTTCGCCGGTTCACCTCAAGTGATTTGTCGTCCTCTTCAGTTGGCCGCGACTCCTGCGTATCCTCTTCACCAGATGCCTCATCATCATCTTCTGAATTGCGTGAAGAGGCAACGGGAGGAAGAAGAATATCGAGCAGGCGCTCTTCGACAAGCAACGCGGCCTTTTCACGAACCTCTTCCGATTTTTCGCTTCTTACCATAGCCACCGACTGATCAACAAGATCACGAATCATCGACTCCACGTCGCGACCAACATATCCCACTTCAGTAAATTTCGAGGCTTCAACCTTGACAAAAGGGGCTCTGGCAAGTTTGGCAAGCCTGCGGGCGATTTCGGTTTTCCCAACACCTGTCGGACCGATCATGATGATGTTGTTGGGCATAATCTCATCACGCAGCTCATCACTCACATGCTGACGGCGAAGGCGGTTGCGCAAAGCAATGGCAACAGACTTTTTTGCATCCTTCTGGCCAATAATATACTTGTCGAGGAGCGAAACAATCTGGTTTGGCGTCAGATTGCTGGTCGCAATAGAACTTGTTTTACCGCTCCTTGCCTCGGGCAATGCAAGCGCATTTTCCTCACTGTTCTTAGTCGTTTCCATGCAATGAATTGTAAATTTCAAAAAAAGGGCTTCAGGTCAGCAACGCTGACGGCGCTGCATCAGCGCTGCGCTCAGACCTCTTCAACAATAATATGATCGTTTGTATAGATACAGATATCTGCCGCTATCTTCAAACTTTCAAGCACGATATCCTTTGCTTCAAGGGCTGAATGCTTCATGAGTGAACGTGCAGCCGCAAGAGCATACATGCTGCCGCTGCCGATGGCTACAATGCCATCCTCCGGCTCTATCACATCACCGGTTCCCGAAATAATCAACGCTTTGTCGTTACTGACAATGGCGAGCATCGCCTCAAGACGACGAAGATACTTGTCGGTTCTCCAGTCACGGGCGAGTTCAACCGCTGCACGGTCAAGCTTTCCGTTGTAAGCCTCAAGCTTCTCCTCAAAGCGGTCAAGCAGCGTCACGGCATCCGCTGTTGCTCCCGCAAAACCGGCAACAAGCTTCCCGTGATACAATCTCCTTATTTTCCGGGTCGAATGCTTGATAACGGTATTTCCAAGTGTCATCTGTCCATCGCTCCCGAGCGCTGCCTTGCCATCCCTTATAACACCGATAACCGTCGTTGAACGGATCACTGGCCTTTGGTTATTCTTCATCAATCAAAATATTTTTTTTCTTAATCTTGCAACTGGAATCTGCATTTGTTCACGATATTTTGCAACCGTTCTTCGGGCAATATGCACCCCTTTTTTCATCAAAATCTCTGCCAGGGTATCATCACTCAGTGGAGAGTCAGGATTCTCCTGACGGATAATCTCAGCAATGTCCTGACGAATAACTTTGCTCGACAAATCATCACCATCCCCCGTCGAGAGCCCTGTACTGAAAAAATATTTCAGCTCAAAAACACCAAAACGGGTCTGCACATATTTGCCGTTCACCGCACGGCTGATAGTCGAAATATTGAGGCCAGTATCAGCCGCTATGATTTTCATGCCGAGCGGCACCAAACACTCCGGGCCGGAAACAAAAAAGCCATACTGACGTTTCATCAGGGCCTCAATCACCTTCAGCAATGTCTGGCGCCGGGTCTCAATGGCACTCATAAACTCATTTGCCCTCTGAATATTCTGCCGTATAAACCTCTTTTCCTCTTTTGGCCCTTTCCTGTTTTTCAGAAGCTCCTGATAGCGGTCTGTAACCTTGACGGAGAGAGCGCTTCTATCGTTAAGCACCGCAGTCAGCTCACCATTTTCGTAGCTTACCACAAAATCAGGCGTAATGTAATAGCCCCCCTCATCCTGAAAAATACCAGGATGGGGATCAAGGTGGATAATGACCGAAACAGCCGCCTCAACACTCTCCCTGCTCTCTGCAAGCTTTTTGATCAACAGTTCAAAGCGCCTGTGCAGAAAATCATCAAAATGATCATGAAGAATCCTGCGTGCAACCTCAAGGCGTTTCAATTCGCAGCGCCCGGCACCTGCCTGCAATTGCACAAGAAAACGTTCACGCAAATCCCTGACGGCAACACCCGGAGGGTCAAGATGCTGGATTTTGCAGAGAACTGCGGCCACCTCCTCTTCGCTGACATCAAAACCACCAAGGAGCAAACTATCAACAACTACATCATACCTGTCGGTAAAGTAACCGTCGCCATCAAGATTACCAAGAATCTCAATAGCAATCATCACCTCCCGCTCCCCGGCCCCTTCTTGCAAGGCGAGCTGGCGGAGAAGGGTTTCATGAAAACTGTCATGCTGAACCGCCTGAAAAAACCTCTCTTTTGAACCGCTTTCATTGGAAAAGTCCACCCGCCCTTCAGAATATTCTCCGGAAACCCGAGCATCAGAACGCTGCTCCCGGAGAGAACTTTTACTGAAGCGCTCAACCGCATCAAACATATCATCACCATCCTCCCGATCGCTCTGCGCAACCACATCACCGGCACTATCTTTTCGCTCTTCCACCAGTTCGAGCAGTGGATTCTCCTGCAGCTCCTCATAAATCCGCTGTTCCAAATTGAGCATTGGAAGCTGAAGAAGCTGACTGCTTAAAATCTGCTGTGCAGAAAGCTGTAACGATTGCCGCTGTTGAAGTCTGATTTCAACCATGACGCAGGGGGGATGAATCGACAAATGCTTTCAGGCTCACTACCCAGTCGGCACCGTAGAGCGACTCAAGAGCGAGATGAACATAATCAATAAGTTGTACCTTGCACTCACAGCCCGCCTTTCTGGCAGAGCGACACATAGAATGCTGTTCGTAGACAAGATAAGGCAAACCAAACTTTTTTCTTACCCTTATCGGAAACAATCGGCAGGAGAGAGGTTTGTCAAAGTCCAGAATCCCTTCGCGATAGGCAATCTCAATGGCGCAAAAGGTTATTCCGTCACGAATCAAGGTAAAAACACACTCTTCTTTCTCAACCGTTCTTGTGTACTGAACGCCCTGATAGAGCTCAACCGGGCCATGACGCCGGAGATAGCGCAACCCTTTTTCGGGGATCATCCTCATCAGCTCTTCAGGCAACTGACTCAATTGAATAGCCTCCTCATCAGATAACGGAGCTCCAAGCTCCCCCTCAATGCAGCACGTTCCCTTGCACTGGCGGATATCGCATGAAAAAAACGCCTTCAAAACCTCCTTGTCAACAAGAACATCACCAATGGAAACCAGCGACATAACAGAGCATCCTCATAATAAATTTTTACCCTCTCTCCACTCCCCCGCCAAAAAAAATGGCTTCCAGCACTGCTCAAAACCAGCTCATCGCTTTTCATATTTGCTGCTTCGATGAATTTTTCATAGCTATATGCAGCTCTCTATTAAAAAGACGGAGAGGAACATACACAACAAAGCCCTATCACCATGCTCATTATCGACGGAAAAAAGGTCTCCCTCGACCTGAAAAACGAACTGAAAGCCGGCGTAGAAAGCTGCCTGACCACTACCGGCAAAGTACCCGGCCTGACGGTCATCATTGTCGGCCACGACCCGGCTTCGCAGGTTTATGTACGCAATAAAGCCAAAACATGCAAAGAGATCGGCATGATTTCGACGGTGATTGAAATGCCCACCGACACGACCCAGAAGCACCTGATTGACACCATTCATGAACTGAACAACGATCCGACTGTTCACGGCATCCTTGTCCAGCAGCCGCTGCCGAAGCAGATTGACGAATTTGCCGTTACACTTGCCATCGATCCGTCGAAGGATGTTGACGGATTTCATCCTGAAAACCTCGGCCGACTCGTGATGGGTCATCTCGACAAATGTTTTGTCAGTTGTACCCCCTACGGTATTCTTGAGCTGCTTGGCCGCTACAACATCGAAACCCGGGGCAAACACTGTGTTGTGGTCGGACGCAGCAATATTGTTGGTAAACCTATGGCAAACCTGATGTTGCAGAAACTTGAGGCCACCAACTGCACCGTTACCATCTGCCACTCCGCAACCAAAAACATCCCATTCTACACCCAGCAGGCCGACATTCTTATCGCGGCTATCGGCAAAGCGGGATTCATTACCGCTGATATGGTCAAACCGGGAGCTGTCGTTATCGACGTAGGCATTAACCGCATTGAAGATCCATCCACAAAAAGCGGCTACCGCCTGGTTGGCGATGTGGATTACGAAGGCGTTTCAGCCGTTGCCTCGGCCATGACCCCGGTACCCGGAGGAGTAGGCCCCATGACCATTGCCATGCTCCTGAAAAACACGCTCCAGTCATTCCAGCGTATCAACGGACTTTAAAGCAGGATGGCCAAATCCTCTACCAGATACGTCTGCTCAAACTGCGGAGCCATCTCCCTAAAATATCAAGGGAAATGCTTTGAGTGCCAGAGTTGGGGCACACTGCAGGAGACCCGCATCGAGCCCGAAGCAAAAAAACAGGGGGCGGGCTCTGTGGGAGCTGTTGCTGTTCTGCAGAACCTCCATGATGCCGTCCCCTCAGAGTTCCTGCGCATCATGACGGGAATCGGCGAACTCGACCGGGTACTCGGTGGAGGACTCATGCAGGGATCAGCCGTTCTGGTTGGAGGAGAGCCGGGCATCGGCAAATCAACCCTCATGCTGCAACTCGCAGCACGCCTTGCTCCTGCAAAAGTGCTCTATATCTCCGGCGAAGAGTCGCCAAACCAGATCCGAGAACGGGCGCAGCGACTCTCCATTCAGGCAAAAAACCTCTGGCTCGCACCTGAAGTGAGCCTTGAACGCGTCCTTGAGCTCATTGAACGCGAAAAGCCTGCGCTGGTCATTATCGACTCCATCCAAACGGTTCATTCGGATGAGTACCAGAGCTCTGCCGGGACCATCACCCAGATCAGGGAGTGCGCTGCCATGCTGATCCGGGCAGCCAAGCAGCAGAACGTTATTTTGATGATTATCGGCCATATTACCAAGGAGGGGGCGCTTGCCGGGCCCAAAGCACTTGAGCACATGGTCGATACCGTCCTGCAGTTTGAAGGTGAAGGCTACCAGCGCTACCGCATTATCCGCTCCGTCAAGAACCGCTTTGGCTCCACCAATGAAATCGGCGTCTTCCGCATGGATGAAACCGGCCTTGAAGAGGTCAGTAACCCTTCAGAATTCTTTATTTCCGGTCGGAGAACCGATGTACCGGGAAACTCTATCCTTGCCGCCATCGAAGGCACAAGGGCCCTCCTGGTAGAGGTGCAGGCACTGGTCTCAAAAACCAACTACTCCATGCCGCAGCGTATCAGCACTGGGTTCGACCTGAAGCGGATGTCGATCATCCTTGCCGTGCTCGAAAACAGGCTCAAAATCGAAACCTGGGGGCAGGATGTTTTTGTAAAAATAGCCGGAGGACTCAAACTCGCAGAGCCCGCGGCAGACCTTGCCATTGCTGCGGCCATTGCCTCAGGACTTATGAACCGTCCGGTTGATGCCGCAACCGTCTGCTGCGGTGAGATAGGGTTGGCGGGCGAACTCCGGGCTATCAGCGACAGCGAAAGGCGCATCAGGGAGGCTGCACATCTCGGTTTCAAGCGCATTGTGCTGCCCGAAGCCAATAC
>CAIQGA010000169.1 GCA_903871235.1 uncultured Chlorobiaceae bacterium
AGCGCCTGATTGACCTTGTTTCGGCCTTCTCAACAGAAAAAAGTACGGTCATAAATGACCAAGATCAAAAAAATGGTGACTTGCAGCTTATGGGCGACATCATAGCTTTTTTTGGCGAAAATCTCAATTCCGACAGGCTGCTAGGCTATTTGTGAATTGAGTCCATTGTTCTCTGACTAAAACGGGTTTGGCACCATCCAAATCTATCAAGTTTACTGGGTCTCCCCCACAGTATGAAAAAAGCGACATATCATTTGCTGTCGCCTTTGGAACACGCTTCAGCGGATCAGGTTGGAGAAAACTGCCAAGCTTGGGAACATAAGCCCGCGCTGTAGTCAGATAACCCCCAGCCTGATCATCCCGAAAAAGCCCGGCAAATCCAGGCGTCAAGGATGCGGATCGCTCTGCATTGACCGGAACACCAAAAGGATCATAATCGCACGTACGGCTCACCTTGCCTTGAGCATCCGTTACCATTCGTACAGAACCCAAATGATCGTGCAGCAGCCACTCCACCTTGCCGTTACGCACAAGCGCAAGGGGAGTATCACCTTCCCATATCACCAGCGTACGCACACCACCTTCATCAATCACCAGCGGGTGGCCATTGCCCGACAACGGATCAGGGATAAATCGCATCTCTCCTGATGTGCTCTTGCGAACAACAAGTTGTCCATTGCCATCATAACGGTACTCGGCAGATTCATTGCCCGACTCCGCCTTTGCCAGGCGACCATCAGGGCGATAGGCATATTTCCGTGCGACACCATCCATGGTGGCGCTTATCAGATTGCCACAGGCATCGTATTGAACTGGCTTCCCATCCACACTTGTCAGCCGTCCCGCCCAATCGTAAGTGCAAAGCTGTGCAGGGGTGCCGGTTGTTATTGCCTTTATGCGGTTGCCTGCCTGATCATACTCGTATCCATACTCTCGTCCACCGGTACCTGTTGCGCGAACAAGCCTGCCCATAGTATCGTAAGCGTACTGCCTCGTAAATTTTCCCTGCCCACCAGAGTATTCGTTAATAGCGGCAATCCGCCCATCAGGGCCATGACTGTAGGAATAGCTGGACAATACCGAATACTGACGCTCCGCAGGATTTTGGAAAAAACCGTGATTAATTTCCTCCAGCTCTCCGTTGGCCTGACGTTTCCAGAAAGTCTTTACCCCGTTGGGCAATGAACGCACGACCGTGTTCTGCCCAGTCTGATAGTCATAAGTGATGAGACCCGCAGGAGTCTCAATTTTCGCAATACGACCAAGAAAATCGTACGTCCAGGCTATGCGATAGAAATTCCCGATTTTCAGCTCTGAAAGTCGCCCAGCATCATCATAGCTATAATTAATTGGAGAAGATCCCTTGCGCTCAACAGCACCCAACTGCCCACGATTATCGTAGCGATAAGCAACCTCACCTTCGCCATCTTTCATGCTCTCCATTTTTCCATCAGCACCGAACTGCCATGTAACGGATGAGCCCTCTGGCGGAGTTTCTGTTACGGCCCGTGATGAACCGTCAAATGATGAAGTATAGGCGTATCGAGTAGCCCTGCCAGCAGGGTCAAGGCTGCGGGCGACCTGACCCTGATCGTTATATTCTACTCGCCAGCTTAGACCCTCACCGAAAGCAGAAGGAATCACAGTACCTGACTTATTTACGACAAAGAACCACACAGCAAATACTCCGATTGCAAGAGTAATCCCTATGGTAACTTTGCGCCAAACCGTAACTCGCCCAAGTTTTGCAAACATAGTGGTAATCCCCGGTATTGCAAACAACACGCACGCACTCACGTGGTGGTTTTCATGTTTTACACGTGGCCCTTTCCATTACAAACTCCACATTTTACAACACCAGAACCATTACAGTTATTGCACTGATGCGATCCACCTAAAAGGTCTTGAATTCGCCCACGACCTTTGCATTTTGGACATTTTACAGAGCCTTTGCCATTACAAGTTTTACAAGTAGCCATTGTCAAATCTTTAGTTATGGTTAAATACCGCTTATTACACAGCAACGTCTTCTACGCACAACTGTACTCAAAAACAAAAGGGAATACACATAAAACATATAATACCGACTCAAGACAAACATACGTAATACACTAAAACAGGACGAATAATGAACCGATGCGACAAAAAAACTTTTAATCGGAGGCCGTTGGGAGGGGATATGTGGCATTTTTCGGTCTTTAATCTGTGATCATTAGCCGCCATCAATCACTACAAATAACTCACTTCCAATGTATTCAACATTTTCATCTAATAAAATAATTCGCGTAAATTATTATTTAAAACTTACAAAAAAGTTCAATTTTATGACGTGGGTACCAGCAGGTTACTGGTCTGGCCTTGCGTATCCATCATGCTATAAAATCGGCAATCAGCTTCATGATAAGTTCAATTCCACAGTACTCCAGACTTACCAAAAGCTTTATTCTAAGTAAATACCTCCAAAAAAAATATATCTTGTACGTATATATCTGAAACAAAGATCTCTTGCACACATCGAAAGAGTGTCGTATGCTTATGTCGTTAAAGTGTAGTACATTCAAGAGACTACGGATGATCGAATAATGAGTAAATATGAACGTCCTGAATGCAGGATTACCGCATGTAGAGCGAGGAAGAGAAGTCCTGACATGCAAACCGTTCCATGTCGTCGGGAACAGAATTATTTAATGCACCACTCAAATGAGTAGAAGAGTTTCATGCGTCGACATCGGCACCAACACCGCCCTGCTGCTTATTGCCGACCTTGATCCGGCTACGGGCACCATCCAGCCGGTCTACCACAAACAGACCATCGTGCGGCTTGGCAAGAATGTAGATGCTGCAAAAACCATAGACCCGCAAGGAATGCAGCGCCTCGTCGACTGCATGACCGACTATCGCCAGCTCAGCGATGAGCACGCAGCCAAAACCATCATTGCCGCAGGAACCAGCGCCCTGAGAGATGCCAAAAACCGTGCGGAGGTGATCGAGGCGGTTGAGCGTGCTTCGGGAATAACTATTGAGTGCATCTCCGGCAAAGAGGAGGCCGACCTCACCTTCAGCGGCGCTGTTGCCGGTATGAGCGATATCCCCGAACTTTTCACCGTCATCGACATTGGCGGCGGCAGTACGGAGATCTCTATGGGATCTCCCGGAGCCATCACGGAGAGCGTCAGCCTCGACATCGGTTCAGTGAGGCTCACCGAGCGCTTTTTCACCACACTTCCCCCGTCGGCAAGTGAAATTGAGGCTGCCAAAAGCTGCATCGACCAGCTCCTTACGGCAAACATCATTCCCTTTTTTGCCTCCAGAGAGCACGTCTATGGCGTTGCTGGCACCATCACTACCATCGCCCAGGTTGATCAGGGGCTGAAACATTTCGACGCCCTGAAGGTGCACAACTACCCCCTCACCTACGAGGAGGTGCACGCCTTTCTCGAAAGACTCAAAACGAGCACCCTTGAGCAGATCATCGAGCTTGGCATCCCCGAGGGAAGGGCCGATGTCATCACCATGGGAATGCTTATCCTGCACCAGTTCATGCGCCTGCTTGGGGTTGGTGTGCTCCGCGTCAGCATTCAGGGGCTGCGCTTTGGCCTTGCCCAGAGGGAGCTGCTTCGTATACAGGGGAAAAACGACTAACCCACCCGTTTATGCCTCAATAATTTTCATGCGGTCAGCCAACTGCATGAAATATTCCCTTGACCAAATTTTCAGCGGTTTTACATCCTGCACAAATCTCGAAATATCATCCATCGCCAATGCGACATCCAAAGAGCCGATCTTTTGGGTTAAAAGTACCCGAAACTCTTCTTCCTTGAGCTTCACACGTTCCAGATGGCCACTCTGCATGGCACGCTGGGCAAAATGTGAAAGGTTGAGCGGCACCCCTTTTTTCACATACCATTCAAAATCAAACCAATCACGTCCCTTGATACGATGTTTCCAGCGCCTGAAAAGCAAGGCATGCATTTTTCCGGCAAACAAATCCGGTAAAACGAAACACTTTGCATAAAATGAAAAGGGCTCCAGCAGCAACTTCTCTTCAGTGCCAAAACCGGGAGGAGGGAGCGTATCAACCTCAAATTTTATTTTGATGGTTTTATTCCACTGTACGGTTAAATCAAAAACCTGGGTATTGTTTTTCAGAAAAGCAGACTCTATGCCCCGCTGCACCGTTTTTTCTTTAACCGCGATGGAAACATCCAGACCAAGAGCGGTAAACTCCTCTTTCACAGCTTTGAAATAGGGCTCCAGCGAAAAGCCAGTTTCTTGCTGCAACAAGGAAAAATCCAAATCTTCTGAAAATCTTGGCAGCCCGTAAAAGATTCGCAAACAAGTCCCACCATAAAAAGCCGCCCGATCAAAAAATCCTCCACGATAGAGCCCGGCCAAAGCAATTTCCTGCATCACCTCACGCAATCCATTGCTGGCGCCCTCTGCACTTGTTGCATCATATTTGGCAAGCATCTGCTCCAAAACACTCATCATAGGCACCATCACTCTTGACAAGAACGCACAATTTGCGCGAACATCTTTAAAATTTTAACTTTAAGACCAGCATTCATGCAGGCTTCAATCACCCGGATGTCAAAACCTCCCAGGAGTTCTTCATCAATGCGTAAATCGTCAAACAAACATTCTCGTAACTCATGAACCGAGTTGACCGCTAACTTTTTTGTAAAAATCAGCGTATCACACAACGCCTTTTCCGGAGAAGCTATTAAAAACCCGGTTTGATCAGAAAGGATAATCCGGGTAATACCGACAGAATAGAGTTTCGGGGGAGAGTGCTTATAAGAAAAGCGACCAAAGGGCAAATCATAGCGCTTCGTTTGCCTGGTCGTTACCGATGTCACTTCGACCACCCGTTCAGGAATAAGTCCATAAAAATAAAGCGCATACTCCAGAGAGACATAGGATGGCCCATAGAGATGGTTTGCCACCAACGGCATGGAAACCAGTGAGGAGGTGAGCGCTGGCGCAACAACATAGAGCCCCCTTTTTACAGAGAGGAGCACGCCATCAGCAATCAATTGAGCTATTTTGTCGTTCGGCGAGCGATACCCTTGAAGAACGGATAAAAGTGTTCCATGCGTCAGAGGAACACTGCCAAATCTTATGAGCTGGTTTTCAATTCTCATGGTCGATAGATCATATTTCATATAGTTAATCGGGAAAAAATCGATTAACTGCATGAAATATAGTGCCGATACGACAAAAGAACAAAAAATTATCCGATTTTTCAGATCAGACCGGGTCGGAGCCTGCTTGGCGTTGGAGAAATCCGCGTCAGCATTCAGGGGCTGCGCTTTGGCCTTGCCCAGAGGGAGTTGCTTCGTATACAGGGAAACACTTGAGGGCGCAGAGGCAGTACGAAAACACGGTTTTCCTTTTGCCCATCCCCCGAAATTGTAGAATCAGCTCACCAACGGTTCTTGCCTCTCCCGAAGCGAGCACAAATTCTTTTACTGTAAATTATTGCAAAAATGAATTTTATGCTTGATCACTCTTGCTGGCGAAACTGGGGTTCAATATCACGGGCGCCGTGCAACACCCTCACAATCTCTATACCGCCAGGAATGATGAGAGAGAAAATAATATAACGGCCAAATGGAAAACTTGATAACCCCGCCAAAAGCTCACTCCGTGAACGGCCAATATGAGGCGAATCTGCCAACTCATGGAGTTTCCGGTCGATGGAATCAATAAAAGCATCTGCACGGTTTTCACTGTCTTCGGCTATATAATCCCAGATATCGGCAATATCCTCAAAAACGAGGGGTCGTTTAATGATTATCGGCATCTCCTTAACCTGCCTTTGTGACGGTTCCTCTTTTTCGGACACTTCTCTTTATCTCTTCAGCATCCCAAGCAGTGGCCGTGCCACTCTCTATCCCGTCCTGAATATCCTTCTGTAACTGGTCAAGCTTTGCTTTGCGAAGAGAGTCCTGCTCTGTCATAAGACGCAATGCCTCACGTACCACCTCACTTGCCGATGTATAGAGACCGGATTTTACTTTTTGCCGAACCATCTCTTCAAGGAACGGCGTCAGGTTAACATTAATTGGCATGACTTCATATTTTATTTCTTGGTCAAGAAAATGATCTCATTGTCAATTTATGACAAATATTGACAACAATAAAACAGCAACGGTACTTGGAACGGCTGGGAAGCATACCATCAACAAAAAGAATGGTTTTTCGAGATCACCAATCAAATTGCCTTGTATTTTTCTATCACAAAAGTATAAATTGCCTTGTAAATTTAAATATCTGATTTCATACCACCGTAACCAGAGCAAATGCTTCGATTTATTGATAACGATCTTAGTCGCTGGCAGGAAAGCTCACGCCGCAAACCGCTCATCCTCCGGGGCGCTCGTCAGGTTGGCAAAACCTGGTCAATCAAAGAGTTTGGAAAAAGCCGGTTTGAGTCGCTTGCTCTCGTCGATCTTGAGCGGAATCAGTCACTGCGTAAACTTTTTGATGGCGACCTTAAAGTAACGCGCATCTGCTCCGACCTTGAAGTTCTCCTTCAGCAAAAAATCACTCCGGGAAAAACGCTGCTCTTTTTTGATGAGATACAGGCCTGCCCCCGTGCCATAACCGCCCTGCGCTATTTTTATGAGGAGATGCCGGAACTCCATGTTGTGGCCGCCGGTTCGCTCCTTGAATTTGCGCTTGAAGAGAACTCTTTTCCTGTCGGCAGGGTTCAGTTCCTCAATCTCTATCCACTCTGTTTTGCGGAATATCTGGAGGCTATCGGCAACGGCGCTGCGGCAACGGCGGTGCTGGGCAATCCGGCTGAAATATCGCCCGCCGTGCATGAGCTGTTGCGCGAGGAGCTGAAACGCTATTTCTTTATCGGGGGAATGCCTGCGGCTGTCAAGGCATACCTCAAAAATAATTCGTTGCGTGATGCCTTTGAGGTACAACAGGAGATTGCCGAATCTTACAGAATGGACTTTGCCAAATATACTCCGAGGGTTGACCGCTTCTGTCTCGACTCGGTTTTTACCTCGCTGTCGCAGCATATCGGACAACAGATCAAATATGCACGCCTCGGCAAAGGGTACAGCAACCCGACACTGAAAAAATCATTCGATGCTTTGTGCCTGGCTCAGGTAGCGCGAAGAATCCCCTCGGTCGATCCCTCAGGGCTTCCATTGAGAGCAACGGCTTCGGCCAAAGTGTTTAAAGCGCTCATGCTCGATATTGGACTTATGCGCTACCTCTCCGGTATGCCGAACGATATTGAGTATGCCAAAAGTGACCTGCTCGCCATCTACCGGGGAGCCATGGCGGAACAGTTTGTCGGGCAAGAGATGCTCGCAGCTCAACAGGGCGCTCTTTATTACTGGGAGCGAGCGGCCAAAAACAGTTCGGCAGAAGTGGACTATCTGGCTGTTCTGAACGGCCAGATTCATCCCGTTGAGGTAAAAAGCGGTGCCACCGGCAGTTTGAGAAGCCTGCACCTCTTCCTTGCCACGTATCCGGCGTGTGGCAAAGCACTCGTCTTTTCCGACCGCCCTTATGCTGATCTTCCAGAACAAAAGATCACCTTCCTGCCACTGTACAGCGCTTTTGCTGCCACAAAAGGAGAATAACGGGAGAAACTACTTTTACAATCATCCGTGTCTGCGCTCCAGCCTTACCCTGACGGAGCCGCTTCGTCTCCCGGGAAACATCTGAGCGCGTAGAGGTGTTGTGAGGGCTTAATCCAGCAAACCAAAGATGAATTTCTTGACGTTTGTCGTTACAAGCGTTTACTTTGCTGCAACAGCTCTTTCAATCGCCAATCGCATGAAGCGTTGATACGGTATACCAACGCGTTTTGCATGAATGCGCACAGCATCAAGCAACTCTTCAGGAAGCCGAAGACTGACTGACGTATCCTTGCGCTTCAATTCAAAGCGCATTGGAACCATATCTGAAAAATCATACTCACTCAAGTCAGCACTCTCTACAAAGGCTTCTGCTTCAGCATCGGTCTTGAAATCAGGGAATTTCTTTTTCATGGGCCTTTATCTCCTTTTTGTGCATATACCGCGCACTGATCGGTCTGATGAGGAGTATTCCATCATTTTTCCTCAACGTGAAAACAATAAACAAAGGACGCTTTTTGATTGTCTCTCCTACAGCTCGGAATCTCTGTTCTTGGCTCGAATGGAGGGCGTCCGGTGCAACTAATGGCGCTCCTGAAAACAGGCTTTCGATTTCGGCAATCGAAACTCCATGCTTTTGACATTTTGCACGATTACCGCTATCCCAGTCAAATCCGTCAAATTCCATCCCTTTCTTTCTAAAATATGTATATCATTTTGTATATGCAAACACAATTCTTAATTCACAAAGCCACACAGTTAATACATCGAAGAATAATGCAAAAACCAAACCACTTGTTATCTCTCAGACGGATTTTATTTTAGCAGCGCATCCTCCTTACTCAAAAAGAGCCGCTTCGTCTCCCGGGAAACATCTGAGCGCGTAGATGCAGAGCGGATGGCCTGCAGCATCTTTGGTAAAAAAGAGAAAGACCCTCTCGCTCTCAAGAAGCCGGAATTTTTTCCGAAGCTCTTCTGCCGAAAGGGGAAAATCGCGCCGCTGGATGCTTGCCCCTGCAATGGCATGACGCTCCAGAAAAGCCCTGAAGCTTTTCGGCTTGTAAGGGACGCACTCAACCACGCGGAAGCTCCTGCCGGGGAAGGACTCTGTTTTGCGGTCAGCAGTGAGATAATCAACACTCTTGTTCACAAACTGGAGGCCAGAATCACGCGCAAGCACCGCCGAAAGCCTCGCTTTGATAATGGCTGGATCAGGCTCATAGAGATACTCCTTTACCGCCGTTGCAACCACTCTCGGAGCCTCACCATTCCCCCCGGCAACATCAGTTATCTCCTCAGAATCGGCGTTCAGGCAGGCCGCTTTTACCTGCACGAGCCCATCCGCAGGATACCCGCGCTCAAGCAGCAAGAGAATCTCCTTGCATTCACGGTCAACCGACACCACAATAATGGTGTGCAAGGCGGGCAACAGCTTTTTCAGCCCGCTGATTTCGAGCGCCGGAGAGGCCTTGATGCAGACCCGTTGCGCATGACGAAGCAGCAGATCATGAGAAGCCACCACATCCGGACTTGCCGCTTCCAGCGCTATGGAGCGACGCCCCTCCTCACGGCGCGCCGGATCAACAAAAGTCCAGTCAAAAGAGTCATCCGGGTACTCCGCAAGCAGACTGATGCTTTCGCCGTTCCTTACCTGAACATTGGCAATTCTGCTCACCTTGAGGTTATGCTCGACCACGGCGCAGAGCAGCGAATCACGCTCGCAGTAAACCACCTCCTGAAACACTCGCGCCAGAAACATTGTATCAACACCCAGACCGCCGCTTACATCAATTGCCCTCTTGCCCGACATCAGCGAAGCCTTGTATGCCGCAGTGCGCTCACCGGAGGATTGCTCAAGTGCCAACGGAGTATAAATCAGGTTATGCTGTGAAAGGGTGGGTAGTTTTTTTACAGCCTTCTGCTGGCAGGCAAGCTGTTCAGCCATTGCTCGTATCGGCAAATCTTTGCGCCCATGAAACTGCATGGCAAAAGCAGCCGGGTCGTCGGAGTGGTGCGACGCAAGCAGGGCCTGAATATCCGGGTTCAGCAAATTTTGGAATTCAGAAGGGGTCATTCAGCTCTAATTCAATCAAAGTCTTACATTTCTGTTCATATCAGCCTTGCCGATATCGGGGGAAAACTGTGCAGGATGTTATTATTTTCCAATCCGTTGCAAGATTACTATTACAAACGTTAAATCTTCAGTATTTCAGTAATGCCGTAAATCCTGCCTGCTCAAAATGCTCGTCCGAAGTCAAAGCATGAGTGATTCCATTTTTTTGCATAACAAGAAATGCAATGTAATCTACCAGCCCCCATTCTTTGTCATGATATTTTCCAAACATGCTCAAAGCTGCTTCAAACATCTGCTCAGTGACAAAAACAATTTCAGTATTTTTGTCATTTTTCAGCAACTGAATATAACGGAAGACCTTATCACGAAAATGTACCGAAGAAAACATGTTGCCAAATTCCATAAGAACAGCCAACATTGTTATAAGTCGAACAGGCTCTTTCAGTGTTTTTCGAACGCTTACGGCATCTTCATGGTATTGATCTCTTTTATGAGTAAGGGCGACCAGATAGGACGTATCCAAAAAATAATTCATTTTCCCGTCCTTTTGGGAAGACCATAAAGGTAATGATCCACATTCATCGACAAATCTTCCGGCCCCAAATCATCCGCCTGCTCAGCCAAAATATCCAGAACCGATCTTTCCTGAACCGGCTCCACCAAAAAGTGCGTATCATCAAACTCCAGACGGATCTCATCGGATTGAAGACGGCTTAAAAAAGCCATCAGAATATCCTGCATCTTATCTTTATGGACTATGAGTTGTGTCATTTTTTCTCCCGAAAAAAAATATGAAAAACATACCCGTTATCAAGTACTCTAACTAATTTACTCTATCTGCTGGAATATGCATGATGCGCTCAAAATTCTGCGCAACCATAAACAGAAGCTCGTAAGGCGGTACAACTTAAAAAAATCGGGATTTTTGGCTCGGTGGTAAATAATACTGCCAGTAATGAGAGTGATATTGACATTGTTGTTGAAATGGAACCCGATTTATTCCTCTCGGTACAACTCAAAAAAGAACTGGAGCAGTTGTTTGGATGAAAAACTGGTACAAATTGAGCAGGCTCTGGTAACAATCGAACGGCGATTTTCATCTATCAAAACGACTGATGATTTTCTTGATAGCGATCAAGGAATAGATATGCTTGATGGAATTGCAATGATGCTTATCGCTATCGGCGAGAACTTTAAAAAAATTGATAGCATTCATCAGCGACTACTTTTTCCTGACATCCAGCTCTTCGCTGGTTAGAGGTTTTTTACCTGCACTTCTCACATTGAGCAGTTTACTGAGCAGTTCATACCAGAAGTTTGAGCCCATGGAAACCATCAAAGCCGTGATCAGTATACCAAGAATTTTTTCTGGTGTAAGAAGTTCTATAATTTGACTCAATGTAATCATGCCGCCATTTTGTATTGGCCAACCAATGGGGAGATTAATGCTGCTGATTTGCTTGAAGTCTTCATTTATCTGTTTAATCTTTTTGTTCAAGTCATTTTTTTTGGACTCTGCAAGCTTTTCGTTTGCTGTAGTTTGAGTGGACTCACTGGACAGAGCGCCTGTTTGCGACACTGGTTTCCCTGCATCAACCACAGAAGATATTGTTACCTCCGCTCTATCTGATTTTTTCTCGGGCTCCTTGCCGCCACTCCCTGCGTTGGCAGATAACTGCTCCATCGAGGCAACTTGCTGCGAGGCAATAGTGACCAATGATGTTCTCAACTCCTTATCGCGATACATGGCTTTTCCCATCTCAAAGGAATCTGCGTTCAATACCAGCGCAACAACAAGACCCATAATCACACCGAAAGTCTGCGAGTACTTTTTGTACCATCCGGTTACCCGCTCCATCCCCTCTTCATACCATTTTTCTACGTTTTGCAGAGCAGTTTCAAGACTGTCTCCAGCAATGTTGAGCAACGGAAGAAGTGTCTTTTTCAGCGAATTACTATCAGGCAGAGCGTCCACCAACGCTCTGACATCTTTTAAATAATCTCCGGTAGCAAGAATCTTTATCTCATTAAGGATAGATTCGCCAGGAAACCCTGACGCCTCTTCGTTTCCATCATTCACGAGATTTTCGACTGTTTTTGCGTACCACTCCTGAACTTTTTTGAAAACCTCATCACTACCTGTGCCTGCCGATGCCAGAACCCCTTCCAGCTCTTTTTTTATGATGCTTCCATCAGGAAGCTGCGCCACTTTTTCTGTAAAGCCTCTTATTTCATGTTGATGATTTGGCTGAGCAATTCTCTCGTTCAGTAATGTTTTAAGAACATCAGGATGCTGCTTCAGGCTCTCAAACAGCGACAAAACGAAACTACGGGAAGTAATGTAGGATGGCACCCTGCTTTTCCATGATGGAAAAGGCACTATGGAATCAAAAAAACTTTTGAAGATGTTGCCTGGAGGGGTTTTTCCCATAAAAAACGGTTGCTGATAAAACTTTTCCAACGCCTTGGGGTCCTGGATAAGTGCCAGAATGCCGATACCAAGCATTCGTGAGCGTTTTTTGGTAAGGCTTGCCACAATTTCAATAATCGCTGAACAGAGAATGCTCAGGAAAAAGTAGATAAAGGTCAATCCAATAGCCGTATCCAGAATCTGCGAGTCAAACATGTTTTTCTCCTTGAAATAATCGCTTTTTAACAGAAATCCCCAACCCCTCCTTCACCGAATGTGCCACATCCGTCAATGCCACAGCACTTGCAAAGAGCGCTATCATTGAATGAACCGTCAATTAAAAAGGGGAGAAAGCCGGCATTAAAAATCGCTTTATTTTGACCGGTCAATAACGGATTATAGTACATCAATCGCCGCAATAACACAAGGGATTATCAGACAATTTTTATTGTATCAAAAAAAGTCCTTGTTGATCATCTTCTGAGCTGTACCCGTCAAACCTTGCTCGTCAAAAAAAAATGCGCTTCGTGCTACTGCCTTACAATGCCTCGTTGAACGAGAAAATGATTCATTCGCTTTCGGCTCAGGATAAAAACGTGCAGGGAAATTCCCGCCTTTGTTATGACTGAGTGCTGGCTTTTTCGTATGTTCCTGCATTCTCTTTTGATTCTGCTGTATGAGTTGTTTTAATGGGTTCTTGCCATGATGAGCAAGCCGGTTGTTGAGGCTTTCATCTTGTGATTGTTATGGCATAGAAACCATAACTTATTATAAAAAAGGGTACTGCTATGATCATCAAGCAATTGTCGGTCTTTCTTGAGAACAGGACTGGCCGGCTGACCGAGTTGACCGGTATTCTGGCGGACAACGATATCAACATCTCTGCATTCAGCATTGCCGATACGGCCGACTACGGCATTCTGCGCATGATTGTCGGACGGCCTGAAGCTGCGGCAGAAATATTGCGCCACGCGGGTTTTGCGGTCAAAGTCACCGATGTTGTCGGGATGATTATCCCTCACAGGCCCGGCGGTCTGCACAAGGCACTGCAACTTATTTCGGATAACAACGTCGCTATTGATTATATGTACGCATTCGCTTCAGGAGAGTGCAAGGCAACAGTGGTCATCAGGGCGGAATCGCTGCAAAAACTTATCGACGTCCTGCAGGAACATAAAATGGAGCTGCTGCAAGAGGGGGATGTTTACCAGGTTTGACGAGGTCACTCCCGGCGAATGGAGGCCCCTGTTGGAACTCTCGACTTCAGTGCTCATAAATTAAACATCATGCCAAGGTTTTCAAAAGCTGTATCGTCACTTCGTTCGTCGGAAATAAGGGATCTCATGACCCTTGCGTCAAGGCCGGACATTATCTCTTTTGCGGGGGGAATGCCCGGCAATGAGCTTTTTCCCGTTAAGGAGATTGAAGAGCTTTTTTGCGCGCTCGACCTGAAAAAGAAACAGGCGGCCTTTCAGTATGGCCCGACACCCGGCCTCCCCTCCCTGCTTGAATCGCTCAGCGGATTCCTTGAAAAAAAGGGGTTGCCCGTCAGAGAAAACCGACTACTCATCACCACCGGCTCCCAACAGGGGCTCAACCTGCTGGCCAAAGCTTTTATTGACCCGGGGGAGCCAGTCATGGTCGAAAACCCCTGCTTTATCGGGGCGCTCTCTGCATTCCGCGCCAGTGAAGCTGAGCTGAGAGGGGTTCCGGTTGACCGTGACGGGATTTCGATGGAGGCGCTACGCCAGGAGATTGAGAGAAAAGAGAGAGCCAAACTTCTCTACATCACCCCCTATTTCCACAATCCGGCAGGGCTGCTCTACTCGATCGAGCGCAAGGAGCAGCTCATCAAGGCGCTTCAGGGAGAGAATATTCCGCTCATTGAGGATGATGCCTACGGCGACCTCTACTTTTATGAAGAGGACCGAGAGCGACTCAAGCCAATCAAGGCGATCAATCCGGAGGGGATCAATGTCTGCTATACCGGCTCCTTCTCCAAAATTCTGGGCCCCGGACTGCGGCTTGGCTGGATGCTGGTGCCCGATAAAATTTATCAGAAGTGTGAACTGATCAAGCAGTCCGCCGACGCCTGCTCACCAAGCTTCACCCAGGTGCTCGCTGATGCTTTTATCCGTTCTGGCCAGATCTATGGCTATATCGAACAGGTACGACAGGAGTACAAAAGAAGGGCTGATGCGATGGCTGCTGCCCTCAGAGAGTACATGCCGGACTATGTACAATGGAACGAACCTCGGGGCGGTTTCTACATCTGGCTCACGCTGCCGGATGAGGCCGATGCAACCAAAATCATGTTACAGGCCGTCGAAGGGGGGGCCGTCTTTGTGGCCGGAAAAACATTTGACCCTGAAGGGAAGCGCAACAACTCCCTGCGTCTCTCCTACTGCAACAACACTCCTGAACAGATCATTGAGGGCATTCCCATTGTGGCCGATGCCATAGGAAAATATTGCGGGTAAAGCGGAAACTCATCACACAATTCAAAAGAATTTGTATGACAAGGCTTATGAGACAAGAATATACGTTTCGCTCCTTTGCGCGCAAGGCTTTACTGGTGGGAGCCGGGTTCATCATCAGCTCCCCCGGTGCGGCTTCCTGTCAAAAAAATACAAAACAGGTAACAATGGAGCACCTCCTCGTTCAAACGGATACTAACCGCACGGTTGATATCCGCCTGACTGAAACGGTCAGGATAACGCTGCCTGAGAACGCAACAACAGGCTATCGCTGGACAGTCGAGAGCTATGATCGCGAGCTCTTGAACGAGCTTCCCTCCGAAGCGCACTATCCGGCAACGACGAGAGTCGGCTCCGGCGGTGAAGTTGTCTTCATCTTCCAGGCCAAAAAGAGCGGATCCGGCGACATTATGCTGAAGCAGTGGCGCTCATGGGAGGGCGACTCATCGGCCATCGCCCGTTTTCATATCCTGCTCCGTGTGCTGCCGTAGCCCTCTTTTCTGCTCACGCGAACAAAGGGTAGACCTACAAAAATCGCTTGCGGATAGCGAGCTTGTCAATACGGGAATAGAGCGTTTTCGGGTGCATGGCCAGCCGCTGTGCAGCTCCGCCCTCACCACTCACCCGGCCGTTTGATCGATCGAGGGCGTCGAGAATCAGCTCCCGCTCCATCATGGCAACCTCTGTTTCAAAATCGCGCATGGTTCTTGTCTCTCTGGTTGTGGTACGCTCAGAGCATGGCTCAGGGCAAGAAAGCAGCGTTGAAAAATCAAGCGACGTCCCGTCAGAAACAATAACTGCCTGCTCTACAAGATGGGCAAGTTCACGGATATTGCCCTTCCACTTGCGACCGATGAGACGCTGCATGTCGCTCTCCCTGAAGAGGCGAAGCGGCCTCGCAAACTCCCTTGAAAATTTGGCCGCAAAATGGGCGGCAAGCATGGCAATATCCTCTCTGCGTTCATTCAAGGGAGGGATAAGAAGAGGAAAGACATTAAGCCGGAAAAAGAGATCTTCGCGAAAGCGCCCTTCGGCAACCTCACGCGCAAGATCGCGGTTAGTAGCCGCGATAACGCGCACATCAACCTTGATAACTTGCCGCCCGCCAAGCCGCTCAAGCTCACGCTCCTGAAGCACGCGCAGCAGCTTGGCCTGCAACTCCAGCGGAAGTTCGCCAATTTCATCCAGAAAAATGGTTCCACCCTCAGCCAGCTCAAACTTGCCGATGCGGCGTTCGCTGGCACCGGTAAAGCTCCCCTTTTCATGGCCAAACAGCTCCGATTCAAAAAGCGGGCCAGGCAAGGTGGCACAATTAACCTTAATCAAAGCACGCTTGCTGCGGGTCGAAAGATTGTGCAGGGCGCGGGCAAAGAGTTCCTTGCCTGTGCCGGTCTCACCCTGAATCAGCACCGTCGCATCGGTAGGGGCTACCTGGCTCACCCGGCGCAACACCACCCCAAGCGAGGCACTGCCTCCGATAATCTCCTCAAAGTTATGAGCCGCCTTGATCTCCTCGATAAGGCAGGTGCGCTCCCCTTCCAGCTTGCGGCGCAACTCATCAATCTCCTCAAAGGCGAGATAGTTCTGCAGAGCCAAAGAGAGCTGGGGAACAATGAGGCTTATGGCCGTCTGGTCATGCTCTTCAAACGAGCGGGAGGTATCGGAGATGATGAGCCCGGCACGGCTGCCCGGTGTATCCCAGAGCGAAACCGTGAGCAGGGAGCAGACACCGAACCGCTCTCTGACCAGCGCAAGTATCCGGTACTCCTCCGAAAGCTGAAGAAAAGCTTCACCGCAAAAGCAACCCGGATTGGAAATAAGGGAAAAACTCTCTCGAATGATCTCCTCAATATCATCAACAGCAAGCATCTCACCCGGAGAGACCGGCGTAAAGCCACCGCCACCCTCACGCATGAAACTGTCGAAGATACGATAGCTTCCATCCTCACCCATGACGCGAATGCCAAGAAAGGTGCAGGGTACCAGCTTGTCGATCTGCTCACAGACCGCCAGAAGCATCCGGCTTCTATCCTTGATGGTGAGCAGGGCATTGTTGACGGCAAGCTGCATGGCTGTCTGCGCTTCACGCTGCCGCAGCTCCTCGTAAGCAAGGGCGTTGCTGACTCCCACTGCAACCGGCGATGAAAGCGTGGCAAGCAGCTCTTTTTCGCTCTCTGACCAGCTCTTTTCATCCGTTGAAACAAAACAGAGAAAGCCGATCACCTTACCGCCAGTGCGCAAGGGCGAAAGCACCACCTGCCGCATACCGAGATCGCTGAGTATCTGCAAAAGCGGAACATCCGCCGTGTAACGCTCAAGCGCCTCTTCAATGGAGATAACCGAAACCGAGAGGTCTCCAAGATGGGGCTCAATCCACGAGCCCGCAATCAGCCTCTTTCTGCGGTCAAACGTTTCGGGAAGCTGAAAGCGCAGCATTTCAAAAAAAACATTGCTGTACCTCCCCTCCTTGTCGAAGGTGATGATGACGGCAGAATCAAACTCGAAAACAAGATGAAGTTTGTCGATAACCGTACGAAAAAGCTCCTGGGGGCCACGGATGGAGCCGATTGCGTCACTGATATACTGCATCAGCTTGTGGGCCTCATGGATGGAAGAGCTGCTCATAACACAAAAGAAAAAATATTCCTGAAAATTCAGAAAACAGTATACAGAAAATTCTTATTTTTTCGGAATAACAGAGAGGAGAGCGCGATTGACGGCGTACCGAAGAACAACGACCTTGCTGATTATCGCCAGAATTCCGGATTCCGGCACATAAATTGCTTGTATAAGCTCAACGGATAGAACGGAACAAACCAAAGCTCCATGAGAACAATAAAAAAAATAACCAGAACCGCCGGTATCGCCGCAACAGCAGTGATGCTGGCGTGGCCGTTGACAGCCACTGCGGCTGACGCACCGGTAAAAACGCCACTCACCCTTGATCGAGCCATTCAACTTGTCCGCGAAAACAATCCGGCACTCAAGGCGGCGGCGGAAGAGATCAGTGCAGCAGATGCCCGCATCACCCAGAGCCGGAGCGCATATTTTCCGCAAATAAGCGCCAGTGCGGGGTACACCTGGCTTGACACGGTCTCGAAAATAAACTTTGGGAACAGTGGCGAGGTGCAATTCATGCCGAACGACAACTACGACGCCAAAGTAACCGCCCGGGCAACCCTGCTCGATTTCGGCAAAAGAGGTACCACCGTTAACTTGGCACAAAGCGGCAAAAAAACGGCTGAACAATCACTCGAACTGGCCCGACGGGAGCTCTCTTTTCAAACCGTACAGCTCTTCTACGGCATTCTCTTTCTGCACGAAACTCTCCGGGTTGAGGAGAAAGAGATTGTCGCACTCAACAAGGCGCTCGACTATACCACAAAGCGGTACCAGGCAGGAGCGGCCACCCGCTTCGACGTCCTCTCCACTGAAGTGCGCATCGCGGCTGCCCGCAACAGAACGCTTGATGTAGAGCATGAGCTACGGCGCAGCGAGTTGAGGCTGCGGCGCCTCACCGGTATGGCCGGAACGCTGCCGCTCTCGCTTCAGGGAACCTTTGCCTTCACCCCAAAAGCCGCCGCCGGCTCCGGCCTTGTTGCACAGGCACTGGGGCAGCGCCTTGAGCTGCAACTCTCCCGCGAGGGTGAGACTGCGGCAAAACTGCATCGCTCCCTCGCCATGAAAGGGGGAGTGCCCGTCGTCACCGGGATCCTCTCCTGGGGAGTGACCAACGGTTACCAGCCCGACATCAATGAAATGCGCCGGAATATTGCCGCAGGCCTGCACCTTGAAATTCCACTCTTTACCGGCTTCCGTACCAGCGCAGAACAGCAGGAGAGCGCAGCCCTCATGCGAGCGGCCACCCAGCGAAGAATTGATACCGAAGAGCAGGTGAAAAACGATGTCGAAGAGAGCCTCCACGCCCTGCAGACCGCTTCGGAAAAGATAACCACGACCCAGGTGCAGGTAGAGCAGGCTGAACTTGCAGCCCGTCACGTCAGGGCCCGCTACGAAAACGGCATGGCCACGGCGCTCGACCTGCTCGACACGGAGGCCGCCCTCTCGCAGGCGGAACTTGCCCGGCTGCAGGCCGCCTACGCCTGCGTGATGAACAGCTACATCCTGAAACGGGCAACCGGAGAGGTTTTCTGGTAAGATGGAGAGTCCACTGAACACTATTTCAACAACGAGCATGGCACAACCTGAATCAAACACAATGGCTGAAAACACTCCATCCGGAAAAGAGAGCCCAAAAGCACCGAACCTGGTGCGCATGGTCATCATCGGCGCCCTCCTTGCCGTCGCCCTGATCTGGGGCGGCAGAAGCATCTACCACTCCTTCCTCTATGTCGAAACCGATAATGCGCAGATAGTTGGTGATATCTATCCGGTCATTTCGCGTGTTCCGGGCAAAGTCCAGGAGGTGCTGGCAAGCGATAACCAAAACATCAACAAAGGCGACACCCTGATCAAGCTTGAATCGGCCGATTATGAGGTGCGTCGCGATATTGCTGCTGCCGCCCTGCAAAACGCCCGAGCATCGGTTTCTGCCGCCGGAGCGACCGCCAGTGCGGCTGCAGCGACCGAGCGGAAGCTCAGTGCTGATCTCCAGCGCAACCGCAGCCTGAAGCGGCAAGACGTAATCTCACAGGCAGAATTCGATGCTGTTCAGGCAGGTGCAGAGTCCTCGTCGGCACAGTTTGCCGCTGCGGCCAGCCAGCACAGTGCTGCCGAAGCACAGGTTACGTTGAAAGAAGCGGAACTGCGCAATGCCGAATTGCAGTTATCGTACACCACCATTACCGCCCCGGCCTCCGGCCACATTGCAAAAAAGAATGTACAACCGGGACAGTACGTTGCCCCCGGCCAGCAGCTCATCGCCCTTGTGGGCAGCAACGCGCTCTGGATTGTGGCGAATTTCAAGGAGACGCAGCTCGATAAAATAGCTCCCGGGCTGCCGGTCACTATCAGGGTTGACGCATACCCCGGCAAAGAGTTCAAAGGAAAGGTTGAGTCGCTCTCATCAGGCACCGGAGCACAATTCGCCCTGCTGCCCCCCGACAACGCAAGTGGCAACTTTGTGAAGGTCACCCAGCGCATTCCGATCAAAATCATCTTTACCGAAAAACCTGACAAAAACTATCCGCTCGCCGCAGGCATGAACGTGGTGGTAGAGGTAAAGGTCAAATAAGCTCGAAAGCAATCTCCCGGAAACTCCCGCCCATCTTATCCCTGAAAGATAGTGGGCAGGAGCACCCGACAACAACGAAACAACGCTCGAAGAAGCACTCATAAACGCATGGCACGACGAGAACAACCAAATGGCACATCGGTAGCGGCAATGCTGCCAAACCCGGCCCAGACCTACGACAGCGGGATGCGCAAACTTATCATCACCCTGACGGTCATCGTCTCGGCCATGCTTGAGCTGATCGACACCACCATAGTCAACGTCGCCATCACGCAAATCAGCGGAAACCTTGGCGCAAGCATTGAGGATGTTTCATGGGTGGTCACCAGCTATGCCATCGCCAACGTCATCGTCATCCCGCTCTCTGGTTTCCTCGGTAACCTGCTCGGGCGACGGAACTACTATATCGGCTCCATCCTGCTCTTCACCCTTGCCTCACTCTTTTGCGGCATGGCGACCGACATCTGGGCACTCGTCTTCTTCCGCTTCATTCAGGGGCTTGGCGGCGGAGCGCTGCTGCCAACCTCCCAGGCCATCCTCTACGAAACCTACCGCCCTGAAGAGCGCGGCAAGGCAACCGGCATTTTTTCGATGGGCCTCGTGCTCGGACCCACTATCGGGCCGCTGCTTGGAGGTTATCTGGTCGACTATTTCTCATGGGAATGGTGCTTTTTCGTCAACATTCCGGTCGGGCTACTTGCCGCATGGTCATCCTACACCTTTCTCAAGGAGCCAAAGGTTCGTCATGCCGTCTCAAAAATCGACTGGACGGGTATCGGACTTCTCGCTGTCGGCATCGGCTCACTCCAGTTCATCCTTGAACGCGGCCAATCGAAAGACTGGTTTGATACCCCCTATATCACCTTCTTCACCTTCATTGCCGTAGCAGCCCTGCTTGCATTTGTCTTCTGGGAACTGCACACCAAAGAGCCCGCCGTCGATCTGCGCGTCCTGGCCCGGAGCAAAAACCTCGCCATTGCGGCCGTGCTCACTTTTATAGTTGGTTACGGTCTCTATGGCTCACTCTTTGTCTTTCCCGTCTTTGTGCAACGACTGCTCGGCTTTACCGCCGTACTGACAGGAGAGGTGCTCTTTCCAAGCGCCATGGTCACCGGCATGATTTCACTCCCGCTCGGCATCGCCCTGCAACGGGGAGTTTCACCAAAATTACTCATGTCCGTTGGCATGAGCGCCTTTATTTTCTTCTGCTTTGAACTCAGCCAGCAGACCATGCAGTCCGGCGACTCAAACTTCTTCTGGGTACTGCTTGTGCGTGGCGTGGCGCTGGGCTTCATCTTCATTCCCGTCACCATGCTTGCCGTATCAGGGCTGCACGGCCGCGACATCGGGCAGGCTACCGGGCTCAACAACATGGTGCGCCAGCTCGGCGGATCATTCGGCATCGCACTCACCAACACCTACATCACCAACCGAATGGCCACACACCGGGTGGAACTGCTCAGCCATCTCTCACCCTACGACCCGGCAGCCGCAGCAAGAATCGACATGCTTCAACAGGCCGCCACACAGAGAGGCGGCCTGTCACCAGCCGGAGCTGAAATTGCCGCACTCAAAGCACTTGAAGGCACTCTGACCGCACAAAGCTACCACCTTGCCTACATGGACGCTTTCATGCTTATCGCATTCCTGTTTACAATATGCTTGCCGCTGCTGCTGCTGATCAGGATACAGAAAAATGAGCCTGCGGATCTCTCGGCGGCACACTGATACAGTTGTTTAATAGTATTTACCGAAAGCAATTAAAGCCAAAAGACGGAGCCCCCTTCATGAAACAACTGACGACGACTTGATTAAAACATTTTGGTTTTATTGTATTTATTACTAAAATAACTTTCATAATGAAATACTTGGGTGATGTGTCTCGCCACCAGCGCACTTAATCCTGATGAAAAAAGGTAACCGGATAGAGACGAATGTTGAGCTGTGGTTGTTTTTTTTCAAAGAAGTATTGTCACAAGTATAACATTCCGCACTAAACTGAATAAAGGAGGGTCATCATGGCAATCAGCCTGAAGCTTCTTGCCTATCAGATCTCTCATAAAGAGAAAAAACAAGCCGAAGAGCGGCTTGATCTTGAGCGAGCACTTATAAGAAAATTTGCAAGAGGAAATGTAAGCCTGCAAAACGGTAACTTCGTGACCAAAGCCGAAAAATTAAAACGAATTGAAAAGTTAGCTTCACGCAAGCGCTCATAAAAAGCATCCCACGTCTTCAATCAATCTCGCCGCGATGGCGAGATTTTTTTATACACAATGAATTACTCCAAGTCCACTGAAGACATCGATCCAAAGGATTTACAGAACCTTGCCGAAGAGTTCAGGGGCACTGAAACGTATCTAAAAACAGTGGAGAGGGCGCAGCTCCTGGATGGACTTGACATTGAATCCGTTCGGAATCTTTGCAATGCAGCCTGGGAATTGCTCGAAGCAATAAATGACCATCAAAAACATACACTTATCCAAACCGCAATAGAATCATGCAGACAAGCTGGATACGAAGCATTGAAGCTTGGCATCATTCAAAAAATTGAAGCAATCGATCGCTTTCAGGATGAATTCAAGAAAGATGCAATCACCCCCATTATTACAGACTGGTTCGATATTTGCACTAAAGCAGATATGATTAGCGAAAAACTATTTAATAATCCAACATCAGACACTCAAACATTATATTCAGAGGCAATAGGAACATATAAGGAGCTGAGCGACATTACCCTAAGACTTCAGAGTGGTGGAGAGGAAATCAGAAAATCTGCAAGAGAAAGAAGACTTTCCACACACAATCTGTTCATCGGTTGGATCACTGCCCTCATTGTGAATGCCATCAAAAGCTGGGCACTTTACCATCCCAAGCCATAGCCTTCATTATAACCGTTTACTTTTTAACGAGTGATCTCTTCTTTCTGCAATCATGGTACAAAAAACTGAAATCAGCAGCAACAATGCCACAAAATTCAATGAACTGTATGAAGCTTTTAAAAAGGCGAACGAGCGCATAGAGGCTGTAAATAAGATAACCGGAACTTTAGATTCAATTATAGAAATTCCATCTCTGAATGAGCTTCGCTATGTTGGATTTCATCTCATAAAAGCATTATCGCACCCTGACAGTACCGAAGAAGACGAAGAGCTGCGCAGAGCTATACGTCACTGTGAACGAGCAAGCTACGATATCCTTGAGCTTGGAATTAACTACCAGCTCTTGTTAGTTGAAAATTTCAAAAAAGAGTTCAGGAAAACACCTATTACATCGGTGGTTAAAGAGTGGCTTACAATATGCAACAGAATAAATCAAATAAATCTTGAACTCGTCGAGTTTAACAGATATGACGAAGGAGGGGAAGACTATCATAAAATAGCAGAAAATAACCTTTCAGAGTTGCATGGTATAACAAGCAAGTTTCCTTACTACAGAGAAGAGTTGAAAAAAGAAAGAACGCGGGATTTACTTAAATATTTTTTCATGTATTCAGGATGGTTCATTGCATTGATTAGCATCGTCGTAACGCTGATGGCGCTCTTGTCACAAAATAAATGAATCTGACTGAGAGAAATAGCCACAACGACCCTTCATTGCTTCTTCGTCGATTCAAACAACTCCTGCACCCCATTCTTCCCTGTCATCATGACAATGACCAATATCAAGCCATAAATAATCTGCCGCATATTGGCAGCAATACTGTCAGGCATACCAACAAATCGTAGCGCTTCGGGCAAAAGCACTAAAAATGCTGAGGCAAAAAAACTGCCGGAGAGGTTGCCAAGCCCGCCAATAATGACAATGGAGAGAACAAAAATAGATTCGTTCACCGTAAAGCTTGTCGGGTCAATGTAGGAGATATAATGAGAATACAGCGTCCCGGGAATGGAGGCGAGCATGGCACTCAGCGTGAACGATACCGTCTTGGAGAGATAAACGTTTTTACCGATGCTTTGGCTGTAGATTTCATCTTCGCTGATTGCCGTCAATGTTTTCCCAAAGCCTGATCTGGAGATATTGCGCAACACAAACCAAATAGCAACAACAAAGAAGAGAGAAAGTGACAGAAATGAAATTTTACTCTCTACGCTGAATCCAAAGAGTTGAATGGAAGGAATACCGGGAATACCAAGAGGCCCTCTGGTCAACTCCATCCAGTTATTCATGATGGAGAAAAGAATAACCTGAATGCCGAGAGTGCAAATAATAAAATAATCATCCACCGTCCGCAAAGCGATCAAAGAGACAATAAAAGCGATACACCCACTGATAAACATTGCAAGCGGAATACCCGCCCAGAATGAAACGCCGTAGAATGTAGAAAGAATGGCTGTTGTATATGCGCCAATACCATAAAACCCTGCGTGGGTCAAAGAGATAAGCCCGGCAAAGCCTGCCGAGAGATTCAGGCTTTGCGAAAGCATGGTATAAAAGCAGATCAAAATGAAGAGGTGTAAAATATATTCCATCGCTACACCTCCACTTTTTTCAGCCGTTTGCCACTAAAGCCAAGTGGCTTCCAGATCAAAAACAGAATCAGAATAATGTAGGTAACAGCATCCATCCATTTTGTATCAAGGTAAAATGCCGCCAGATGTTGCGCGGTTGCGACCAGTAACGATCCTGCAAGTAACCCTCTTGTACTCCCAACTCCTCCGACAATCATGGCAACGACACCATACAGCAAAAGATTGAAGCCAAATGTTGGAGTCATATTGGTATCCATTGCAGACAGTATTCCGGCAACTGCCGCTAAGGTTGAGCCAAGAGCAAATGCAATGAGAACGACTTTATTGGATGAAATGCCATAAATACTGCAGAGTTCGGGGTTGCTTGAGACTGCACGAATTGATTTTCCTGTTGCGGTAAAATGCAAAAATAGATTGACTCCGATAAAGAGTGCAAGTGAAACACAAATTGTTACGATTTGAACGGTTGTAATGTAGGCACCAAATATCTGATGACCGACAGTTATTTCTGCTGTATTGATGACTTTTGTATCGTCGCCAAAATAGAGTGAGATGGTGTTTTGTAGAACAACATATAAACCGATAGATGCAATCAAAAAGAAAAAGCACGATCTTTTCTGCTCCATATTACTTTAAAAACAAAAAAATAGCAAAGAAGACTAATTAAATTACTAGCTAAAATCGCCAATAATATTGAAAGAAAAAAACCAATTAAATAAATATTAACAAAAAGAAAAACGAAATACGCACCAAACGCAATTATTGCAGCATGAGCAATATTAAAGGATTGACTTGTAGAATAAATCAAGAAAAAACTAAGCCCAACTAAAAGATAAAGTGAAAATGAAAGAAATAAAAAAACAATAAACTGATATGACATCAAATAACAATTAACTGTAATCTTATAAAAAAATATTAGTTAAACAACACAACAATCCCTTCTATTAAATCAACCAAAATTATTGAATAATAGCAAGTTGAGCGTTATTTTAATTAAAGCGAATGCTATAAAGAAAACTTTCAATAGCTTATAGCAAAATGTGCCTCTTGATTTTTTAAATAGTCCCAATCTATATCCAGAATCATCCTTACACTATTTGGCTCTAAATCAAGATACTCATAAAAAATTGGATGAATTAAAAACCGGCATTCAGCAAAATCATTTATTTTTAAATTGTCATAAACATTATCATCTGAATTAAAGCAAAAAACATCTTTATTGAGTAATTTTAATCTTTCACAATGCCGTTCAGAAGCCTCAATACCTAAAAAACCAATCTCATACAAAAATTTAATTTTTTTACTCCTATCATAAACAGGTGTCGTGTCATCAGCAAATCTAAATGGGAAGTTACCAATTTTTTCGTCTAAGACGAAACCATCTATAATCTGAGATGACCGTCGAAATCTATTTATAACGTCTTCTAAATTTAAGCAATAACGGTTAAATTCCGTAATAAATTCACTTTTTATAATCTCTCGAGTAGTATCAGATATACATTTTTCTACTGCATATTTATTCATAGACATATCTTTATATTTTAAAGCAGTTAATACGGTAATAATTTTAGCGAAATAAATCAATATCTCCCGTGGGCGCCAAAACGTATGCCTAAGTACATCAATAAACACATGCTTATTGTATTTTATTCCAGCAATAACAGTTGTTGTTTCTAAAGGGATGTATGGATAATTTATCTTAATAACTGAATTTAATCTTTCAATAACGTTGAAATCTTTTTTATTTTCGTCACTATCATAACCAGCAACTATTTCCAAACGTTTTCTTAACATAATTGACAACTCAATTCCACTCCAACGAATATCATGCCATTTTCCGATATACGCATACGAATCCCTTTCCTCCTCAACAATCTCCATAAATCGATCTTTTGGAATAGTAATACAGTAATCAACGATATTTGCATACCCTTTGTATTTTGATGATTTCATATTTTTTACAACATGCACGAATGCTTTCAACCAATCAATTTCGTATTTTACACGCTTATTTTTTTCCTGTTCATGAGAAAGACCTTTAAGCCTAAACCGATCAAATGCCGTGTCAAAACCATCAAGTGAAATTAATATTCTACGCTTACAACTATTAATGATATAGTTAAAATCGGACAAACAATCTTTAGTTACAATCTCCTTGAAAAGGTTTTCTGTATTTAATTTTTTTGAAACATCATAAGCGAATTCAGCTTCACCGCTTCTCGTTTCAGGGACAATATTATCCAGTGCCGTTATAACCTTTGAATAACACCAAGAAAATAAATCAGCATGATCCAAACGATCGTCAGTCGTATCCGTTATCAAAAAATGTTCCTTCATAAAATACTTGATTTTATGAATTTTATTATTTTGTTCAGGACTCAATTCCCCCTTATAATGTTCAATAAAAATAACATACATACAGCAAATACATATAAATACCTCCCACACTACCTCAAATACCTTAATTTGATCTGTAAAGCTTTCCGAATCCATGTGATAACGAGAACTCAGAATAGAATAATAAAACTCTAAATTAAAATTGTTTACATTAATATGCGAGCAATCCTTATATCTATCTTTATGTTTTGTGCTTATGTATTCTGTAATAGTTGATTTTCCACTACCTTTTCTACCTACCAATATATATGATATTTGCTTTTCAACTTTTTTGTATGCAAATGTTTTTACGAATACATGATCAGAAAAATTATGATATACAGTCTGAGCACTTAATAGTTCATGCTTTGTCTCGTATAAGAATAGATTACATAAATCATAGAAAGATTCTTTTGTAACTTCTGATTTCGAAAAATGATTAGATGAGATTTGCGATATTATTCTTTTTATCTCATGTCTGTGTGTGGCCTTATATTTATCTGATAAATCAAATTCTCCATGCTTATTAGGATATACTATATATGATGTAAATACTGAACAAACTCTATTTTTAATTTCTTCTGGGCAAGAAGAATTAATATCACCAGAAAATATTACTGGTACCAAAAGAAATGATGGTATTAAATCTTTTGTATCAGAGCAAACAGCATTATTAGCTTTTTGCTCGCTTTCACACAAGCGACCAAGTATATATTTATATTCAAGAAAAACGCCGCCATCTGTGCGTTTTAATATTTTTTGCTTATATTCGGGAGTTAACATCATTATAACAGAATCTATCCCAATTATCCGACGCATAAAATCATCGATTTTTTCTCCCGGATACAAATCCTTATCATAATAAAACTCTATATTGTTCATAGAATGATCTCGCAACTGATATACGAAGTGCTTTATTGACTCATGGTCTGCATTTTCATGACAATAAGAAATAAAACATTTAGGCTTTATTTTCATCATATGTATTACGTTGTCTGATATTTGCTAAAAGCTTTCAATGTAAAATAGAAAAAAAATCGTTATTGACGTTTGCCATAACCAATATCTTTATTCTATAAACGGGAATTTATAATCCATTCTTTTTTGTTTTAGTTTTGCAATTACTTCGTCATGATCTTTTAATGATTTAGAAATCTCTTCTAATTTTGTTCTTAATTCAAGATTAAAATTTAAATCTATGACATTTAAATGCAGATCGTCCTTGTATACCATTGGATGCTCGACATCAGACCAACCATGTGCAAAATTTGTTCTTACCTGAATTTCACACTGCACAGGATAAATATTCTTATATTCAACTAAATCTAATCTTTTCTTCCCAGGAATAATTGAAACATGAAACCCTCTATAATTATATTCAGTTGAATTATGTAAAGGATCGTTACAATCTTTTCTGTTTTGTCGATATCTTTTAAAGTAACAACACTTAAGATCATTTGCTTCAATTTCGTCGGCAAAAATTTTATCTAAATACCATACATCATCATCAAAGACACAAACAATCCGTACACCTGCAATATCACGAATATCACAAAAAACTAAATCTTTCATTTCATCTGGCTGAAATAGCGCATCTAAATAAGAATACTCATCAGAAAGTTGTTCACCTGAATTTGCCCTATCAATAATTTTATTATAAAAACTTTCAAACGTCTTTAACCTTGCGGTAACATTCGCCTTAATCTCATATTGTTTGCACAAACTTTTACAAATATTTTCTGCCGCATATATAAAAGTTGAATATTTATAAAGATTTTGCTCATAAATATATTTCCAACGAATTAATGATTCAGTATTTTCTGCTGCTTTTTCATTAAGCCTAAATTCATATTCTGGTATATTTGGAGAAATAGATACAAGCCTCAAGAAAAGGTCTTGATCTTTAAAACTAATTTCGCTTATATTTTCTTTCGCTACCATTATAGTAAAGAGATTCTCTAACTGGACATCGCTTGTCGACGGATAGAACAAATGTAAATTGTAGGGTAAGTGGTTGTATATATACAAAATAGATGCAAAAAATATTTTATCTTGCAAGCGTTGATCATAAGATAATTTTTCAAACAAACGCGTTTTTGGAATAGAAAAAACTTTACAAAATTGAGCGATAACTTTCAAAAAAAGATCATTGTCAATCAATTTTGAGATATCATGCTTAGCACTTGCCAACATTTTGCCAACATCTTCAATTTCACTTGACACAATAGGATCTCTCAAAAAATCAAGCTTTAAATACTTACGAAAAGTGTCAAGTACACTATTTAATGAAGTATGACCAATTAGGCGCAAGTCATTTTCTGAAGGAAAATAAATGCAATTATTTTTAAGAGCATAGTCATAATCTTGGCTGATCTCTATGTGGAATGGATCAGGACGTTTAATATAAGTATGAGCACAAAAGCTCAACAAATTAATTGGGGTTTCGTGAAATGATTCATTTATTGTGTCAAGAAAATGATAAAAATTTCTACCATAATTTAAATCTTTATCCGACCATATTCTTCCTTTTCTATATAAGTTATACCTTCGCCTTTGGATTTTATCTTTATTGCCTCCGGCCATTTCAGCATTAGCAGGGATTTGTCCTTTATATGACTTAAATGACAGTAAAATAAAATCGTTACCCTGAAAATTTAATTTTGTCTGTAATATTCCATTGTCTGTAAAATCATTTGACCTGCCAAATACTTTTCCTAATGCGTGATGAAACTTTACATGAATTTCATCAATACCATTTTGTATATTAAAATGACTAAATATTTTCTTTTTATCATTTTTAATAGATGTGCTTAAAGAAGTTATTTCAAAAAATGGTTCTTGCGTCATATAACAAAATGATTATAATGATATAAATTTCCCTGAGATTACTTTATAAGCTTTTAATGGAATCGATGCTAATCCATTTTGATCAAATGTTATAGTTCCAGTCAATCCTTTAAATGTTTTTTTGCGCATTATATACTTCTTAATATCAGCACCTGTTATATTTCCATTAGCAATTGCATCTAATAATATTTTTGTCCCATCGTAATGGGCTGCCAAATAATAATTCAAATCATCCGTATTATATTTTTCTTTTAATTTTTCTTTCAACTTAATCACATTTGAGTCTTTAGAATAAGGGTCAAAAGAAGAAGCAATACAAATAATACCATCAGCAGCGTATCCTGCTGACTCTAAAGCTGATTTAATAAAAAAACCCTGATATGTAACGATCTGAAACTTTACATCCGCCTCTTTACACTGCTTGGCAAAGCTAGCTATTTCGGGCCCATAGGAAGCAATAAAAATCATGTCGACTTTTTGATTTCGAATTTTCTCAATTATCACTTTATAATCAACCTCTCCAACCGCATGTGATTCTTGGAATACAACATTTCCTCCTAATTTTGTAAATGATTTTTTAAAGTTTTCATTAAAACTTGTTCCCATAGGATCATTTCTATATAAAACACCTGCGTTTTTATATCCTAAATCTTTAAAGCAAAAATTACCGATAAAACCACCATATTGCTTCAGCAATTCCCGTTTTGACCTGAACCCCTTGAATCCATTGGTGTTTAAAATTTAATTTTCGTAACATTTTGAGTATGAAACTGTATTTTTTTGTATATTTGTAAAGATCGTGTTATTTAAATATATAAAGATATTTTTATA
>CAIQGA010000170.1 GCA_903871235.1 uncultured Chlorobiaceae bacterium
GTTGCAGCGAAAAGTCTTCTTTAACTTCTACGGTTTTAGACCAAGGGTTGTCATTCTCATCATACGGAAACGAAATATGTAATATGTAAACTTCCATTTGCACCCCTTTATATAAACAGTTAACGTTTAAATAACCGGCTGACGCGGCTTTATCGCGCCTGTCCGTGTTGACTGATTAATTAGAGCTCTTTGAAAACAGTTGCAGGAGCCGGGAGTGGAAATTGAGAAGGGAGATGATCAAGACTTTCTTCATCAATGAATTTCTCCTGACGAACCCTGTTACGTTTCCAGAACTGTGACGTCGTGACTGATTTCATCCCGGCACAATACGCCCTTTATTAGTAAAAGCCATTGGGGTTGTTTTACCTGCCCGATGTTCAGCCAATGCTTCAACGGCCATTTTGTCAAGCAAAGCCTGAGATTCATCCGTTGCCATAAGTGCTTCCCATTTCTCATTATCGGCATCTATCTCCAGAACACTTTCTTGCTTGATGAGATCTTCACTCAAAATCTGGGCTTCCAAAAAACGAGCAAAGTCGACCAGTTACTCTACCCTGCTGGATGGCAAAACTCGTACAATCTTGATCAACATTTGTTCATAATCCCGGTGCGTGACTGTATGCATAATCTCTCCCTGATGGGATCCTGTCTGATTTGGATATCACATGAAAATGCAGTTCCTCCTGTTAGAAAGCCCGCAAAGAACAGCACAACACCAACAGGACTGGAAGGAAACCACAAAACCAGAATACAAAACGAAACTCAAAATGACAAGCATTCATGGCGTAACCGCCGCACAGCTCGCCGGGAAACCGTATTTTTGCACGTTGTACGATATAACGCCCGCTATGACAATGTTGAATGCGTGTTCTATGGTCCGGAACTATCATTCGGCAAGACGCGCAATGGAATTCACCATGTTTGAGTCGCCGATTTAATTGTTACGGCCATTGTCGCCCGCAACCAGGCGAACTTTTCCTTCAGCAAATCAAACTCCGGTCCAGAGGTTATGAACCTCGCCGTGCCCCGGATGAGACAGCCTGCACCCGGACCGTGCAATCCTTTTACCTTGCTGCTCGCCAATGTAATCACCACATCAGGATTATACGCAACGTTGGCCTCTGTCTTGTGCATGTAACCAGCAGGGATCAACAAACGACCATCTTCGGACATCTTCAAATAGGCAGTCCAGGTATTGACCAAATGAGGACCCTCTTCTCCCAGGGTCGCAATGGCAACTACGCCATCATTCTTCATCAATTCTGACAAAACTTCTAAAATCATTGTCTCTCTCCATTGTTTATGTGTTGACAACGTTCTGGTTCAGCGACGGAGCAAAGCGTCGTTTGCGGCAACCAATTGTTAAAACTTTATTTCATGATTACGTGCAACACATTTATTATTGTTTGAAAAAATGTCAATTTCGACATATATCAAACTATGCTCAAGATTAATGAAAAGCCACTTGTATGGCTGCACGGCGAAATCAAAACCCCTCCAATGTCCCAACATGCGAGGATTGAAGCTGGGTAAACAGACACCAAAAAACGTCATGGATAATTGTCACAAGCGTGTTCGCTTATACGATGTGATCGGAAAACAAAAATAGGCCAAAAACGAAAAACAAGAATCACCCAGGGTTAGCGTTGAAATGCATTGCTACTTCAATCTTTGAAGAATGTTACTCTTCAACCCATGATTCATGAGAATGCAGAATTTTCCACCCCTCTGGCTCCTTTTTCCATAGCATGGTAAACACATGTTTAAGCTTAACGTTTTTCCCATCTTTCGGCCACATCTCACAACTCTCTTGACTTGTCAGGAGAGCCAGGTCTGGAGTCAGTGCCGTAACGTGCACGTCGAATGGTTCCACCTGTTGACCTTCTCTCATCGAGAAATAACTGGTTATGGTATCCACCCAGGCGCTTCGCGTTGCATACTGATCGGTGTTAACGATTGCCGACAAAAACTGATCCCGACTATAAAACTCCTGCCATGCCTCAGCGTTTGATTGGTTTATTGCAGAAATGAGCAAAGTGAATTGATCTTCTACCTCTTTACCAATCGTTTTATTGTCAGCATCTATGAATGATTTCATAATCGGACTCTTTAATGGTGGACTTACGATTATTTCTTTTTTAAATAGTGAGTTAACATAATAGTCCACCTGCCGATACGGAGCATAGCGGAACAGCGGTCAGGTGTAGCGATTTGTTATGTGGTAATGCCTTAATAATCCGAATGGTCCCCTTATCTCCCTTTCCAGGTTTTCGTGCTTCAGGAATCTGTTGCAGTAAATATCTTCAACTTCTCGATCACAATCATGGACAAATATAGCCCCGGAATTCCTGACCAATCTTGATGAGAGATAGATACTTTTCATTCTACCTGAAGTTTGATCACCCCAACCCTCAGGCCCATCAACAAGGATGACATCCCATTCCTCTTTTGCTACATCACTTGGTAAGGTCATGTCCAATAGAGATGGAGATTCAAGTAGCATCTTCCAATCAGTTCTTTGAGTATTGTAATTGACCAGGAATGCTTTTAGATCTTCTGACCTGCTTGTAACTCTTTGGAACCAATCATTGTTGTCCTCAAGGAAGATAGTAACTCCACCTCGGTTGAGTTTAAGCCAAAATATACTGTCATTTCCCAACCCGAATATCAATAGTTTGCAGGGTACCTTTTCTTTTACAGTTATCACAATAGCTTTCAATTGTTCCGCACTTAGCTGAATCTCATTCAGTCTTATCATCATTGAAATACATACGTGTACTGGCCAAAGTCTGGCTAACTCAATACTCGGCCATGCAACCAGGTACTTTACGATTTTCTTAAGAGTCGTTCTCATAACTTCCTTCTAAAACCATAGATGTTGATGCCACATAACGGTCGCGGCTATGAAACGTAGCTGATTTCGTGGCTGCGAATCTATCCCCCGATACAAAATCTGCCTGCGGGAGATACACTTGGCGAACCACTGAAACCGCTATGTTTTATGAGCCGTTGTTATGGGCTGATTTTATTTTCTTTCGGTAAATCAATATCAACTGAGATTCAAAACTACATTCAAAAAACCTGTTGATTTTCTAATAATGAAAATAATTACCAAATAATTTCAACAATCCATTCATTGCCCACGCCTGTATTCCAAGTGGTAACTTCTCCCTGGTCAGTATCTGGTCTGTGAAGATAGTCACCTTTCCATGATTTTAATTTTATTTTATTCCCATCACCAATTGGTTCAACAATCCATTCGTTACCCACTCCTGTAAGCCACGTGGTAACTCCTTGGTCAGTATCGGGTCTATGAAGATAATCACCTTTCCATGACTTAAACTTATACTTACCACCCTCAACAGGTTCAACTATCCATCTATTACCAATACCAGTATTCCACGTAGTAACACCTTGTTCGGTGTCAGGTCTGTGAAGATAATCGCCCTTCCATGATTTTAGGCTTATTTCCACCTTTGCTTCTAATACTAATTTCATAATGTTCATTTTTAATTTTATCCTACTCATTTGGCTTTTCGGTATCGCCCCGTTTTTAAAATGGTTTCTAGACTCCATTTTTTACTTTTTAATAATATGTCAATACTGTAAAAAGTATCAAAACAAATTGTCGTTAATGTATATGTCTGTCAACTGTGATGCTGTTTTCAACTTGCCCATAACGGTTTGCGTTACCCGCGCTGGGGCGGGCGGCGGAACGCCGTCCGACTGGAAAAATGCTGAGGCGTAGAAAAAGGCTTGGAATCGCGCCAGAATCCCCAGCGTCGGGTGCACGCTGTGTTAGGCGATATTCTAAACATGCTCCTCATCTTTTTCGGCGTTTCTGTCTTTTTTCTTGCTAACTTCTACATATGCAGAAGCCCCAAAATAAAATGCCACGACCACTCCCACAATACTTGTAAAGCTAGTAAGCAAAGTTTGTGTAGCTAGAGGTACGGTTTCACTGGAAGAGCCATATTGAAAATATGCAAACAGTACAACTAAGGTTAAATACACAAGCATTACAGTACCAGCAAGCGCTGTTCTAATAGATGCTTCATCAACAGCGTTTCCCTTCTTTTCCGACTGGGTAAACAAGAGCAAAGAAACAAATGTTATGAATGTGATTGATGTGACTAAAACAGGAAATGGTCCCTTGCTATCAATGTAATATGCTAGCCACGTTCCAAATGCTACGATTCCAATGTTAAGGCACGCCATTAAAACTATGATGCTATTCTTTTTATTAGACATAAGATCTCCTTGTTTGCCTAACTAGTGTTTAGACGGTCAGTTCCAACTAACTGCTTATAGACAGACCGTTCCAATGAATCGCCTAACATTTGCTTAACTCGCAATTCCGGCCCGTAGGGCTTGGCGTGGTTTGTGCCGAGCGCAGCGACTAGCACAAACCATGACAACAGGAATTGTCGATGTTGAAGCAGTTGTTAGGCATCTTTTTTTACTTAAATTTTATTAATCTTCATCCAATAATAAACCAGTTAAATTATTGACTGTATTAACATAATAATTCGCACCAGAATAAGTTAATTCTTCTTTTGAACCATATCCATATCCTACTCCGATAGAATCAATTTCATTATTTTCTGCTCCGATTATATCATGTTCCCGATCACCTACCATAATTGTGTTTCCTGGTAATAAATTATATTTTTGCATTATATATGCAATTAATTCTGTTTTATCAGATAGCTTTCCATCCAATTGGCTACCTTCAATATTGGTAAAATATTTTGTAATATTAAAATGGTCAGTTATTTTTTTTGCATAAATCAAAGGTTTTGATGTAGCAACAATTATTTTAATTTTCCTATTTTTTAATTCTTTAAGAATATATTCAATTCCTGGATAAATAATGTTTTCATATATTCCTGTTACTGAAAAGTATTCCCGGTAATACATAATTGCTTTTTCGACTTCCTGAAAATTAAATCCATAATACTCATTAAAAGATTTAGTTAATGGAGTACCAATAAACTTTTTTAGTGATTCAAGATCATTATCAATTATACCCATTTTTTGAAGTGCATAATCTACAGATTTTGTAATTCCAACTTTTGGATCAGTTAATGTACCATCTAAATCAAATAAAATATTTTTGTATTTATTAAGAATCATTTTTTATTCCTCTTTTTTCTTCACCCCGAAGGGTGTGCCTAACGTGCAGATCACCGACGGCTGTAAGCCGTCCGGTGCATTTGCGGGTTATGTTTCTTGGCATACCTAAATTTTTTCAATCATGACACTGACTATATCGTCTTCACGATATCCATCAATAAAGCTCCAACCCGCAAACAAATCCCAAAGGAATTGAGATAACTGCTTTTTATCGTCATATGCAAGTGTAGTGTTCTTCAATTTGTAGACTGCTTGAGAAAGACGCTTGAAGAACGAGAATACATCTGGATCTTCAACAGTTACGTTGTTGAGAACATATGAAACTTCGTTCATTAAGATTTCTAATTCTACTAAAAGGTCTTTTAACAGTCTGTCGTTGGACCCATTCAAAAGAACATGCCATCTATTTTGAGATTCGTTAACAGCTTCCTTGAAGTATTTTCTGAACTCACCCTGATCTGTTAATCTTCTGGGGAAGTCACTCTCATATCTGTTTTGACATGCGGACAAAAGAATAGCTATCGTGTCTTCTTTGAAAAAACGATATTGCTCTTTCATGTTCGTCTTAATTAATTTTTTTCGCCTTCTGTCTGGAAGCCAGACAACCAGAAGATAGAAGATGATACTTACTAAGAAACCCACTGACATGTTGAAAAGAATTGTGTTTCCAATCGGTAGCTTTTGAAATAATGATTCAAGTAGCGTATCCTTAAAGATATGGAAGGCAGGGTCATCACTTGTTTTTAAGGCAAGCAAGAAACTGCTGACACTAAGTATCCAAAGCACTATTGCTGATAATCTTATTTTCATCCGATGTCCCACTGCGAATTTATAAACATAACAATATTTAGATTGATCCGCCTAATCTGCGAATTTTTGAATTTGAACCCATATATGACGCCAATTACAAACTGCTCAAAATACTGTTAATCGTTTCAATATAAA
Organism: uncultured Chlorobiaceae bacterium; assembly: GCA_903871235.1. Classification (GTDB taxonomy): domain Bacteria; phylum Bacteroidota; class Chlorobiia; order Chlorobiales; family Chlorobiaceae; genus Chlorobium. The sequence goes on from CAIQGA010000170.1 coordinate 6,082, forward strand.
TCGTTTAAACCTTGCATGGCGTTTTATGCCAGCGTCTTATATGGATCGGCATAACAACGTTGACTACAAGCCGTCAACAGGACTTTTTACTCCATGACCGCCTTTGTTTAAAACATGCGTATAAATCATCGTGGTGCTTACATCTTTATGCCCCATTAGCTCCTGAATAGTTCGAATATCATACCCTGCCTCAAGCAAATGAGTTGCAAAAGAGTGCCGAAATGTACGGCAAGTGGCCCGTTTTATCAATTATACATGAAAAGCTGCCATTTTAACAGCCTTTTGAATCAGTGACTCATCAATATGGTGCCGTCCCTCTTCGCCTGTTTTCGTATTCACCCAGCGGTTTTCCTGGGGAAAAAACCATTGCCATCGCCATTCTGATGGTGCATTGGGATACTGGCGGGTTCGAAAGTCAACGACCATTTAATTTTTCCCATCGCCCTCCCTGTTCCAACAACAACCTACTGAAAGTATAGCAAAATAATATCATGCCTTCAAAAAAACAGCGATAAACATCCTGCAACTACTCAATAAAACGCTCGCAGTCAGCAGTGTCCAGTAAAAAAATCAACCTGTCGCCAGTCAAACTCTGAGGTAAAGATGCACGCCCGTTGCCGCAGCCAGCACCGTTTTTGATGGTTCCAAAAAAACAACACTATCTTGACTGACATTTTTCCAAAAAATCGGGTAGAATCCTCAACGCATTACCATACAATATGTTGTTGATAGCGCCACCGGGTGCGAATACCCTTGCCAAGCCACAATAAGCAAGCTTCTCCTTATCAATATCACTGGCCCCGACAAACCGGGGCTGACGTCAAAAATAACGACCATTCTTGCTGGTTCAAAAATTCCGGTGCTTGATATTGGTCAGGCGGTGATTCATAACCATCTTTCGCTGGGGATGCTGGTGGGGGTGCCGAAAGAGTCGGCCTCTTTCATAACCTGCACAATCTGGGGTTTAAGACGGCCATTATTTCGGGTGGCTTTACCTATTTTGGCCACTACCTGCAGAAAAAGCTCAATATCGACGTTTATGCAAACACCCTTGAAATTGAGGATGGCAAACTGACCGAAAAGGTGCTTGGCAGGGTCGTTGACGGCTAGAGAAAAGCTGAACGGCTGGAGCAGACCATTGCGGTGGGTGATGGCGCCAACGATTTGCCGATGCTTGGCAAGGCATGCCTCGGCATTGCCTTCAGGGCGAAACCGATTGTGCGGGAGAGCGCAACGAGCCAGCAAGATTATCACTATTCGTTCATGGTGTATGTAATAAACCCGATAACCGGGGCCATAGTCAATACGCATCTCCGAAATCCCTTCCCCCACAGGCTTGACATCCCCAGGATTACCCGTAGCCAGTCTCTCAATTACCTCTGCGACAAGGAGTCAAAACGCCGTTCAATAAAGCCCGACATCGATAGGCAGTTCGGAGGGTATCGATTGCAGGCGCGTGGGATAGAATTCCAGGGCACCTTGCCTCTGTTCGTGAGTTAGATGCGCGGGGCCGTAGACAACGTGGGGCACCAATAACCTAACACCCAGCTTGACCGGTACGATTGAAGCTCAGCGGAATAAGTATCCTACTCAAAGCTGTTGTTCGGCAATTTTCAGCATGGTGTCTCCCCTGTTTTCTTTTCATTCATTTGTCAGGATACGTTCTATGGCAGACACAATTTCATCCACATCATCAGGGAGAACCTCAGAAAACCATACCTTCTGAGGGTAAATCATCACATGAGAACCGTTGCCGCAAAGCCCCATACATCCTGATGTGGAAATCCTTACCCTCCTTTTCCAGCCTTTCTCGTCAACAGCTTGTTTTAATTTGGCTTTAGTAAGCTGACTGTTATTGTCTGCACACGACTTTCCGTCTCCCCCACGGTCATTGGTACAAACAAAAACATGAGAGACGTAAGGTATTTCACTTTGTTTGTGCATTATGAAATATCTCCCTGCTATTAATTTTTTATAATGTAGAGCTAACAAGCGCAAGTGCATTAGCGCGAAGCGTCCGTATGCAGCGTCTGGTTAGCTGCTTTATTCTTCATAATCCGGATATTGCTCAGGATTAACTCCCGTTGACTCAACGAGAATTGGATATTTTTTATTTATTTCTTGTACTATTTTCTTTCGTGACTTCTTTATCTGAAATAACCAACTGTCTCCGAAATCGAAATGATAGTATAACTTATATCCCGTTATTGGATATATTTCATTCAGTTTAGTTTTCTTGGGAACTAAATAAGCCTTATTTCCAGGCTTCTTACCAACGTAAAATTCGTATAAATGATCGTCATCAAAATCTACGATCTTTTGAATATACTTGTGTAACTGTTGCAGCGAAAAGTCTTCTTTGACCTCTATAGTTTTAGACCAAGGAATGTCATTCTCATCATACGGAAACGAAATATGTAATGTGTAAACTTCCATTTGCCCCTCTTTATAGAAACAGTTAACAATATTATCGCCATTCAGCAGATGCATTAGGATACTTGCGGTCCAAAGCACCTAGCAAGAGTACACGGCCACATCCATCAGCAAGATCGTTATTATGAATCCTCTTGACACGCAACTATTTCTCTTTTTCGAAATATTTCACTTTCTTCAAACCCTTGAAATGCTGATCCTGTGTCCAGAGCGCACAATCGTATTTAGAGGACGTGGCATAAATTATACTGTCAGCTAACGCTAATTTGTTGTCCTTGCCAATCTTCGCAGAATAAATCGCCAGGTCTGCGTCAAGATCGATCACTCGTCCTTGTTTCATATGAGCGACGGCCAGTAAAGCTTGATCTTCGTTTGTTTCAGCCAATAATTTTTTGAAGACTTCGTAAAGGGTTATTGATGGAATAACAAGTGATGAAATATCTTCTATTGCTCCCGCTACGGCATCACCAACTTTGCTGCCAGCAAAGTATTCCAACCAGCAAGAAGAGTCAACAACATTCATATTCTGTCTTCCTCTCTTTTAATCTCAGTGTTGATACCCTTGAAGATGCCTTTTAGCGATTTCATTGGTTGGATAGGTACAAGTTCAATCCGACTTCCATAGTTGATGACACTCATGGTCGCTCCGGCACGAAGACCAAGATCTTCTCTAATTTCTTTTGGTATAACAACCTGAAACTTACTCGAAACAGTTACAGTATTCATCAATGATCTCCGCGATTTACAATAAAAAGATTGATAAAAGTTGTCAAGAATTCCATCGCAGCTTCAGGACTCGCCTAAACGGTGTTAGATAAAAATCTTGCGCAGTTTTTGAGCCTTCTGAATTTCACCATGATCTGTTTTCATCTCTTTTTTTATGTAGCCTGAAATTGCAACATACAGGGTACCCCTATGATGGAAGTAAAATATTCTGCAAATATCAGTGCCGACTTTGACATACGGTTACTGCCGATTGCGTTGCTTGACAGCAACAGAGATGCCCGCACTTGCCCGATGCTCGCAGCATGAACATGACTTGCCAAAATGCTGTGAAATGAATTTCGTTAAACTCCCTCTCTTTTCCAATAAGAAGCGTCAGGCGGTGTTCGATTGCTGTTAATCGGGATGGTCAGGTCAAATGTGCTGATTCAACTTTTTTCTACAAGAATAAAAAGCGTACTATGAAGCAAAAGAAGTGTCGTGGAGTTATGTGCACCTCCCCTCAACTTGTAACCAAGAAGAGGTACGTACGGAAGGACGGGTTGATGGTAAGGAGAAAGGCAATATTTTCCCCTTGTTATGTATAGACAAATCGTGTAGATTGTAAACAATGTTTGAATGGGACGAAGACAAGCGGTTACGGAACCTTGAAAAGCATGGCCTTGATTTTATAGATACGCAACTGCTTTTTGATGGACGAAAGACCATCACAGCTCCATCGAATTATCCCGTTGAAGCGCGATTTCTCACGATAGCCATCATCGGCGGGAAGTTTCATACCGTCGTCTGGACATGGCGAGAAGAGACTCGAAGAATAATATCATTCAGGAGGGCACGACATGGCGAGGAAAGAGCGTATCGTCAAGTACACGGATAAGGAATTACGCGCAATGCAGGAGCACGGCGAGAGCAAAAGTAACTGGGCGCAGGCTGCTGCTATGACGGATGAGGAGATTGAAGCGGCGATTGCTTCCGATCCCGACGAAGCAGGCATGGTAGTTAATTGGTCGAAAACCTCAGTAGAATTACCACAACCCAAGGCCATTCTCAACATGCGCGTTGACTATGACGTGCTAAAATTTTTCCGCAATCAGGGGAAAGGCTATCAGACAAAAATCAATGCCGTATTGCGTTCTTATGTCGATCAACGAATGCACCACGACAGGGGCTAAAGACTATTGCTATTGTAAGTTCGCCACAACAAGACAGCAGCATCTTCCACCCCTCTTGCTCCTTTTTCCAGAGCATGGTAAACACATGTTTGAGCTTAACGTTTTTACCATTTGCATATATGCGACACATCTTCTTCGTTTTTATTTAAAAAAAATGTCAATTTCGACATATATTCAACCATGTTGAAGATTGATGAAAAGCCACTTGTATGGCTGCACGGCGAAATCAAAACCCCTCCAATGTCCCAACATGCGAGGATTGAAACA
>CAIQGA010000171.1 GCA_903871235.1 uncultured Chlorobiaceae bacterium
ATCTTTTTCCATCATGAGTATGACGGAAGAAGAGCAGTTGGCATACGCCCGTTACCAGGATGACCTGCGCTATGAGGCAAGCTTGGTAGAGTCAAACTACGGACTTGGCCGTATGGAGGGCAAGGAAGAGGGAATCGAAATTGGCATTGAACAGGGAATTGAGATTGGCGTTGAACAGGGCATTGAGAAAGGGAAACTTGAAGTTGCCAAACGATTGGTAGAAAAGGGAATGAGTGCCAAAGAGGCTGCTGCAATTGCCGGAATAGATGCAGCATTGCTACGCCATTGAACCTCTTTTTTCATGCCTTGTAACGGAATGAAACCAACGCTTGCACCGCAACGTCAGCTTAGGCGGCTGGTTAGCCCGCATGAAACAATATTACTTGCTGTCGTTGAATAACTCCTGCAACTCCCTGGTTTGTGCTTTGGTGAGACTTGTCATCACGCCATAATAAATCACGGGCATCACCGAACCACCTTCGTATTTTACCCTCCAAATATTCGCGCTTGAGTCGCGAAACTCCAGCCACCTCTTTTGAGCTTGAATAACAGAATTCTCAAGTTTTTTATTGTACGCCACCTGTTCCGAGTCTGTCGTATTCCTTTTTGATCGCAACACCTGCATGAGTTGCTTGTAGACCGAGTTCAATTCCTTATCCGCCTCCCTGAACCCCTGTTCCGCACAAAAATTCATTTCAACCTGTGTTTCAGCACTATCACAATTAACAGTGATCTTCGTTTGCGCATAGGCGAAAGAGAGCGGGATGAGTAAAATGATTGCGAATATTAGGTGTTTCATGTTTTTTATGTGATTTGTGGAATCAATGCGAAATAACGTTCAAGGTCAGGAGCGCCGCACAGCGTCCGGTGAATTGATGGGTTGGCCCGCATGGCGCAAGAACTCACTTCGTAACCTTCAGCCGCGCCATGACGGAAAGTGTGCGTCTGGAAACGTTGTCTTTGACATTCGCCGAAATCTTGTAGTCACCAACAGGATCCGTCTTATAGAAACCAACAGTCATACTCGCTTGACCAAGCTGCGACATGCCTGGCTGCGCAGGCTTTCCAGACCAGACTTTACCGCCGCCCGCCAGCGTTTTGCTTCCGTTTGGCGCTTCAAGTATGAACTCGGAAACTACGTCGCAGACGCCGCTGATATTCGGAGCGCCACTATGAGAAATAAGAAGCGCTGAGACCGCTTCGCCGAGACGTACGGTATTGGTAGTCGTCAGTTTCGGTGGAGTCGTCGATGAGTTCCATATTTGGCGAAACTGATCTTCGTTCGCTGTAAAAACTATTTAAACGCCAAAGTCGTCAACACTGCGCATGCTCTCAGTGTCCGGAATCAGCTTTCCATTCGGATCAACCCATCCGCCTTGAGCAACAAGCGGAAGAAGCGCGATAAGTATGGCCAAATACCATTTTTGATACATCATCTTTGTGCCCCATAAGCTCCTGAATAGTTCGAATAGCATACTCAGCCTCCAGTAAATGAGTTGCAAAAGAGTGACTGTATGTTGCAACATCTGAGGATGTACCAGAGGGCCGCAACTATCTCATTTTTCATTTTTTTTCGCCTTGACACAACAAAAACTTGATGAAGTATAGTAAAATAATTTCAGAACTCTCAAAAATCACACCAATAACCACAAAACAAACACACACATAAAAACATTCGTTTTCCACAAAAAAACCTTGCAAACATAAAAAACGAATAGAAAAAAAAGAGCTGTCCGGGAGAATAAAATCTCTGTTTCTTCCACATGCAGGTTACCCAACACAAAAGCCACTTCCATGACACAGATATTCCCGGCAACAAGCGGGAAACTAAATTCCCCACAACCCACCCCATACGAATAGATGCGCGCCGGGTTTCAATAATCGGGCACATTTCTGTATCTTCGCTCGAACTTGTTTCTTCAAGCACTCCAAATACAAACAAAGACAATGGAAAGAACGCTTACCATCCTGAAACCGGACTGTGTTAAAAAGCAGCTTATCGGTGCTGTTATCGACCAAATCGAACGTGCTGGCTTCCGTGTTGTGGCCATGAAAAAAATCAAGCTCACGCGAGAAACTGCTGGTGAGTTTTATGCTGTACACCGTGAACGCCCTTTTTATGGTGAGCTGGTAGAATTTATGTCGTCAGGCCCCTGTGTGCCGATCATTCTTGAAAAGGAGAATGCTGTTGCCGATTTCCGTACGCTTATTGGCGCAACCGATCCTGCACAGGCTGATTCTGGCACGGTACGCAAACTTTATGCCGACAGCAAGGGTGAGAACATTGTTCATGGCTCTGATTCTGAAGAGAATGCCGCCATCGAGGCTGGATTTTTCTTCGCGGCTGAAGAGGTTGTCAGAAGCAACTGATTTCCTGGAACCCTCCGGAAAACAAAAAAGCGGCCCCGCAAGGTCGCTTTTTTTGTTGCCGCAAGGCCGCAAGAGAACGTATCTTATGGCGCATCCTCTTCGCCTGATTGCAGCTCCCCTTTAATATCCGACAGATAGTCACTGAAGGCTTCTCCATACATCTCCCAGATGGTCATAAAGAGTGCCGCAACAATGGGCCCGAGAATAAAACCGAAAATGCCGAAGAGTCCTATGCCGCCAAGGGTTCCAAAAAAAATAAGCAACTCGTGCATTTGGGTGTCGTGCCCGACAAGCATGGGGCGGAGGATGTTGTCGATCTGGCCGACCACAATGCTGCAGAAGAGCAGAACTCCGATGGCTTGGGGATACTGGCCAGTTATGGCAAGGTAGATGACTGCCGGAACCCAGACAAGCGCTGAACCCAGAACGGGCAGAACTGAAAGCACCGACATGATGGTACCCCAAAAAAGAGCACTGTCGATACCGGCAAAATGGAGGGCAAGAGCTGCAAGGGAGCCCTGCACAGCGCCCACAACCATGGTGCCCTTTATGGTTGCTCTGGTCACCGAAATGAACTTGCCAAGCAGGCGACTCTGGTCAGTTTGCGTCAGGGGGAGGTAGGAGAGAAACTTTGCAAGTATCTGCTTGCCGTCCCGTAAAAAAAAGAACATGGTGTAGAGAAAAAGAAAAAAAAGCAAGAGATCGCTGACGGCTGAGTAGGTAAAGGAGGAGATGGTGTTGAAGAGGATTGAACCGGTTTTGGCGGCAAGCTCTCCAACCTTCTGAAAGATATCCGAGCGGTAAAGTTCAAGCTCTGGATAAAAAGAGAGGGTGCGAAGCTGCTGATCGAATGCGGCTGGCTCAAGTATCTGCTGCTGGAGCCAGGGCACGGCAATGCGACTTATCCTGATTGCCTGCCGGGCAACAACAACGAGAAGGGCGGCAAGGGGAAGAAAAACAATGAGCAGCAGCGTGCAGATGGTCATGGAGGCACTCAAACTTTTTCTACTTTTGAACCAGCGTTCAAAACGGTTGAAAACAGGCATGGAAAGGGCCGAAAAAAGAGCAGCAAGAACAATAACCATGAGGAAATAACGAATCATGGCAATAAAAATGGCGGAGATCACGAGAAGAAGTAACAGAAGGATGACCCGATTTGTTTTGATGCTGTTCATGATCGTTTTTTTGATGAGCCTGAAAAAGCCTTACAACCACTCCGTGCACTCCCCTTCAAGGAGCTGGGTACGAACATACGCGACTGCAAAAATTGCGGCGGTTTCTGCCCTGAGAATTGTTTTTCCCAGAGAGATTTCGCCAAAACCGGCGCTGCGGGCCTCCCCGATTTCAGCGGTGGTGAAGCCGCCTTCGCCTCCGATCAGAAAGAGGATTTTTTTGCCGGAACAGTGCGCCTTGGGAGCCTCCTCTGAGAGCTCGTAGGGAATCAGTTTGAGATCGAATCCCTGAAGCGCAAGCGCCTTTTTAAAAGGGAGTGGTTCACTAATCTCGGGCAGGTAGTACCGTTTTGACTGCCGGGCGGCTGAGAGCATAATGGTTCGCCACCGTTTGAGCTTGGCCTGCACTTTTTCGCTTGATGGCTGGGAGAGTGTCCGGGTGGTAATCATGGGGATGATGGCCGTTACTCCAAGCTCGGTAGCCTTTTCCAGAAAAAGGTCGAAACGCTGGGGCGCCTTGAGCAGTGAGAGGGCTACGGTTACCTCGGTTGTTGGCCGCTCAACCCGGCTATGGTCAAATAGTTCGCACTCCAGAGAGATTTTACCGATCTCGGCTATTCTGGCCTCACAGCGCAAACCCTTGCCATCGGTGACAAGAATTGCTTCTCCTGTTTTTTTTCTCAGAACCCGTACAAGATGATGAAACTCGTCACCATCTATGAGAAGTTTCCCGCTCTCAAGAGCGATGTTGGTGGTTGAGGTATAAAAGAGTTCCATGTATTTTTCACTCCTTGATGGCTAAGGCTACTGCGGCAAGTGAGATTCTTTCGGCCCCGACATGGCGCAGGGCTGATGCGGCTGCCGACAGGGTTGCTCCGGTTGTAATAACATCATCAACCAACAACAGATGACGCCCAACCACACCTTTTGCAACCTGAAAGGCACCCTCTATATTTTTTTTCCGTTCCAGGGCAGAAAGACCGGTCTGCGATACCGTGTACCGTTTTCTCCGCAGAAGCTCTCTTTGCAAGGGTTTTTGCAATGACTCGGCGATGCCTTCAGCAATTTTTTCGGACTGGTTATAGGAGCGTTCAATTTTTTTTAGTGGATGAAGCGGTACCGGCACAATGCACTCAATATCTCCTGCCCCCCCTTCGTTCAACATCCACTCGCCCAGTTGATGGCCAAAACTTTTTCCGAGAGTGAAGAGCCCCTCATACTTCATGGAGTGAAGTACCTGCTGCAGGGGGCTCTTTCGGTGAAACTGGTAGCGGCACCAACCCCGTTCAAAGGGAAAGCTTTCACCAAAATGGGATACAATGGTATTGCGCAGCAGCTCTTCTGCCGCAACCGGGCTGCTGAAAGGATCAAATTGAGCCCGACATGCGCTGCAACAGTGCTCTTCACCTGGAAGGAGCAGTTTGCGGCAGAGCAGGCAAACATGGGGAAAGAGAATATGAAGCAGGTGTTCACGCATGGCTGAGGCTCGTTATGGTTCGCCAAAACAGAGGGCTGCCGCGCCATAAATTCCTGCCTGGTTGCCAAGAAGCGCTGGCACCAGTTCAAGCCCTTCATGCATGGATGGAAGGGTGGAGCAACGAAGCTGATCGAGGGCTGGATTAAAAATGAGCTCTCCTGCGGCAGCAATCCCTCCACCGATCACAAATTTTCTGATATCCATCAATGCTGCGACGTTGGCAAGCCCCACGCCGAGAATTGAGCCGACTCTCTTCCAAACGGCAAGAGAGAGTTCATCACCTTCAAGTGCTGCACGTTCAAGATGGAGCGGGGAAAGCGTGGTAAAGTCATTGTCACACAGCTTGCCAAGAATGGAGACGGAAGGAGTTGCTGCAATCATCCCAAGTGCAAGATCGACAATCCCTTTTTTACCGATAAAGCTTTCAAGGGTGCCCCGGATTGAGGCATGAAGGTTTGGCCCGTCAAAATCAATGATCATGAAGCCTATTTCGCCCGCAGTGCCATGAGTACCTCGGTAAAGCTTCCTGTTCAAAATAATGCCACCTCCGACACCAGTACCGAGGGTCACCATGAAAAAGTCATGGAACTCCCGCCCGGCACCATAGAAGGCTTCTCCAAAGGCCGCAGCATTGGCATCGTTATCGAGAAAAACCGGTATCGAAAGTTCCTCTTTTTCGAGCAGCCGCTTCTGCAATTCGTCACGCAAGTGAACGACGCCCCAGCCAGGAAGGTTCGGCGGATAACTCAGCACTCCCCTCTCCGCATCAACTGCCCCCGGCGCTCCCACTCCGACACCGGCAAAATTGGCCGGGTCAAGCGTCTCACAACCAAGAGGGTAAAGATCGGCCACAAGCGCCACCAATTGCCCGACAATCCCTGTTGAGCCTGATGCTGCCTCAGTCAGAAGAGTGCGGTCACTCAGAATTCCTCTCTCTTCGCAAACGATCGCAGCCTTGATGGCCGTACCTCCAAGGTCTATGCCAATTGCCCATCGCATCATAAGGATCTCTTTATTAAAATCATTTATTGAATGGCTTTAAAAATTTCCGCCCATGAGCGCCTGATGCAAAAAAGTCAAGAATCTCAAGAATTTCCGGCTCTGGAGAAAGCTCATTTTTCACCTTTTCAAGAGCGTTGGCAAGCAGAAGCCCTGACTGAAAAAGGATTCTGTAAGCATCCCGGATGAGAGTGATCTTTTCGGAGGTAAAGCCTCGCCGTTTCAGGCCAATGGCATTAAGCCCCTCATATCGGAAAGAGTCATGCCCTCCGGCCATCACAAAGGGTGGCACATCCAGCGAAGCTCTCGCAATTCCTCCAACCATGGCGAAGCGACCGATACGAACAAACTGATGCACACCCGTCAACCCTCCGATAACGGCATAATCGCCAACTTCACAATGACCGCCAAATTGGACAGAATTGGCGATAACAACGTGATTACCGATCACGCAATCATGCCCGGCGTGGACATAGGACATGATCAAATTATCAGAGCCAATGACAGTTTTACCACTCGCCTTTGTACCCCGGTTAAGGGTGACACACTCACGAATGACCGTCCTGTCGCCAACGTAGAGCCAGGTCTTCTCTCCTGAAAATTTGAGATCTTGTGGCTCAGTGGCAAGTACCGCACCGGAATGGATTTTGCACGCACGGCCAATTCGTGCACCTGAAGCAATGTGGACATGGGAGCATATCGCCGTGCCATCACCAATTTCAACATCGTCCTCAATAACCGTGTAGGGCCCGACAATAACACCCTCTCCAAGAATGGCACTCTGGCCGATCACGGCAGTTGGATGAATAATACTTTGCATAGTGTTTATTACTTCATTGTTTCAAACTCGTCGATCAGCCTTGGTTGTTTCAGTTCTCTGGCAAGCAATGCAATGATGCGTTTCGCATCCTCCTTTCTGCCAACATCGCGGTATGCCCTTGCAAGAACATAGTAGAGGCGAGGGTCAGTGGCCGGAGATGCATGAATGCCCAATCCCTCAAGATAATCAATATATTGAGAGGTTTTCTGCTTTTCACCAAGACGGACATACAGTGCAATGACCGAACCGGCGAGTTCAGGATTCAAGGGATACTGCGCCAGAGGCAGAAGCCTGGCTGAGCTGTCAAGTACCTGTAACGCAAGGGTTCCCCGACGCACACTCCGCCGCTTACCCGACACATCGTCTACCGCAAGAACTTCTTCGGGGTCAGCGGCCAAATCAAGGGCGAGGCGGACAAAAAGGGGCGTATAGTTGCCGCAAAGCCTTCTTGAGGTCTCTTCGAGGGTTACCTGCCGATTATTGAGGTTACGGTATCGAAAGAGTTGAAGGAGGTTTCTATAGAGAAGCGCCGAATTGACATAGCTCATCGGATCGGCACTTTTGATCGGCACCACCTTGTAGGCAAGACCATCAAGACGCAGATAGCTTTCAAGGCCGATCATGCTTTCAGGGTCAACCGTCAGGGCAAAGTAGATCGGGCGCAGGGAAAAGTTGTTCATGACAATATCATACACCGCAAGATCCTGCGGACGAAGATATCCCTGACCATCGTAGGTGAGGCCTGGCTTCAGAGGCCATTTTATCGTATCGAGCGGTTCAGAGGGTAACGAAACACCATTGAGACGGCTGTCACGCAAGAGTTGCTGGCGGGCTGCGGATGAGGGAAGCTCTGCATCAACAGAGTCAATGGGCACATAGGTGATATCGGCTATCTCACCGTCACTCATCGTGAAGGTTAGTGGTTTCGCCCCACGGGGAGAGCTGTTTTTCAACTGTTCAAGATACCATCCGGTATTGGCAAGGCTCAGGTTGACCACACGCACATCGGTTCTGATGCGCTCAACCTCCTGGAGGTACCACAAGGGAAAGGTATCGTTGTCGCCGTTGGTAAAAAGAATGGCATCTTTTTCACAGCTCTGAAGCAAATTCCATGCCCAGTCCCACGGAACATAGTTGCCTGAGCGGTCATGTACCCTGTAGTTGGCCCACAGCATCCTGCCATTGATGAGGATGAGACCGGTAGCGACGATCAACGCGGCAAGAATCATCTGGTTTCTGCTACCGGCAGGTTTCAATCTCGACCCGAGCCATTGCCAGATACTTTCAACGCCGATCCCTATCCAGAGAGCAAAGGCAAAAAAACTGCCAACATAACTATAATCCCGCTCTCGCGGCTGAGGTTCTGTCTGGTTAAGATAGATAACAAGCGCTACCCCGGACAACACAAAAAGGGTTGTCACAACCAGCCCCATCTTCCACTCGCGCCTGAAGTGGGTGATTGCTCCGATCAGCCCCACAAGGAATGGAATCCCCCAAAGCACCGACCAGTCAACTCCGGCTCCCTCCATATCGTGCTCACGCCCGATGAACTGCCAGCCGAAATAGCGGAAGTACATCTTCTTCATCTGGTAGGTGACAAAAAAGTCGAGATCACTTGAATAGTGCTGATAAAAGTACTGATGTACCGGCTCGGGCGACCATCGTCTTGGCCAAAGTGGCATATCACCGTACTGATCGCGATTGAGGTAGGATACAAAGGCTTCGGACGATGAAGGGTTATTTTCGTTGATAGGCGGCCCTGCCTGCGCCCGTACGAAAATCATGCCGTAGGAGGTATAACCAATAATGATAAGAAGAAGCGACATCAAAAGGGTGTTCAGGAGCGCACGGCGATGGATATGCGAATACCACAGGGCTGTGCCAAGCAAGACGAGAAAGAGGAGAAATCCCCACCATGAAGTCAGTTGGAGCAGCAGTGGAAGCCCCTTGATAATGCCGATATAGATCAGAAAAAAAAGAGCAGACGAGGCAACAATGAGCAGTGCGAAAGATGTAACGGTAACCTGCTGTTTTTTAAAGTACCAAGCGAGCGCGACGGCAAAAACGGCAAGCAGACTGAGCAGGTGTACACCAATCGAAAGGCCGATAATGTACATGACGAGCAGCAGCCACCTTTCGTTGCCAGGCTTTGGCTCCTCTTCGTACCAGCGGAGAAGAAGCCAGAGAATCAAGGCAGTAAACAATGAGGAGAGTGCGTAAACCTCCGCCTCAACAGCATTGAACCAGAAGCTGTCGGAGAGGGCAAGAGCAAGGGCGCCAACCACAGCACCTCCGTAGGCCGAAATCCTCTCAGCCGGACTCCAGAGGTCGGGATCACTTTTGCGGTACATTTCGATCAGCCGTACCGTGATGAGGTAGGTCAGCATAATGGTTGCAGCACTTGCAAGAGTACTGATCAGGTTTACCCTTGCCCCGATATCACTGAAAAAGGGAATCATCGTAAAGAGGCGCCCGAGCAACAGAAAAAGGGGCGATCCGGGAGGATGAGGGATCCCGAGCGTGCAGGCTGTGGCAATAAACTCCCCGCAATCCCAGAACGAGAAGGTGGGGGCCATGGTGCGGAGATATAATATTTCGGCGACAAAAAAAAGAACGGCAGCAAGCGTGCGGTTAATCGTCCGGTGTGTCATAGATGAAACGTGCTCAGAAGTATTGGGTTACCCGAAAATAAACTCTTCGGCAATGAGATCGGCAAACAAAAAACCTTTTTTGGTCAAATAAAGACGCTCTTTCTGCTGCTCTATCCACCCTTTCTCTATAAATCGGGCAATGGCCGATAAAAGCATGTGACCTAATTTATTTCCTTTTCGCAAAAAGTCAACATCCAGACCGCTGTTTATTCGAAGTGAAAGAAATACCTGTTCAGTAAAACGCTCTTCAGCCGAAAGCTCTTCACGAAAAACGGTTGAATCTGCTGGAGCTGCAAGATATCGTGTAAGGCTCGAAACATTTGCTGTACGACGCTCCTGCTGCGATGAAACAAAAAAGCTGTGCGCAGAGGGGCCGAAGCCAAGGTAGGGCTCCCGCTTCCATGTGGCAAGGTTGTAGCGGGAATGGTGGCCGGGCAGCGAGAAATTGGAGACTTCGTACTGGCTGTACCCCCGAAGCGACAATGCACTCTGCGCATCTTCATAGAGAGAGGCTTGCAGAGCATCATCCGGAACAGTAACAAGACCCTTGACTACCTGGCGGTGGAGGATAGTTTTCGGCTCAACAGAGAGCATGTAGAGCGAAAGATGATGGGGTCGCAGTGCCAGAGCCTCATGCAGATCGGCCTGCCATAGTGAACGGCTCTCTCCGGGCACCCCGCATATCAGGTCAACGCTTACCGACTCAAACCGCTGGAGTGCATCGGCGGTTACCCGCCCCGCCTGGAGTGCCGTATGCGCCCGGCCAAGTGTACGGAGCTTTTCTGTAGTAAACGACTGCACTCCGATGCTGAGCCTCGTTATGCCCGCCGCACGCAGTTCGTCCATTTTTTTAAGGCTGAGATCTTCAGGATTAGCCTCAAGGGCTATCTCAAGATCAGGAGAGAAGCTGCAAAGGGCCGCAAGCTCCTCAAGCCATCCGGTAAGATAGCGCACAGGCACCATCGACGGAGTGCCTCCACCAACATGAATGGCGCTGATGGTCTGCCTTTTCAGCTCCTCCGACCGGGATGCGGTTTCAAGAGAGAGTGCGCTGAAAAAAGCTGCGATCTGCTCACCACCCGTCACCAGATAAAAATCACAGTATGAGCAGCGAGCCTTGCAGAATGGGATGTGCAGATAAAGTGTCAGCATGGCCTGAAGAGGCTGCCATGATACATCAAAAAAAAATCAGCAGAGGGCAAGGATATGCTCCGTAACGGCTTGATAAAGATCGTCCGCAACAAATTCGGGAATAATGTTCCGCAACATGCAGAGCGCCTCTTCATTGTGGCCGGTACGAACCAGCACCGAGCGGAGTCCGGCACGCAGGCCACACTCGACATCGAGTGTTTTATCTCCGACAAAAAATGAAGCGCTTCGGTCAACAATGATCCCCTCTTTTAAAAAATCGTTGATGGCCAGTTCAACCATCCCTGTTGCCGGTTTGCGGAAATCAGCAAAACGGTCGTACTCTGGATGAGGATATTCGGGATGAAAGGGGCAGTAATAACAACGATCAAAGCTGGCATTTTTGGCCGCAAGCAGCTCGTTGAGATAACGGTTCACCTCTTCGACCTGCCCGATCGTAGCAATGCCTCTGGCAATCCCCGCCTGATTGCTCACAATGACAATCCGGAATCCGGCACTCTTTGCAAGCGCAATAGCCTCGTCTGAGCGATCAATCAGCTTCAACTGTTCTTTCAAAAAAACGTATGAGCCGGTGTCCTGATTGATGGTACCATCCCGGTCAAGAAAAAGCACCCTGGTTTTCTGCTCCATAAAAGCCTATTGTTCAAGAAGTTCTCGGTACAACTGATCATACTCTTCTGCCGATTTTTTCCAGGTAAAGTCGCGGGTCATGGCAGTCGTAACAATCTGCTGCCAACTCTCCTCATCATGAAAACTGGCAAGAGCCTCTTGAAGCTTGCCAACAAGCGAATCGGCGGTATAATCATGAAAAATGAATCCTGAACCACTCTCTTCAGCGCACTCCTCTATGGTTTCTACAATTCCTCCTCCGGCATAAGCAACCGGTATCGTCCCGTAATTCATGGCAAACATCTGGATCATGCCGCATGACTCAATCATGCCTGGCATGAGCAGGATATCGAGCCCCGCAATGGAAAGGTGAAAAAAAGAGTCAGAGTATTCGCCATGAAAGCTCACCTGCTCAGGATGCTCCAAAGCAAAATCCTGAAAAATTTTTTCGTACTTATTATCACCAGAGCCGCTGATCACAAGCTGAATATCAAGAGATGCAAGCTGCTCAAGGCTCTGCTGCAACAGCCCGGCTCCCTGAAACTCGTCAAAGTTGATGATCACCCCCACGACAGGCACACCTTCGGTGTACGGAAGGCCAGCCTCTTCAAGCAGTGCTTTTTTGTTGTCAAGCTTGCCATCCATGTGCTCATTGCTGTACCGTTTCTTGATGAGCTTGTCGGTCGATGGGTTCCACTGCCGGGTATCGATACCATTCACAATACCATAAAACTTTGCCTGCTGCTCCTCAAGAACCCGGCCAAGCCCGTAGGCCTTCAGGCCATCCTGCACAATCTCCTCTGCATAGAGTTTCGAGGTCGTCGTCAAAAGGTCGGCATGTTCAACGCCGGTATAGAGCAGATTAACCTCATCGTCATGGCAATGCAGAGCGGAGCAAACCTCTTCAGGAAGCAACTTCTGAAATGCCTTGAGGGGAAGAATTCCCTGACGATAAATATTATGAATAGTAAAAACTGTTTTTACATCTTTGAAAAACTCATGGGAGGCATAGACCGTTTTCAAAAGAAGGGGAATAAGACCGGCATGCCAGTCGTGACAATGGATAATATCAGGTTTCCAGCCAAGCCGCTGCAGGGTCTCAAGTACACCAACATTGAAAAAAACAACCTTGTCGGCACTCCCTTTCAGATCGCTTCCATTGTGTCTATCTGTAAAAAGACCGTTACGTTTAAAATATTTTTCGTTATACAGGAAATAGGTCTGGATCTTGCTTGAAGGCAACGCGGTAACCTTAACGTGCAGCAAATCGATTTTCTCCTTGAGATCGACCTCAATGTCGGAAAGACGCAATACGTCGTGCAACCGGAATTTACGGTCATTGATAGTACCGTACTTCGGCATCATGATGCGGGCCTCAAATCCTTCCTCCTCAATAGCTTGGGGGAATGATGCCATAAAATCAGCAAGGGGGCTGATCCTTACAAAAGGAGAGACTTCACCGGAGACATAAAGAACTTTAAAGTTTCGTCTGGACATCTATATGACACTCAATCTATAATTTTTCATGAAAAGCTTTCATAGAACTACATTAGTTTCTAATTTACGAATTTTCACAGTCACATACAATCAAGCCTCATTCACCAAGGAACCAAAGGATTTTCATGCAGAGTACCTCACGCATCACAAATATCTTCCTTTTTCTTCTGCTTTGGCTTACCAGCGGCTGCGCTTCCGATCGGCCACCTTCGGGAGGCCCTGTTGATGCAACTCCGTTGCAGGTGCTCTTTTCTGATCCTGCGCCATCGGCCGTTCAGGTCTCAACAGAGAGAATTCAGTTGACATTCAACCATGATATTTCCGTGCGGCAACTGCTCAATACGGTCAATATTTCGCCATCCATTGGCGAATACGATATTGCTGTTTCTGGAAGAAAAATGGAAATAAAAGGGTTCAAACCCCTGCAGCAAGAGCGTACCTATATCCTAACTCTTGACAAAAAGCTCAGAGACAGCAATGGACACACCTTTGCGGCCCCCTATACCCTGGCATTTTCGACCGGAGCGGTTCTTGATAACGGGATAATCAATGGAACAGTGTTCAATAGAGACTATTCACCTGCAACGAACGCACTGATAGTTGCTTTTGCCAAACACCCGGAAAGCTCCACTGCCGGAACCCTTCTGCAAGGAGAACCCGATTATTTTGTACAGGCCAACGGCTCAGGAGCCTTCTCTTTACAATACCTTGCCAAAGGATTGTACCAGATTATTGCGTTCAACGATCGAAACGGTGACCGGCGCATTGACGCAGCAACAGAGGAAATTGGCTTTTGCAGTAAAGCAATTGTGGCCACAGGCTCTTCCGATCTCCTCTTCAGACTTTCCGACATGCGCCACAAAAGCGAAAAATCTCCACCAGCCAGCAAGGTAACAGCCCCTGCTGAAACCGGAACCATCTCGGGGATCTGCTTTACCTCCGCGCCGTACGTTATTGTTGAAGCATCAAGTTTGACAGCATCGTACCGCACAACGGCATCGCGCGAGCGAAACGGCGCGTTACAGTACTCTTTCCCGAACCTCCCTTCCGGCAACTATACCATCAGTGCATTTATACCCTCCAATGGCAAAAAGCCCGATCCCGAACGGCAATGGAATCCTGGCTCCATCGAACCGTTTCAGCCAGCCGAACCATTCGGATTGTATCCGGAAAAAGTAACCGTACGTCCGCGATGGACAACAGAGCATATCGATATTCGAATCACCGCGTCTAAGTAACAAAACCAATTTTTTCCACGATGAACACATCTTCCAGAATAGGCCCTAATTCCATTATTCAGACCGTTACGGCCCTTGAGGCTCTGTATGGTAAAACAAAATCTGACGCGCTGCTCCGCAAAATCGGCCAGGGGTACCTTATCGGAAACCTCCCAAAAGAGATGGTCGAAGAAGCGAAGTTTCATTCCCTTGTTATTGCGCTGCAAAAAGAGATCGGAGAGACTTCTGCCATCCTCAAAGAGGCTGGGGAACAAACCGCCCGATACCTTCTAAAAGTGCGAATCCCCTTCATTTTCCAGAAATTCCTGAAACTCTTGCCACACCGCCTGGCATTCCGGCTTTTTCTGTTCGCCATCAGCAAAAACGCCTGGACTTTTGCCGGAAGCGGTGAATTTACCTACTCCATGAGTCAACCGCCTGAAATAACCGTCAAGGTAACCTTCCCGAGCCATCCGGTTGTCGGCAACTTCTACCTTGGCACATTCACCACCCTTCTGCAGGAGCTGGTCAACCCGGCAACAAAAATCAAGCCAAACATCAATAAGGAGAACGGAAACATACGATGCCACTATCAGTGTGAAATTTGAACTGACGCAATGCAAAAAGGCAGCCCGAAAGCTGCCTTTTTTTTTGTGTTTGTGCCAATATGAAAATCAGAGTTACTGCCAGCCGTTGACCATTTTGAAGATTTCCCTGTCGCCGATTGGCACGGGTACTGAGGCAATGGGGTTCTCCTGAATGAGGTAATCGGCAATTTCATTGTAGGGTATAAGGCACTCCTCCTTGTCGGGTGTATCGTCCATGGCATACATGGTTTTGCCGGCAAACCGGCTTTTGCGGATCAGTTCATGGTAGGGTACTTTGGCAAGCAGCCTTGTTCCAACTTTTTCGGCAAACTGGTCGAGCATATTGGTGCCTCCGCCAGTAGTATAGTCAACGCGGTTGGCAACAATGCCTGCCAGCTTCACCTTGTAGCGGACGCTTTTCTGCTGGATGGCCATACAAAGGCGGTTGGCCGCAAAAATGCTGTCGAAATCGTTGGTGGCAATAATGATGGCGTAGTCGGCATAGTTCAGCGGAGCACTGAAGCCTCCACAGACCACGTCGCCAAGCACATCAAAAAGAATAACATCATATTTTTCGTAAAGACCAAGTTCCTGGAGCAGGGTAACAGATTCTCCAACAACATAGCCGCCGCAGCCGCTTCCAGCAGGAGGTCCGCCAGCCTCAAGGCAATCGATACCAGCAAATCCCGTTTCAATAATATCCTCTGCGCTCAGCTCCTCATGGTGAAAATCAACCTCTTCAAGAGCTTCGATAACGGTTTTCTGCAGTTTTCCTGTAATGGGGAATGTGCTGTCATGCTTGGGATCACAACCTATCTGCAGTACCTTGGCACCTTTCAGGGCAAGTGCCGCTGAGATGTTGGCGCTTGTGGTGCTCTTTCCTATGCCACCCTTGCCATATACCGCTAAAACTAAACTCATAATGATAACAGAGAATTTGATTGATGAAAACAACTCAACAAGAGCATTCTTTTCTGTGAAAGAGAAACTCTGAAATACCGACAGCCGACTGAAAGAAGCAACCTTTTTTTGCTGTTCAACCAGGAGTTTTTCTGGAAAATCTTACCCGCCAAGCGACTCTTTTGCCTGCCGGAACACCTCTACTGAGACCATGGTGTCACCGTTACCCCGGGCAAAGGTTTCTGTGTTCTTCCGCACCTTTTTACGAACGAAGAAGGGCACCTTCTTGAGCATGGTTTCAGCCTCATCACTCCACTTCATCTCTCCCTCCTCTGTAATCGTCACCACATCGGCTGTGAGCTCCGGTGAAAGATGGCCATTACTGCCGGATGGCTGTGACTCTTCAGGGGACGGCGATGCTTCGCTCTGCTCATATTCAAGGCCGGCGTCACCGAAAAAGTCGATAAGATGCTTTTCAAGGCCGAGTTTGCAGGAGAGATAGACCCTGTCGGCAATAACATCGGCACCATCAAAACCAAAGAAGGGGTAGTAGCCGAGCAGATGGTTTTCAATATGGGTTGGTGGACAGACCACCATGCAGGGAACATCGAGCTTGCGGCAACTGTGCCGCTCCATCTGTGTGCCACAAACCAGGTCGGGCATTTGATCGTCGATGATTTGTGCAACATCCTGAAACTTGTCGGTAACAATGAGTGCGCCAGGAAGGTAGCCTTCCAGCTCCTTGCGGACCCAATCGGCGTGACGCTCCAGATAGGTGCCAGCACCGATAATCTGCATACCAAGTTCGTCGCGCAAAAACTTTACAAGGGCAACGGTATGGGTCGCGTCTCCAAAAACAAAGGCGCGTTTATTGCTGAAACTCTCCATGTCGGCTGTCCGGGCAAACCAGGGCACACCGCTTGGAGCACTCTGGCCATCAAGCGAGAATGCGTGCATCTTGGGCATGGCAATCGGAGGAACTCCCCGTTCAACACCTGCTGCATTAAGCTTCTCAATCAAGGAGCGGAGCCATGCAAGCGTGGGCTCAACCCCGATAGGGGCTTCGTAGAGAGCTGGCATGTCGAAGGTTTCCGCGAGGTATTCCGCCGCAGTTGTACCGATTTCGCGATAAGGGGCGATATTGAGCCAGGCGGCGGGCAGTTTTCGCAAATCGTCGATGCTGGCTCCCCATGGAGCAACAACGTTGACCGCAATGCCAAGCGTCTGCAACATGCGCCGGATGCTTGTCAGGTTGGCACGCAAATGAAAACCGAGTGAGGTAAAGCCGATCAGGTTCACTGAAGGCTGCGCTGTTTTCTCCTGGGCAACGGCATAGCGTTTCACCAGTTCAGTCAAGAGACCGTCAGCCGCCTCGTTTTCCGATACCCTGAAGGGATTAAGCGCATAGACCAGAATTTTTTCCTGCGGCAAACCTGAATGGGCTGCCAGTTGATGGAGATCTTCCTGGAGAAGAGCCGTGCTGCAGCTCGGCGCAATGACGATAAGTTCAGGGTTGTAGTGGTGATCGACCTGCTGAAGCGTTGCGGGAAGTCGCGATACTCCCTGAGCAAGGTCTCTTCCACGAACCACACTGATCGACAAGCCGGGAAATTGCGGGGTTCGTTCAAGCATGGTGTAGGTTGCCGTGATGTAATCATCTCCCTGGGGAGCATGATAGACGGTATGAACCCCTTTCATACTGTTGGTGACGCGGCTGATACCATGGAGGGCGGTGCCCTCGTAGAGCCAGAAAGCTAAGCGCATACTCTTGTGTCGTTTGTTTATTACATTTTCAGGTCGGTGAATTATTCAGCGCTCGGCATGACTCCTTCAAGCCAGACCTCCCGGTCGAACGCTGGCAACTTGCTGCGGCGCTGGAGCGGTGAAACGAACATATTGGCCAAAGTAACAACTCCCGACCAACTGTGAATGGACATCAGCATGAACTCCATGCTCCACTTCACAACAAAACCGTTGCCAACAAAAGGGTTGGCCGTCATCAACGACGTAATGATCAAGTCGGGCTGGATGCGCCGAACATCCTCAAGCTGACGATGAAAGTTTGGCTGCTCAACGACGCGAACACCATCAAGAGCCTCAAGTTCTCGCGCATGAAATTTCTTGTTGATATAGGCGCTGCTGCATTCGACTACATCAGCCCCGGCACTGTGGAGAAAGCGTGCAAGCGGCAACTCCATCATGGTGTCGGCAGTCAAAAAGACCTTTTTACCTTTAAGAAGCTCAGTCTGGTTACGGATCTTCTCCCACGCAGCTTTTTCACGATCCCGAAGATTGACCGTGATCCCGAATTCGCGGGCAAGATCCTCCCAGAAGGCTCGAGTACCATCAGGACCGAAAGGAAAGAGTGAGTGAAGGACGCTGGCGCCGCGTTCACGGGCAAGCTTGACGGCGACCCTTGAAAGATATGGTTGAATCGGCGCAAGAACAGTATCGGGGCCAATGGCAGGCATTTTATCGAAACGGGATTCAGGAAGAAACCCGCCGACCGAAATCCCGAGCGCTTCGGCTTCGGCTCGGAGGTCATCAGCCGTTACGTCGTTGACCGAGCCGAGAAAAACCACACTTTTCTGACCTGCTGGTGCCACGGGGCAGAAGGGCACAAGGGCGGAGAGCACCGAGTCCTCTGCCTGGGTAAAATTATAGACAAGACCGCTTGCAGGCACAAAGAGTACCGGCACATCATCCGTACTGAGGAGATGGGCAAGCCCCTTGAAATCAACCTTCATAACCTCGGGAGTACACGAAGAGAGAAGAAAAATCACCGACGGATTATGGTCGGCCTTGATTTCACGGATAATTTCTTCGAGGGTTGGCTCATTCTTTGAGAGATCGCCCTCCTCCATAAGGGCAATACCAAAGCGCGGTTTGGCAAAAATCATCATGCCGAGAGCATTCTGCAAAAAATGAGCGCAGGTATGCGTTCCGAGCACAAGAAAAAAGCTGTCCTTGATTTTCTGGTACATCCAGCCAACACAGGCAAGACCACAAAAACTGTGCGTAACGTTATCTTCCTTGATTACCTGAATATCTCGGGAAAGCTGCATCATAACTGTTTTCTTTTGAGAGTTACTGCCCGCAATAAAGCTGTGTTACAGAGGCCAAACGTAAAGAGAGGTGAAGATAAAATATTTTCAGTAATCCCCCTACTCTTCCGTCCTCCCCGCAGGGACTATTTTGGCTTTGACCGAGGCACTTTTTTCGCCAAGTCGGACCGCCCGATCACGGCGGTCATCAATCTTCATGACCGTGTAGACGCGCTTGCCGCCCTGACTGAACGAGTATTCATGAAGCTTCAGCGCAAGATCGAAAAGCAGGGGCGCTGGCCCTTCGACCGTCGACCCCATATCGTGAAGCCTGAAGCTGCAACCGCTTGCAGCAAGAAGCTCCTGCAGCGCGGCAACAAAACCGCTCAAGCTCCCCTCCTTGCTGTCGAGAGGAAGGACTGCTATATCCATCAATGCCATAAAAAGAGTGGTTGATTATCTGAAAACCGTCTCTTCACGTCCGGGACCGACCGAGATGAAGGTAACAGGTACCTGCAGCTCATCTTCGAGGAAGGCGACGTAGTTTTGCGCTTCTGGCTGCATATCGGAAAAACTCCGGGCGTGCACGTTCGATGCCATCCACCCTTTCATGGTGGTAAAAAGCGGCGTTACCCTCGAAAGTGTCTGATGATCGGTAGGGAAATCATGGATCTCCTTGCCATCAAGCATATAGGAAGTGCAGACCTTGATCTCCTCAAAAGAGTCAAGCACATCAAGCTTGGTGAGCGCAATTTCCGTCACTCCGTTAATGACAAGCGAATAGTGGAGAGCCACAAGGTCGATCCAGCCGCAGCGGCGTTTTCTTCCGGTTGTGGCACCAAACTCGTGGCCAATACGACCGAGACGCTCCCCTGTTTCATCAAGAAGTTCCGATGGGAATGCTCCGTTGCCTACTCTGGTCATGTAGGCCTTGCAAACACCTATCACCTTGCCGATATAATTTGGTGCTATACCGGAGCCGGTGCAGGCGCCGCCTGAAGTCGGGTTGGAGGAGGTCACATAGGGATAGGTCCCATGGTCAACATCAAGCAGACAGCCCTGGGCACCTTCAAGGAGTACAGTTTTTCCCTCCTGGAGCTGGCGGTTCAGGTAGAGCTGGGTATTGGTTACATAAGGATCGATAATCTTGTCGAACTCTTCATACTCACGCACCATCACCTCTACATCAATCTCTTCCTTCTCATAAATATTCTTGAAAAGCTTGTTCTTGGCTGCCAGGTTTTCACGAAGCTTCTCCTGCAACACTTCCGCACTAAGCAAATCGACAACCCTTATGCCTTGCCGTGCAAACTTGTCTTCATAGCTCGGACCGATACCACGGCCGGTTGTCCCTATTTTCTGATCACCCTGGGCACTTTCATGCAGGGTGTCGAGCAGTTTGTGATAGGGCATGATCAGATGGGCATTATGGCTGATAAAAAGCCGGCCCGTCACCTCATAACCAAGCTCCTCAACCTTTTTGATCTCATCAAGCAACGCCGCTGGATCAATGACCACGCCATTACCGATAACACAAACACATTTTTTATTAAAAATTCCAGAGGGAATCAGATGCAGCACGACGGTTTTATTATCGAAGCAGATGGTATGACCGGCATTTGCCCCACCCTGATAACGGACAACAATATCATACTTGTCCGAAAGGTAATCCACAAGCTTTCCTTTGCCTTCATCACCGAACTGTGTGCCGACAATAACCGTTGCCGACTGTGACGGAGTCCTGAATTTTTTTGATTCCACGACGATTGTTTTTATTGACAGATATAATGATCAAAATGAGCCAGAAGCTCACCCTTTCCCTTGCCTGAAAACGATGAATAATTTACAATAAATTTGGCTTTAGCCGCGCAACTTTCCATAATACGGCTGGTTTGTACCTTTTCCTTCTGCGTAAGCTTGTCATACTTGGTCAGCACGATGGCGTAAGGCTTGTCGTGAGCCTCAAGAAAACTGATCATCGCCCTGTCGGACTGCATGGCCGGGTGGCGGGAGTCGAGAAGCAGCACAACCAGCGAGATAGAGCGCCGTTGTATGATGAAAGAGGAGAGAAGAGTACCCCACAAGGCCTTCTCGGCATGAGCGACGGCCGCATAGCCGTAACCCGGGAGATCGACAAAAAACAGAGTGCTGTTGACAAGAAAATAATTAATCAATCTTGTTTTGCCCGGTGTGGAACTGGTTTTTGCAAGACCTTTTATCCCTGTAAGGGAGTTGAGCAGCGTCGATTTTCCTACATTGGAGCGTCCTGCAAAAACAATTTCGGGAAATGATTCTTCCGGAAGCCCGGAAAGAGCGGAAACACTGATGTGAAAGGTGGAATTAACAATTTTCATACAAAAAGAGCGGTCATAAAAAAAGAGCTATAAAAAGGAAGCTAAAAACCTTGCGTTAAAAACCCAAATGTTTAACTTTCATCGGGCCATTAAGGCGTACAAGACCCTCACTCCACCATAAGAAAAAGGCAGAACAGCAGAAGATGTCACTCTTCATTTATAACTCCCTCGGCAGAACAAAAGAGAAATTTGAACCCCTGCATCCGGGGATTGTAACCATGTATGTATGCGGGCCAACCGTCTATGGCCATGCACACCTTGGCCATGCAAAAAGCTATGTCTCGTTTGACGTGGTCGTTCGCTGGCTGCGCCACAGCGGGTATCGGGTAAAGTATGTGCAGAACATTACCGATGTGGGCCACCTGACTGATGACGCCGATGAGGGTGAGGACAAAATCATAAAACAATCGCGCCTCGAACAAACAGATCCCATGGAAATTTCGCAGTTCTACACCCGAAGTTTCTATCATGATATGGATCGGATGGCGATTCTTCGCCCAAATATTGCTCCTGCGGCCACCGCCCACATTCCAGAGCAAATTGCTCTGGTTGAAAAGTTAATACAGAGCGGTCACGCCTACGAGGTCAATGGCAGCGTCTATTTCTCTCTGGAGTCGTTTCCTGCCTATGGCAAACTTTCGGGACGCACTGATCAGGAGGCACTGCAATCAGGCATCAGAGTGGAGACTCGCTCCGAAAAACGCCACCCTTCCGATTTCGCGCTCTGGAAAAAGGCTGATGAGCAGCATCTGATGAAATGGAACGCTCCATGGAGTATCGGCTATCCTGGCTGGCATCTGGAGTGTTCGGCAATGTCGATGAAATATCTTGGAGAGACAATTGATATTCACGGAGGGGGGATGGAAAACAAGTTTCCCCACCACGACTGTGAAATAGCCCAATCAGAATCGGTCACTGGCAAACCCTACGTCAGATTCTGGATGCACAACAACATGGTAACCATCAACGGAATAAAAATGGGGAAGTCCCTGAAAAACTCGGTCAATTTGAACGAGATTTTCAAGAATATCGACCCACTGGTCATCCGCTTTTTTATTCTGCAATCACACTACCGATCACAACTTGATTATTCCGAAACCGCTATTAAGGCATCGGCAACGGGACTTGAAAAACTCTATGAGAGCCAGCGCCGCCTTAGAGAGCAAAACCCGGGAAGCGGGGTTTTTGAGTCTGCCTCATTCCAGCAACGCTTTACCGATGCGATGAATGATGATTTCAACACTCCGATAGCCATTGCGGTGCTGTTCGACTTCTCCAAATCGGTGAACACCGCACTTGATCGCATTGAGGGCATATCGGAAGCATCCCGGCAAAAGGCGGAGGCTTTTTTTGATCAAGCAGGTCGGGAGATTCTCGGAATAATGCTGGACGGTGGCCAAGCTGGAGACAGGGGTGAGGAATTGAACGGCAAAAGACTTGACGGCGTGATGGATGTCCTGCTTGACCTGCGCGCTGCGGCTCGAAAGAATAAAGATTTCTCACTCAGTGACAAAATACGTGACCAACTCCTTGAAATCGGGATAGAAATCAAGGATACAAAGGAGGGTGCAAGCTGGATAGTAAAGTCCTGAAACCAGCAATGCTCCTATTTGACGATGAGCACTAAAGGTACTCTTCAAGCCCTTCTCGCCGGAGTGCATCGACAACGTCACCCACCCGGTGCGAGTTCCCCTTGCTGCAAACAAGGAGTGCGTCATCGGTCTCAACAATGACGACATCACGAAGTCCTATGGTGCAGACGACTTTACCAGCCGTTTTTTTTACAAAAACATTATCGCAGTCGATCTGTACCACTTGGCTGTCGGGGAACTCCCCGGCAAATGCGTTTCGACTACCGGCTATTTTGAGTACTTCGTCCCAGCAGCCGAGATCAGACCAGCCGAACTCTCCCGCCAGTACAAAAACCGTTTCAGCCTTCTCCATGATGCCGTAGTCAATAGACAGAGGATGAATCCATGAGTAAACATCCTCTATGACCTCACGCTCACTCTCCGAGCCAAGGCTTTCATAGATGGCAAGCAAATCTTTGTACAAATCGGGCATGGAGCGCTCAAATTCCCTCTCGATGACATCAATATGCCAGATAAAAACCCCGCTGTTCCAGTAAAAATCTTTGCTTTCAAGAAACTCGGACGCAGTCACAGCATCCGGCTTTTCAGCAAACGCCTTTACCCTGAAAAGCAAAAAATCATGCAGGTCTGAAAAAGACATCGGAATTGAACGCTGTGCATCAACCTGAATATAACCGTAGGCGGTTTCTGGACGATCGGCTTTAATGCCGATGGCTACAAGAGCTTTTTTTTCGCTCGCGATCTCAATGGATGCCTCAACAATTTTAATAAATGCCTCTTCATCAAGCACAAGATGATCGGAAGGAAGAACAATGGTTATTGCATCTGGATCCCTTTTTTTAATATGCGCTGTTGCAAGGGCTATGCAGGGTGCAGTATTGCGGCTTGAGGGCTCAACGATAATATTGCCACGAATGACACTGCCCAGAGAACCTGAAAGAAGTGTTCGACCCAGCTCGCTGGTAATAATGAAAATATTCTCCTCACGCACCAATGGGGAAATGCGTCGTACGGTTTTTGCCACCATTGTTCCATCATCCAACAGATCAACAAATTGCTTTGGCATTTTTTTCCTTGACAGTGGCCAAAGTTTTTTGCCTATCCCGCCCGCCATGATAACAGCATAAACATGCAGGCTTGAAGTATTACTCATAAAACGCCCTCTACTATCCGCATTTCTAAAAAAACTCATCGTGAACACAAAAAAAACAAGCCACTCATCCCGAAACTGAGCATAAATACTTCATAGTCTCTATAGTACAGAAAAGAATAAACTTATTTAAGTTGTTCCACCAAAAACAATGAATGACACAACTCAGCCGTAATTTACAAATATTTTTGTTGAACGAAGGGCAAGCACCGCCGCAAAGAAGCCCGGCAATTTGTCAATCATGGTAAAATATTGTTTTTTGGGGTAAACTCTCGAACAGAATGGATTGAACACTTATGGAACGACACAATGATGATCTCTCGATACTGCAGGCATTATGTGCTGAACAGGCTATAGAGGTCGATCTTGAGACACTTCAACAACTTGTGCGCTACGGCGAATGCCTCGAAGAATGGAACCACAAAATTAACCTGATCAGTCGGAAGGAGGACGCACCGGTCATCATCAAACATATTTTTCATTCACTCCTGATCAGCCTCCACCACAAGTTCCGCGATAATGAGTCTGTTCTTGATCTCGGAACAGGGGGAGGACTGCCGGGCATTCCGCTCTCTCTCCTTTTTCCCCGCACCCGGTTTCTTCTCGTCGATGCGACCGGGAAAAAAATTGCTGCATGTCAAGCCATGATCAAGGAACTTGGAATTACCAATGCTGTTGCTCTGCACACGAGGGTAGAGGAACTCAAGGGGGTTGTGTTTGATACGGTACTCTCAAGACAGGTGGCACCTCTCGACAAGCTCTGCGGCTATGCAGGGAGGCTTCTGAAGCCGGGCGGCACAATGATCTGCCTGAAAGGAGGAAATCTCGACAAGGAGATCGCCAGCGCTCTGAAATCGAGCAAGGATCACCAAGGATTTCCCTCAAACATAGAATTGTATCCAATCCATGCTATCAGCCCCTTTTTCTCTGAAAAACAGATAGTCATTGCCCGCGGATAAAAGCTTTTCCACAGGCAATGACTAATGATAACGCTCGAAAATGGATTCGAACAAAGCAGGTTAGACGGCGGAAGCAACGGATGCTTCTGCTGTTTTCTTTGAACCTTGAACTCGTTTTGCGCGATCCTGCTTTCCAGTACCCTGGCTGGCTGATGGTGCTTCCTGATAGTCGACAAGCTCAATGACAGCCATTTTAGCTGCGTCACCAAAACGGGGAGCCAGCTTGATGACGCGAGTGTAACCACCCTGACGGGTCCCCACTTTGGCCACAATCTCTTCAAAAAGAATTTTTACTGCCTGTTTGTCGCGGATGTTTTTAAAAACTTCACGCTGGGCATGAACCGTCCCTTTACGGGCCTTGGTAATGAGCTTTTCTACAACCCTGCGAGTCTCTTTGGCTTTTGCCTCTGTCGTCTCAATGCGCTTGTAGACAAGCAGTTGTGTTGACAGGTTGCTGAGCGTCGCCTTTCTATGGGCTGCGGTTCTTCCAAGTTTTCTTACCGGCTTAGTTTTACGCATGTCTATTTCCTGATCTCAATAATTCAAAAAAACGGTTACGATTTTATCATTTCATCTGATATCTGGTAATATCCATACCAAACTTCAGGTCAAACTTTTCAAGCTGTTCTTTCAACTCCGTGAGCGACTTCTTTCCAAAATTCTTGTAGTTAAGCAGCTCATCCTCTTTGTGGGAAACGAGTTCACCAATCGTATCGATTTCTGCGAGCCTGAGGCAGTTATGTGAACGAACAGAGAGGTCAAGATCTTCGATTTTAGTATGAAAGAGCCGTCGCATGGTCTCGAACTCATCATCCTGCTGCTTGAACTCCTCTTCGGTAAACTCCTCTTCAGTTGGAGAGAAGTTGGCAAAAAATGTCACATGATCAGTGATGATTTTTCCGGCAAGACTGATTGAGTCATCAGGAGTAACCGAGCCATCTGTCTCGACATCAAGAATCATTTTTTCATAATCAGTACGCTGACCAACACGGGTATTTTCTACCGTAAACTTCACATTCCTGATCGGCGTAT
Source organism: uncultured Chlorobiaceae bacterium (assembly GCA_903871235.1). Lineage (GTDB taxonomy): Bacteria > Bacteroidota > Chlorobiia > Chlorobiales > Chlorobiaceae > Chlorobium. The sequence continues at coordinate 25,580 of CAIQGA010000171.1, forward strand.
AAATAGCATCGACAGCGATATACCCGATGGGCATTCCTTCTGGCCTGTTGTCTTCTGCTGGCATGTACCCGCGGCCTCTTCCGATATAGAGATCAATTTTGACCGTCGCACCTGCATTGATGGTGGCAACATGCATCTCTTTGTTCAACACCTCAAATTCACCTTCCTGCGCCACAATCTCACCTGCAGTAAAATCCATTGGACCAACCAAAGTCAGGGAAGTCTTGCAGTTCCTTTTGCAGGTAGACTTGAAACGGACTTTCTTGAGGTTTAAAATGATTTCCGGTACATCTTCACGAACGCCTTCAATGGCAGCAAATTCATGAAAAACACCGTCTATTTTTATCCCTGTTATTGCAGTTCCCGGTAGTGAGGCAAGAAGAACTCTTCTCATGACGTTTCCGAGGGTCACACCATAACCGCGCTCAAGCGGCTGGGCAATGAACCTGCCGAAACAATCCGTATGGGAAGCTTCGTCAACCTCTATTTTTGCAGGCATCTGCATCTGGTATATCATAGTAATTTATACCTTAGAATTCATTAAAATCACTTCGAGTATAATTCAACGACCAACTGCTCGTTGAATGGCTCCTGCACTTCCACTCTCTCCGGCACACTCAGAAAAACTGCTTTCTGATTTGCCTTGTCAACCTGTATCCATGAAGGGATACGGGATTCAGGGGCCTTGATGAGTGAATCGGTAACAGCTCCCATATTTTTGCTTCTCTGACGGAACTCAATGACCTCAGAAGGAGAAACAATGTAGGATGGGATATCGACCTTCTTGCCGTTAATGAGCAGATGACCATGCGTCACAAGCTGACGGGCACCTGAGCGCGAAGGCGCAAAACCGGCACGAAAAACCACATTATCAAAACGTCTTTCAAGAAGCTTGACAAGGTTATCGCCTGTAACACCTCTCTGTGATACCGCTTTTTTGTAATAATTCCTGAACTGCTTTTCAAGAATCCCGTACAGGTATTTCATCTTCTGCTTCTCTCTCAACTGGAGAGCATATTCGGAAACCTTTCCTTTCCGACCCTGCCCATGCTGACCTGGAGGAAATGGACGTCTTTCGAGATATTTTTCTGCCTTTGGTGCAAGCGCAATACCTAACCTGCGGGATACTTTTGTTATTGAGCCTCTGAATCTTGCCATATCACTTGCTTCATTGAAATTCTATGAATATATAAAATCAGACCCTTCTGCGCTTGGGAGGCCTGCAGCCGTTATGCGGAAGCGGTGTTATATCCTTAATGGTCCGAACATCAAGACCTGCGCCCTGCAAAGCACGTATTGCAGCATCACGTCCTGCACCCGGCCCTTTGATAAAAACATTGACATGCCGCATTCCGAGATCATAAGCTTCCTTTGCAGCAGCTTCTGACGTAATCTGTGACGCGTAAGGAGTGTTCTTTTTCGACCCCTTGAACCCATTTTTGCCAGCGCTGGACCAGGAAACCGTATTGCCCTGAAGATCAGTAATGGTCACCATGATATTGTTAAACGATGCCTTGATATGCACCGCACCTTCAGGGGTAACCTTTACCTTCTTTTTTTTCTTGCTTATTGTAGCCATGAACTTACTCTCTTTAGTATCGAAGATTTTATTGCCTGTATACTACTACTTCTTGACAGCCTTCTTCTTGCCGGCGACAGTCTTCCGTTTACCCTTTCTGGTTCTTGCGTTGGTACGTGTTCGCTGTCCACGAACAGGCAGTGAGCGCCGATGACGAAGTCCTCTGTAGCAACCGATATCCATCAAACGTTTAATGGCAGTCTGCTGCTCACCGCGCGCCTGCCCTTCAACCTTGTACTCTTCGGCAATAATCTCTCTGATGGCATGCGCTTCCTGATCATTCAGATCAGAAATTTTTCTGTTCGGCGCAATACCTGCTCTCTGCAAAATGCTTTCGGCTGATGCTCTCCCAATACCATAAACATGCGTCAAAGCAATAACAGCATGTTTGTTCAACGGCAAATTTACCCCAGCTATCCTCATATTCTCATTAAAGTTCTATTGTTTTTCTGAAGATCAACCCTGGCGCTGCTTGTGGCTGGGATTTACTTTACAAATCACATATCTCTTGCCTTTGCGCTTGACAATGCGGCAGTGCTCACAGCGCTTTTTAATAGAAGAATATATTTTCATGATAACACCCAGATACAATGATTAAACGAACTAACCCGAAACCTGAAAAGGTCTGTAATGTAATAAATAAAGATTAGAAAATCAATATTCTGATCACTTATTCTGTGATTTATTTATACCGGTAAGTGATCCTTCCCTTGGAAATATCGTAAGGGGATATCTGGACTTTAACCTTGTCACCGGGCAGGATTCTGATATAGTGCATCCTGATTTTACCTGAAACATGCGCCAAAACCTCAAGGCTGTTTTCGAGTTTCACCTTGAACTGCGCATTCGGAAGTGCATCCAGAATAACACCTTCAATCTCAATTGATTCTTCTTTGGCCAAATTGTATGCTCCTTTGTTTCTATAAAGTGTTATAAGCGATCAAGAGTGCTTTTCGTCAAGAAAGGTGCTGGTCAATATCTCAGCTTTCCCTGCCCTGACAACTATCGTATGCTCAAAATGTGCTGAGGGTTTCCCATCCTCTGTTACTGCAACCCATCCTCCCCGGCGGCTGATTGCCTTGCGCGAGCGCCCCAGGGCGATCATCGGTTCAATGGCAAGCGTCATGCCCTCCCTGAGTTTGACGCCGGTATGCTTCCTGCCATAATTTGGTACTGCAGGTTCCTCGTGCAGTTCACTGCCAATACCATGACCAACCATATTTTCAATAACGCTATACCTGAACGAACGGGCATACTCCTCTATGGCTGATGAGATGTCATGAAGACGATTTCCTTCAACCGCCATGGCAATTCCGCGATAAAGACATTCCCGGGTTGCATCAACAAGCTGCTGTACCTGCTCGTCAATGACGCCAAGTACAAACGTTCGTGCAGCATCACCATGATAACCGCCCTTGTAAACGCCACAGTCAACAGAGACAATATCACCTTCCTTGACAACCCTTTTTGCACTTGGCACACCGTGAACAACCTCTTCATTGATGGAGACACAGAGTGTTGCCGGATAGGGCGTCACATCAGGATCGCCTTTCGGTGCATAATTGAGAAAACTTGGAACGGCATGGTGATCGCGGATAAACTCTTCAGCCATTGTGTCGAGTTGTTTGGTCGTCATACCGGGCTTTATTTCCGTCTCAAGCAGATCAAGTACCTTTGCTACGAGGGCTCCGGACTCCCGCATCAGCTCAATTTCCCGCTCACTTTTAATCGTAATCATAAGAGTTCCATTACCTGCCCTGTCGTCCCCGTGTTTTACCTGACTTCATGAACCCGTCGTAGTGTCGCATGAGCAGATGACTTTCAACCTGCTGCAGAGTATCAAGACCAACACCGACAATAATCAAAAGACTGGTTCCACCAAAAAACTGGGCAAAGCCTGGTGTCACGTTACCAAACTTGGTCAGAAATGTTGGAAGGATTGCAATGATGGCAAGCGATATAGCTCCAGGCAGCGTGATCCGTGTAAGAATATTGTCAATAAAGTCAGCAGTGCTTTTTCCAGGTCGCACACCGGGAATAAACCCTCCCTGACGGCGCATGGTGTCGGCAACTTCCTTGGGATTGAAGGCAATGGCAGTATAAAAATAGGTAAAGAAAACAATCATGGTGCCAAACATCAGTGCATACCACCAGGAGTCATATGCGAGTAATGCGGCAATGCTCTGCATCACCTCATTTTCCGGAAAAAAGGAGAGGAAGGTAGCGGGCAGAAACATGATGGACTGCGCAAAAATAATAGGCATGACACCGGCCGTATTGATGCGCATCGGAATGTACTGGGTGCTGCCTCCATAAACCTTGCGTCCTACAACGCGTTTGGCATGCTGTACAGGAATACGGCGGGTGCCAACCGTGAGTATCACAACAAAAGCAACAATTGCGGCCATCATGGCAAGAATAATGATCTCAATAATCCAGTTCTTGCTTCCCAAGGAGACAGAACGGAATTCTGCTACGAGTGCCTGGGGAAAGCGCGCAAGGATACCGATCATAATAATGAGCGAGATACCGTTACCGATACCCCGTTCCGTAATCTTCTCGCCAAGCCACATGACAAAAACTGTCGATGCTGTAAGAAGAACCACTACGGTGATGGTAAAAAAGATACCAGGATCAAGCACAACGGCCTGACCGAATGAGGCTGGACTCGAAAGGTTGACACTCACACCCCATGACTGAAGAACCGCGATAAGAACCGTTCCATACCGTGTCATCTGACTTATTTTCTGTCGTCCATCTTCCCCCTCTTTCTGGAGTTTCTGGAAGTAAGGCGTAACCGCTCCAAGCAACTGTACGATAATCGATGCCGAAATGTAGGGCATGATGCCGAGAGAGAAAATAGAGGCTCTGGTAAAGGCTCCACCAACAAAAAGATCAAACAGTCCAAAGAGATCGTTTGAGTGGGAGGTTGATGCGTGTGACAGAGCCGCCGCATCAACACCCGGAATGGTAATGTATGAACCAAGCCTGTAAACAAACAAGAGAAGAAGCGTATAAAGGATCCGCTGACGGAGTTCAGGGATTTTATTGATGTTGCTTATACTTTCAGTAAGCTTCATAGCGTCCTTTTAACGGATTCAAGCCTTGGTGGATTTTTTCGCTCTCTTAACCAGCTTTGCTTTTGGCTTCAGGAGCGCATCTTCAAACGGCAGATCCCTGACCTTGGACGCCTCTTCAAGCGTACGGAACGCTTTAATGGCTGAACCACCTGCTGCAATAATTTTTTCTTCGGCACTTTTGCTGAATGCATGAGCATTTATTTTAATGGCGCTCGTGAGTTCACCATTACCGAGAATCTTGAAATAGTCGGCATTACTGGCATGGAGAAGCGACTTGAGATCGAATATTGTAATCTCGTTTTCTACAAGGCCGTCCTCTATCCACTTGTCGATCTGAGTAAGATTAACCGTGTTTACCGGCTTCTTATCAATAGGAGTAAAGCCGAATTTAGGCAGTCTCCGATAGACAGGAACCTGTCCGCCTTCAATAATGGGTCTCTTGTAGCCACTTCGTGACTGCTGACCATTGTTTCCTTTGCCAGCCGTCGTTCCGTTACCTGAACCTTGACCGCGGCCAACTCTCTTTTTGTTTTTTACTGCGCCTTTTGCAGGACGAAGTGAACTTAAATCCATGGTTTCAATTCCCGACTTGCTATTAGTAAAAATCTTAGACCTCTTCAACCTTTACAAGGTGCTGCAC
>CAIQGA010000172.1 GCA_903871235.1 uncultured Chlorobiaceae bacterium
AATATACAAAAAAATACAGTTTCATACTCAAAATGTTACGAAAATTAAATTTTAAACACCAATGGATTCAAGGGGTTCAGGTCAAAACGGGAATTGCTGCCCAAGTGTAACTCCAGGAGGCTATATATCCTTTAATTGTATTGAGATGTCGCCAACAATTATCTCAATAAGACGCTGGTACTCATCAATCAGTTCCTTTATAGTTTCGGTCTCAAAAAGATTCATGTAATATTCAATCTTAATGATTAACTTTGAATTATATTCATATATAGTCATACTTAATGCATCAAAAGACAGTCCCAAATCAACATCATTCCATTTCTTTCGTTGTAAACCCTGAAAATCAAAATGATCAGGGTATTGATTCAACTTATTGAACAATGCGCTGAATAACGAACTCCCTGTTTTTGTCTGCCATTCCATATTAATATTTTCCGCGAATGAATAATCCTGTTTTTCATAAGACATTACAACAATACGATCTATCTCGCGTATTAATTCTGACATTTTTATTTCTTTACTGAAATCAAACCGCATAGGCAAAACATTACAAAACAATCCTATCATACTTTGGGCTTCTTTATAGATATTTCTCCCGGCGAACAAGGTACCTATAATGATATCTGATTGGCTTGTGAATTTAGAAAGAAGAAAATAATACATCGACAAAAGGACAGAAAACATTGATACTTTTGTACGAAAACAAAATGAACGAAGTTTTTTTGTTACACATTCACCAATAACACCATATTGAGTTTGCGCATTATAGCAGTTTTCTAATAATCTTGTGTGACCTCGACTCAAATCAAGTACTGGCAAATCACCTGTAAATTTTTCATGCCAATAATTTTCAAGTCTATTATAGTATTCAATATTTGAAATGTCATGTTGCCAAATAGCAAAATCATAGTATTGCTTGTATAATGGTAACAGACTTACTGCTTTATTTTGATTAGAGGCATTATACAACAAACTTAAATCCTGCCATGCAATTTTTATAGATGTTTCATCCGAAATCATATGATGCATTACCAATACGATAATCTGTTCATATTTACTTGTCTTTATTATTGCAATCCGAAAAAGATGATCTGTAAATAAATCAAAAGGTTTTGCAACGATTTTTTCGGAAGTGGTTTTTATAAGGTTTTTTTTCGACTCTGAAACATAAGAGACATCGAATTGTGAACAATATGGATCAATGGCATATAGAGGCCGTATAAATTGTACAACTTTATTATTTCTTGTTGTAAAGCCAGCTCTTAATATTTCATGTCGTCTTAATAGTTTCCTGACTGCGCACTTGAATAGATCAATATTCAGTTCACCCTCAAGAAGCATACTACTGTGTATACTCCACAATGGGGTGTTCGAACCCAATGCAGACAATTTCCATGTCATTTCCTGTTGAAATGACAATGGGTAATAGTGTTGATTATCAGAAAGCATTTTTTTACGAACTCCTTGTTTCTTTTTCTTTGCATAATATCCGCCAGATTACAATAACCGATACAGCATAAAATAAGTCAAGCAAAATACACATGCGTCGTTCAAAAATAATTTTAAACGCCTCGACCAAACAGTTTTAAACCATCGACTTTTGTGATTTGAATTTTTGGTACCCTTGAATATATTGACAAGTTTGTTCAAAATCCCATAGAACGCATTAACCAGATGAACCCATACTCCTCAACTCATGTCGGGATCTGTTATCGACCTGTTACGTTACAAAATCCACCCACAGCGTCATCCTTGAACTCTTTGCCTTACTGCCTGCAACTCATATTGTTTTTCTCGTGCATTTTTCATAATTTTTCCAAGCAATGTGACAATACCATCCGATCCAACTGAACATAATATAGCGAGTTCCAGATATATTATTCAAAAAGATTCATTATTTTGTTGCATTCATAACAGATAACTCTCAATCCGCAACAACAATGGCTGAAATGAAAATCGTAAAAGTACTCATTGCATCGCCCTGTGACACCACCGTAGAGCGTAAAATGGCTAAAGATGTCATAGATGAATGGAATACCCGACCTCAACGTCTTTTACGGCTCGAAGCGGTGTTATGGGAATCACATGCTGCACCAGATTCCGGTGATCGTGTACAGGGTATACTCAATAAACAGATTGTTGATAAGTGTGATTTTGCTATCGGCATTTTCTGGAAACGCATTGGCACAGATACCGGCGTAGCTCCCGGTGGTGCAGTTGAAGAAATTCTAAGACTGATAAGGATGAGGAAGAAGGTTATGCTTTATTTCTCCAATGTTTTGTGCCGTCCAAATGAAATTGATATTCAACAGTTTACCAAGCTCGCCAAGTTCAAGAAATCGATAAAGCGACAGGCACTTGCAGAAACATATAACGAACATCATGAGTTTCGGCAAAAACTCGTTCGTGATCTTGATCGACAGGTTGACGAATGGTTTTGTTCAAAAAACCCTTTAAGCACCTATCATCGGATTCTCAAAGCTGAACTGAACTCTATCAAGATGCTGGGTTTGTGCGGTGTCATGAGGGCCCCACTGAATGAGAACACTTTTGTCCCGTTGAATTTTTTGCGCAGTCAAGATTCTGCCGGACATTGCGGAGCTACGAGTAATCAGAAGAACTCTGAGGCCGAACAAAGTCTAAAACCTGACATATTGATGAAGCAGGCATTCGAAAATGAACGTCGAATGCTGCTTATCACCGGTGATTCAGGTTCAGGAAAAACTACTCTTCTCAAGTATTATGCCCTCTGCGCACTTGACAATCCTTCTCAACTTGGTTTTGAAAATACGGTTAATGTCTTTTATTTGAATCTCCAACAGCTTTTCTTTCAAGAGAACGAGCGTCCTGTTTCACTTCCTGAAAATCTTTCACTCTGGTTCAATGAATATCATCAACGCATTCTTGAAACAACAGTTTTCGAAAACTGCCTGGAAAGTGGCACATCCCTCGTTTTGCTTGATGGACTCGATGAAATTATCGATACGGAAAAAAGAAGAACGGTATCCAAATGGATTTGTGAAGTCAGTAACGCGTTCAGCAAGGCTTATTTCGTTGTTACATCACGGAAAAATGTGAGTTTACATGATGTAGAATACGAACTGGCCGATATCAGACCGTTTATTAAAGATAACCAGGAGCAGTTTTTAACGAACTGGTTCACGGAATATTTTACAAAAAAAAACAGCTACCCGGAAATCAAATCGCCACAGAGCGCTGCTGAGCTAACAAAATTGATAATTGCATACCTGGAGAATAATAAAGGGTTATGTCGGTTTGCTCCAGAACCGATGATTCTGCAGATCATAGCAATTCTCTGGATGAATAACCCTTTAAAGGGAAATGAAAGCCGCGTTGAACTCTATAGAGCTACGCTCGATTACCTGCTTGATTTGGTGTTAGAAAAGAATTCTCGTACAATTCATCCAATCCTTAAAAAATTTCATGCCTGTCAGGTACTTGCTCCGATTTCACTTTGGATGCAGGATACGAAAAAGGAAAAGGTTCGCAAAGTTGACTTGCTGATCAAAATGACTGAAGAGCTTAGCAAGCTTACTAGCCCGCCCGATGCTTCATTTTTTCGCGATGATCTTGTCGATCGAGCAGGCTTGCTGGTGGAGAGTAATAATGATGATGGCAAACACTACCACTTTCTCCATAAATCATTTTGTGAATATCTGGCAGGTTTTCCAGCAATTCCAGATTTGGAAATGCAAAACAACATCTTATCAATTAATCCCAGCTATCAATTTTATCG
>CAIQGA010000173.1 GCA_903871235.1 uncultured Chlorobiaceae bacterium
CCGTATCATCACCCGTTGCCGGAATTCCCGCTTCCGTCGTTTCATCAACATCACACAACTGATGGTGTTCTCCAACAACATGGAGTATGAGGATGGTTCTCCGCAACCCATTGAGGGCGCCTTCTACGCCAGTTCCTCCTACGACGCTCCGGTCTTCAACTACTTTCGCGAAGAAGAGGAGCTGAACCTCTCCGAACTCCTTGCCGATGAGGACGACAGGATCGAAAACGAGGTACTGCACGACAACAATCTGAACGTCATCAAGCACAGCCCGGAGTTTATCAGCAACAAGTCGCCCGACACGCCGACCAACCGCCTCTGTACCTCTCTCTTCAGCCGCGAACGCCTCTCATTTCTTCTGCAATATTCTCTCGCCTTTGTCAACGAATCCGATGGCCAGCAGAAGCATGTCATGCGTTATCCGCAGCTCTTTGCCACCAAGGCGATTGAAAAAAAGCTGGACTCCGGCATTCGCAAAGGGATCATCTGGCATACCCAGGGCAGTGGTAAAACCGCGCTGGCCTATTACAACGTCCACTTTTTGACCGACTATTTCCAGCGCAGCGGCATTATTCCAAAGTTCTACTTCATAGTTGATCGTCTCGACCTGCTCATACAGGCACAACGGGAGTTTTCAAGTCGCGGCTTGACGGTGCATACCATCGGCACTCGTGAGGAGTTCGCTCGCGATATCAAAGCCAACAACGCACTCCATAATCACTCCGGCAGGCGGGAGATCACCGTAGTCAATATCCAGAAATTCGAGGACGATCCCGATGTGGTTCGTGCCGAGGATTACGATGTCACCATCCAGAGAGTCTATTTTCTCGATGAAGTTCACCGCAGCTATAACCCGACGGGCAGCTTTCTTGCCAACCTCAGCCAGTCCGACCAGAACGCCATCAAGATCGGCCTCACCGGTACACCACTCCTGGGTGACGACTACAACTCCCGCGCTCTCTTTGGCGACTACATCCACAAATACTACTACAACGCCTCCATCGCTGACGGATATACCCTGCGCCTGATCCGCGAGGAAATTGCCACAAGTTATAAACTCTCCCTGCAGGCGGCCCTTGCAGAGGTGGAACTTCAGCAGGGGGATATCGAAAAAGAGGAGCTCTACGCCCATCCCCGTTTTGTTGAACCGATGCTCGATTACATCCTCGACGATTTCGAGCATAGCCGTGCCGCCCTGAACGACTCCACCATCGGCGGGTTGGTCATCTGCGACAGTTCCAAACAGGCCCGGGAGATGTTCAAAATATTCCAGTCACGCATGGCTCCCGATATCGTCAAAAAAGTCACCACTGAAGATGAAGAGGCACCCGGGGAGCTGCCAATGGTCGCTGTCCCCACGCTCTTTTACGCAAACCAGCAGAGCGAGGCAAACAAGGTGAAACGCTGTGCCCTGATTCTGCATGATGAAGGCAGCAAGGAGGATCGCAAGAGACGGGTAGAGGAATTCAAAGCTGGCAAAATCGACCTTTTGCTGGTTTACAATATGCTCCTCACTGGTTTTGATGCCAAAAGGCTGAAAAAGCTCTATGTGGGCCGGTTGATCCGCAAACATAACCTGCTTCAGGCTCTCACTCGGGTCAATCGCTCCTACAGGGATTTTCGTTACGGCTATGTGGTTGATTTCGCCGATATCCGCAAAGAGTTTGACGCCACCAACAAAGCCTATTTCGAAGAGCTGCAGGCCGAACTTGGCGACGAGCTTGAGCACTATTCCAATCTTTTCAAGTCCGCCGAAGAGATAACCCGGGAGATCGAAGCGATCAAGGATATCCTCTTTCGCTTCGACACTCAAAATGCCGAGCACTTTTCGCAGCAAATCAGCCAGATTCAGGATCGAGCCACCGTGCTGGCACTCAAAAAAGCGTTGGCCGATGCCCGCAGCCTCTATAACTTGATCCGGATGCAGGGCGACTACGGCTTGCTGCAGCAGCTCGATTTCCGGAAACTCAACCAGCTCTACCGCGAAACATGCAATCACCTCGACCTGTTGAACTTGAAGGAGAGCATCGAATCAAACGCCGATACAAGCAATCTGCTCAATATCGCTCTGGAAGATGTGCTCTTCATGTTCACCAAGGTGCGCGAAGAGGAGCTGGTGCTGGCCGACAAGCTGAAAAACACCCTGCGCCAGACTCGCGAAGCCCTCGTCGATAACTTCGACCAGCAAGACCCAAGGTTCATCACCCTGAAGGAGGAGCTGGAGCGCCTCTTCAAAAAGAAGAGACTCACGGAGGTAACCCAGGAAGAGATGACCGCTAATATCGGCGCGCTCAACCAGATTTACGAGCAGGTCAAGGAGCTGAACCGTCAGAACAACCAGCTCAGGGCAAAGTATAACGGCGACCTGAAATATACCCGCATTCACAAACGGTTGCTGGAGCGAGGTTTGCTTTTTGAAACGGAGCGGCGCATCTTCGAAGCCTTGACCGGCGTCAAACAGCAGGCCGACGAGCAGGTGCTGCAGAACACCCAATTATTGGCAAACGAAAGCTATTTTGAGCGGATGATGATGCCGATGGTCATTGGCGAATTTCAGACCCGGCGCAAAATAAAACTCAACCCGGACGCCTCCCGTACCATCAACCGGCTGGTAGTGACCGAATACATGAATGAATTTATCTCAGGCAACAGAAAAGGAGCAAGTGCGTGGTAACACAGGATTTCGAAAAAAGAACCCGGCAACTGATCGACAACCTCAAGAGTATCTGTGCCTCGTACGGCCTCGGTAACGATGGCAACGAGTTCAAGATCATCACCCAGGTTTTTCTCTATAAATTTTTGAACGACAAATTCGCCTTTGAAGCCAAAAGAATCGACTCCCGCCTCTCCGGTAGCGAAAGCTGGGAACAGGCCTTGACCTTGCTCACTGCCGATGAACTGGAGATGCTGCAACTCCAGATGGGCCCCGATACCGCCCGCCTGAAACCGGACCATTTCATCGCCCATCTGTTCAGGAATCAGAACGCTCCACAATTCGCCAAGCTCTTCGACGATACCCTGCGCGACATCGCCATCACCAACAACGATATCTTTGCCGTCAAAACCGATGGCGGGGCCAAGGTCACTCTCTTTGACCGGCTGAGTGAATACATCACCGATGAATCCAAACGCGACGATTTTTGCCGTGCCATCATCAACACCCTGGTGGATTTCAGCTTCGAGCGCATCTTTACCCAGAAGTACGACTTCTACGCATCCCTTTTCGAATACCTGATCAAGGATTACAACAAAGACAGCGGCGGCAAGTACGCCGAGTACTACACCCCTCATGCCGTAGCCAAAATCATGGCCTCCATTCTGGTGCCAACTGCACAGCGGGGCAAAGTCACCAACGCCAGTTGCTACGATCCCTCATCCGGTTCGGGCACCCTGCTCATGAACCTCGCCCACGCCATCGGCGAACAGCGCTGCAC
>CAIQGA010000174.1 GCA_903871235.1 uncultured Chlorobiaceae bacterium
AAATTTGATGAGCAGAAGTACCACCTTGTGGCGTGGTGCATCATGCCCAATCATGTGCATGTGCTTGTTGAACCAAAGGTTAAGCTGTCAAAAATAGTGCAGTCGTGGAAATCTTTTACAGGTCGTTGGGCGATGAAGCATAATGCGGAGCTGGGGCTTTCCGCGTCCAGGTTTTGGATGCATGATTACTGGGATCGTTATATCCGGGATGAACAGCACCTCCTGTTTGTCATTGACTATATACACAACAACCCGGTGAAAGCAGGTTTGTGTCTGAAGGAAACTGATTGGCTTTGGAGCAGCGCATACAAGTTCCATGCTTCAATAAAGAATCAACACATGGAGTGACGCTCATTGCTCCTGCTGATTACCGTGAAGGCAAGACAATCGATCTGGCAGTCAAGGCGATGGTTGACAAGGTTGAAGCCCGATCGAAGATTTTTGGATTGATATAAACACGATTCTTATGCCTGATTTCAATATACTCGACAAGCTCAAACAAAGGCTTGACTCCTACCGGCCGCTGCCGCCGGAGATTGTCGCCAATCTTCACGAAGATCTGGTTCTGCGCTGGACGTACAACTCGAATGCCATCGAAGGCAATACCCTGACGCTCAAGGAGACGAAAGTTGCCCTTGAGGGAATAACTGTTGGTGGTAAAACCATCCGTGAGCATTTCGAGGCGATCAATCACCGGGAAGCCATCTATTATGTTGAAGCGCTGGTTCAACAGCATGAGCCGCTCACGGAATGGCAGATCAAGTCAATCCATCAGTTGATCCTGAAGAATATCGATGATGCTCATGCTGGCGTGTACCGGAAAACCAATGTGGTCATTGCCGGTGCCGATCACGTCCCGCCAGACGCCCTGCATGTTGAAAGTGAAATGCAAGGTTTCATTAACTGGAATAAAGAACAAGCGCCTTCGCTTCATCCGGTTGAACGAGCGGCAAGAATTCATGCCGATTTTGTGAAAATCCATCCCTTCACTGATGGCAATGGCCGAACATCTCGCCTCCTGATGAACCTTGAGCTGATGAAGGACGGCTATCCGCCAGTGGTTCTTCCGGTAGAAAAGCGACTGGAGTATTATGAGGCTCTGGATGCCGCCCATACGAAGCAGGATTACGAGCCATTTCTGGCTCTGATCGCCGAGGTTGTCGAGGCGGGATTCAAGCCGTACTGGCTCGCTTTGGGAGTACATCCATGACCAACTCTGATCTACTCATCTACCAGGCCCCGGATGGTAGAATAAAAATAGATGTACGGCTTGAAGATGAAACGGTCTGGCTGACGCAGGATCACATGGCGCAGCTCTTCGGGAAGGCAAAGTCTACCATTAATGAACATATCAAGAATATTTTTGCTGAAGGTGAATTGGTTGAAGGTCAGGTCATCAAGAAATTCGGAATTTCCGAATTTCAGCAAAAAGCTCCGTACTTCTACAATCTTGATGTCATCATTTCGGTGGGCTACCGTGTCAAATCGCAGCAGGGCACGCGGTTCCGGATATGGGCGACGCAGCGGCTGAAAGAGTATATCGTAAAAGTTTTTTTGTTGAATGATGAGCGGTTCAAGAGTGGCAGTTCGATGAACTATGTCATTCTTTCCATGATTAACAAGGGAGTCGAGTAATGTGTGGTTTTGACACCAATGAAATAATGACCTCTCAAATCCCGGCGGTGCAGTTGCTGGTGGCGATGGGCTATGAATATCTTTCTCCGTATGAAGCGCTTCGTGAACGACAAGAGCGCACCTCCAACGTCTTGCTGGAAAATATTTTGCGCACTCAACTGAAGGAGATCAACCGCATCCGCTACAAGGGAGGTGAGTACCTTTTCAGTGAGGAAAATGTTCAGTCGGCGGTGCAGAAGCTGAAAAATATCAAGTATGACGGGCTTTTGAAAACCAATGAGGTGATTTACGATCTGCTCACGCTTGGTTCCGCTATGGAGCAGACTGTCGAGGGTGATTCCAAAAGCTTTAATCTCAACTATATCGACTGGCGGAATGTGGAACGAAACCGGTTTCACGTAACGGTTGAGTATAGTGTTGAGCGCTCCAGAAGCACAGAGTCTGTTCGACCCGACATTGTGCTGTTTGTCAATGGCATTCCTTTTTGTGTGATCGAGTGCAAGTCGCCGCAAGTGGAGATTGAGCCTGCAGTTTCGCAGTCCATCAGGAACCAGAATGATGATCATATCCCGAAACTGTTCATCTATACGCAGATGGTGCTGGCATTGAACAAGAACAGCGCCAGGTATGCCACAACGGGCACAGCCGCAAAATTCTGGAGTGTCTGGAAAGAGCCGCAGCTCGATGCCGGAGGCCGGGAGTTCGGGAAGCTTCAGAAGTTGGTCAATAAGCCGCTGGACAAGGATATTCTTTTCAGCGTTACTCACACCCTTGAGGTTAAGCCCACTCCTAAGGATGCTGATCGACTTGTTACGGAGCAGGATAAAGCCCTGTATGCACTCTGCCGCCCGGAGCGTTTGCTGGAACTGGCCTGGAAGTTTACCGTGTTTGATGGCGGATTGAAAAAGATTGCCCGTTATCAGCAATATTTTGTGGTCAAATCCACACTGAATCGTGTCAAGCATTTTGACGGAACTGGTGCACGAAAGGGCGGAGTTATCTGGCACACGCAAGGATCGGGAAAATCTCTAACCATGGTCATGCTGGCCCGAAACCTTGCTCTCGACCCGGAGATTCTCAACCCAAGAATTGTGCTGGTTACCGACCGGGATGATTTGGATAAACAGCTTGGCAATACCTTTGAAGCGTGTGGACTTGAGGCTGAAAGGGCAACTTCGGGCCGCAATCTTTTGGAGTTGGTAGCTGAAAAAAAGTCCGGAATTATCACAACACTCATTCATAAGTTCGACAAAGCTTTTGCGGTAAAGAGATATCAGGATGACTCCCCGGATATTTTTATTCTTGTCGATGAAAGCCATCGTACCCAGTTTGGCTCATTTTCTGCCCGTATGCGGCAAATGTTTCCCAAGGCATGTTACTTGGGGTTTACGGGCACGCCGTTGTTGAAAAAGGAAAAAAACAATTTCAGCAAGTTCGGGGAGTTGATTGAGCCCCATTACTCCATTTCACAGGCGGTAGAGGATGGCGCTGTTGTTCCGCTGTTGTATGAAGGGCGGCATGTTGAGATGAGCCAGAATCAGGCGGCGGTGGATGTGTGGTTCGAGCGCCATACCCAGGGGCTGAGCAAAAAGCAGCAGGCGGATCTCAAGCGTAAATATGCCCGGGCTGAGATGCTCAACAAGGCAGAGCAGGTGATTTACATGAGGGCTTTTGATATCACTGAGCACTATCGAGCCAACTGGCAGGGCACCGGGTTTAAGGCACAGCTTGTTGCTCCCGGTAAAGTTTCGGCTCTGCAATACCACTTGTTCCTCAACGAAATCGGTATTGTTACCTCAGCGGTTGTGATCTCTCCTCCTGATATGCGGGAAGGGTATGAAGAGAGTGACGATGAGACGACCGATATGGTTGTGAAATTCTGGCAGAAAATGATGAAGCGCTATGGCAGTGAAGAGGAGTATACCAGGCAGCTTATCAACCAGTTTAAACATGGCAGCGACCTCGAAATATTGATTGTTGTTGACAAGCTCTTGACGGGGTTTGATGCACCACGAAATGCAGTGCTCTATTTGTGCCGGCTGCTGCGGGAGCATACGTTGCTTCAGGCCATTGCTCGGGCGAATCGTCTCTGTGCAGGCAAGGAGTTTGGTTTTATTGTCGATTATGCGAATGTGCTTGGTGAGCTGGATAAAGCCTTGAGCGTGTACAGCGCCTTTGAAGGTTTTGATGAAGCAGATTTGCTTGGTACACTGATTTCGATTCACTGTGAAATTGAAAAATTACCGGGGCGCTACTCGGATGTGTGGGATCTCTTTAAAACGGTCAAGCACTCTTATGATGAAGAGGCTTATGAGCTTTTGCTTGCAGATGATGCGCTGAGAGAGGAGTTCTATCGCCGCCTTGCAGAGTTTGCAAAAACCCTGGCCATTGCGCTTTCATCGGAACAATTTTTGTCGGATACGGATGAAAAGACCTTGTTGCGCTACAAGACAGATGTGCGAAAATTTCAGGCGCTGAAGCTCGCTGTAAAGCTGAGGTATGCGGAGAGCATTGATTACCGGGATTATGAGCCAAAAATCAAGAAGCTTTTGGATACTCATATTCAGGCAAATGAGGTCATTCAGCTCAATGAACCGGTCAATATTTTTGATGACAAGCTCTTCAATCAACTCAAAGAGGAGCAAGGCGTTTATCAGACGAGTAGAACCACCGCATCCAAAGCTGACACGATTGCTCATGCTACCAAGAAAGTCATTACCGAAAAAATGGATGAGGATCCTGCCTGGTACGAGAAGTTTTCCACACTTGTGCAGCAGGCCATTGATGCCTTCAGGGCCAAAAGGATATCCGATTTGGAATACCTGCATACCGTTGTTGCACTCAGGAATAAAGTCGTTGGCAAGGTACATGATGATGTGCCGGATATGCTTTCCGGCAATGAGGATGCTATGGCCTATTACGGGGTGTTACAGCCTTTTGTTGAACTGGCAGGCAGAGGCGCACAGCCCCCAAAGAGTGACGCTGCGCTTGAAGTTATAACAGCAAATTCGGCGATTGCAATACACCGCATTCTTGAAAAGAACAAGAAGGTTCAGTTCTGGTATGATGATGATGCCCAGAAAGAGACGGTTAATGAGATTGACGATTACCTCTATGACGAGTTGAAAAGGGAGCAGGGTATTGAGCTGTCGCTGGATCAAATGGACGCACTCATCGAAAAGGTTTTGCAGGTGGCAAGACACAGGAGCGCTCGATAATGGATAATGGACAACTGACAACTGACAATGGACAATGGATAATGGATGACAAGAAAAGTTGTCAATTATCAACTGTCAATTGTCAATTGGTTTATGGTGGTCATACTGTTGATTACGGTATTGTGTATTGCGAGAGAAAGAGTCTGGAAGTTGCTGTGCATCCCGATTGCTCTGTTGTGGTAAAGGCGCCGACAGGCTCGGATATGGTAGTGATAGAGCAGAAGGTCAGCAAGAGAGCGCGATGGATTCTTCAGCAGCAGAACTATTTCAGGCAGTTTACTCCCAAAACGCCTGCTCGATGTTATGTTCATGGTGAAAGCCACCTCTATCTTGGAAAACACTATCGCCTGAAAATTGCTCAGGGAGATGAAAATAGTGTCAAGCTATCCAGAGGCTTTTTTCATGTCACCCTGCGGGACGAGCCCAATCCGGAAGGGGCAAAAAAACTGTTGAGCAAATGGTATTTGGCAAAAGCCTCTCTGCAGTTTAATGAAAGCCTGGATCGTTGCTGGCCCAGGGTTGCCCGCTTTGCCGGTTTAAAACCAGCAATTTCTGTGAAGCGAATGCAGAAGCGATGGGGGAGCCTCTCTGGCAACGGTACGGTAACGCTCAACACCAATCTGGTCAAAGCGCCAAAGGAGTGCATTGATTACGTTGTAACCCATGAGCTCTGCCACTTGAAGCACCCAGACCACAGCGCAGAGTTTTACAAACTCCTCAACACGGTGAGCCCCGGCTGGGAAAAAGTAAAGCACAAACTCGAATTGGGGATGGTTTAGGATGCATGTCTTCTGCTGAAGCATTGGTAAAAATTGGACGCTTGAAAGAAGTTCCTTATACTTTACCCTAATGTTGGGTCGTATTTCAGGGTCTTAGAAAGTAGCTCTTATGCAACAGGCAAAATTCAGTCTCTCGCCTCCTCTGGTCGAGTTTTTAAATGATTATAAGCGCTTTGGATTCAAAGATAAAAGTGCAATGGTTCAGGCTGCCTTGCAACGGCTGGAAGAGCAGCTTGCATTGCAACAGCTTCAACAATCGGCAAATCTGTATGCTGAACTGTACGAAGAAGAGGCCGAATTACCGGAGTTAACTGAAACGGCTTTAACCGGATGGCCCGAATGACAACTTTGAAGCGCGGTCTCATCATTGATGTCAATCTTGATCCAATCCAAGGCTCCGAAACAGGCAAGATTCGGCCTTGTGTCATTGTGACGAATAACGTTTACAATGAACGGGTGCCGGTGATACAGGTCGTACCCATCACCGCATGGAGTGAAAAGAAATGCCGAATAAATACCAATGTGGAGATTCTGCCGAGTACTATCAATGGTCTGACCAAGCAATCCATAGCAGATTGTCTCCAGACCCGCCCGATAGATCATCGCTTCAGATTGGTTAATGTTCGGGGCGAATTGACCACTGACGAGATGAGAAAAATTGATAATGCGCTGAAAACTGTTTTTGCTTTGTAAAGGAAGTTTATTTTTTTCATAAAGAACATTCTGAGAGCTGTTAAGGTGAGTGTCTTGAAACGGCTCTTGCGGCTTGAAATAAAAATACCCCCGGCGATCAACCGAGGGTAAAATATGTAGAGCGGGTTAGTGGTTTTTAGAACCCTACTCCTTCATCTTTATCTTTTTCGACTTTTCCACCAGCCCGATGAACTCGCTTCTGTAGCCCTCTTTGTCGAGCCCTTTGGCCTTTCTGGCGATATCGAGCACCTGCTCAAAGCTTGCCTGGCCTTTGAATGCAGAGTCGCGTAACAGCGTTCCCCATTCTGCGACGGCTGCGGCGAAACGGGTGTTTTCGGAGGCTGTCTCAAAGGGTTTGACCGGGCCGTTCAGTGGAACGGAGAGCAGTTTGCTCACATCAAGTTTCGGCAGTTTGTAGCGAAGCTTCACGGTAAGGAGCTCGCCGGAACCGGCAGTGGCCGGGTTGAGGGTTGTTTGCTGGTACTTTAATTCGTCCACTCCCGGTACCTGCTCGGTCGATCCTGCCGGAATGATTTCATAGAAGGCGGTGACGGTATGTCCTGAGCCCAGTTCGCCAGCATCTTTTTTGTCGTCGTTAAAATCTTCGTTCTTCAGCAAGCGGCTTTCGTATCCCACAAGCCGGTAGGCTTTTACCTTCATCGGATTGAACTCAAGTTGAAGTTTTACATCTTTTGCTATGGTAAAAAGCGTTCCGCCCATCTGCGTGACCAGCACTTTTTTTGCTTCCTGGAGGGTGTCGATATAGGAGTAGTTTCCGTTTCCTTTTTCGGCCAACTGGCTCATCCGTTCGTCCTTGAGGTTGCCTGAGCCAAAGCCAAGCACGGAGAGGAAGATGCCCTCTTTTCTCTTCTCTTCGATGAAGCGCACCAGTGATCCGGTATCGGATATGCCGATGTTGAAGTCACCATCGGTGGCCAGAATGACCCGGTTGTTGCCGCGTGGATTGAAATGCTTTTTGGCCTCTTTGTAGGCGAGCATGATTCCTTCACCGCCAGCGGTGGTACCACCAGCCTCCAGCGAGTTGAGCGTGTCAAGGATCTTTTGTTTGTCAGCTCCGCTTGTGGGGGGAAGAATGGAGCCCGCAGCTCCGGCATAGACGCAGATTGATACGTAATCCTGGCGACGCATCTGGTTGACGAGGAGTTTGAATGCCTCTTTGAGGAGGGGAAGCTTTTGGGGATCCTGCATTGAGCCGGAGACGTCGAGGAGAAAGACGAGGTTGGCTGGCGGAAGTTTGGCCACATCAATTTTTTTTCCTTGCAGGCCGATGCAGATCAGGTTGTGGGCGCTGTTCCATGGGCAGGTTACAGCCTCCATGTTGACGGAGAATGGATCTTCTCCTGCAGGCTTGGGGTAATTGTAGGAGAAGTAGTTGATCAGTTCTTCTATGCGAATTGCATCTTTCGGCGGTTCCGTTCCTTCCGTGAGGTAGCGGCGAACGTTGGCGTAGGAGGCGGTATCGACATCTATGGAAAAGGTGGAAAGAGGCTCTCTGGTTGTCTCCTTGAAACCGTTTTCGACGATGCGTCCGTACTCTTCCGTATTGAAATCAACTCCTGCTGCCGGTATTGCGGGATTCGGGGGGAGTTTGGTGTAGGGTTTTTGATAGTAGGCAGGAGGTAGAGGCGAAGGAGCCGCCATCATTTTACGCATTTGCGATTCGCGTGGAGCGCTTACTGACATCATCATGTCGGGAGCGGCATAATATGATTGAGGCGACGGAACTGGTTGAGCTGTTGAAGGAGCCGGTTTCATGACAATGGTGAGCGACAAGGTTTTACCTGCTCTGATTTTGATTCCTTGCCGTCTCTCTGAACTGAAGCCTGCAAGGTCGAAGCGAAGTGAATATTCGCCTTCAGGAAGAGCTTCGAATTTGAAGGTGCCGTCGTTCGCGGTTGTTGTTGAAGCTGATGTTTCTACGACGGTGATGGTTACTCCCGGAAGGGCGCCTCCGGCACTGCTTTTGACTTTGCCCGTCAATACCCCCACAGAGACTGCCGCCAGGCAAAGAAAAAGCGCGAAAATACCAAAACCAAGGTACAGTTTGTTTCTCATCAGTATGCCTCCATCCCCTGAATGATTATTATGAGAATATCAATTTTATTGTAGAGCAAAATGCGATATGCATACCGCCCAAGCAACCCGGTTTGTCAAGTTATCCGGGCTGTCGAAGGCCATAGCAAAGAGAAACAACAGCAGTGACCAAAGGGTTCTGATTGGCCCGTATCTTTTTCTATTTGAGTTTCCGTTTATCAATAACCCGCTGTGCTTTGCCCATGCTGCGCTCGATGGTGCCGGGTTCAACCAGCCGGATGGTTGCGCTGATGCCGAGCGTGCTGGCAATATTGGCCTTGATGCGATGTCGGAGCCCCTCAAGTTCCTTGATTTCGTCGGAGAAGAACTGCTCTTCAATCTCTACCTGGATTTCAAGAATGTCGAGGTTATTTTCGCGGTCAACCAGGAGCAGGTAGTGCGGTTTGGTTTCGCTCATTTCGAGCAGCACCGATTCCACCTGTGATGGGAAGACGTTGACGCCGCGAATAATGAGCATGTCGTCCGAGCGGCCTACGCATTTTTCCATTCTGACCAGTGTGCGTCCGCATTCGCAGGTTTCGCCGTGGAGGCGGGTCAGGTCGCGGGTGCGGTAACGGATGAGCGGCATAGCCTCTTTGGTTGCTGGTGTAAAGACCAGTTCGCCAAGCTCTCCGTAGGGCAGCACTTCAGCGGTGTCGGGGTTGATGATTTCGGGGATGAAGTGGTCTTCAAAAATATGCATTCCCTTCTGGCAGTGGCACTCCATTGAGACTCCTGGTCCGATGATTTCGCTGAGGCCGTAAATGTCGTACGCCTTGATGCCGAGCAGGAGCTCAATCTGCGAGCGCATCTCTTCTGTCCAGGGTTCTGCGCCGAAGATGCCTGCCTTGAGCTTGATGTTTCGGCGGTCGATTTTTTCTTCAACAAGAGCTTCGCCGAGGTAGGCGGCGTAGGAGGGGGTGCAGGCAAGGACCGTAGAGCCAAAGTCCTCCATGAGTTGGAGCTGTTTTTTGGTATTGCCGCCGGAGATGGGAATAACGGTTGCGCCAACTTTTTCTGCGCCGTAGTGCAGTCCGAGACCGCCAGTAAAGAGACCGTAGCCGTAGGCCACCTGGATGATGTCTGACTTGCCGACTCCCGCCATGGTGAGCGAGCGGGCAACCACTTCGCTCCACATCTGGATATCGTTATGAGTGTAGCCGACAACGGTTGACTTTCCTGTGGTGCCGCTGGATGCATGGAGGCGGACAATATCGGTTTGCGGCACGGTAAAGAGGCCGAAGGGGTAGTTGTCGCGCAAGTCCTGCTTGGTGGTGAAGGGCAGTTTTTGCAGGTCGTCGATGGTGGTGATGTCGCCGGGTTCAATACCTGCCTCCTGAAGCTTTTTGCGGTAGAAGGGGACCGAGTCGTAGACCCGCTGTACCATTGTCTTGACTCGTTCTCCCTGAAGTTTGCGGAGCTCTTCGCGCTCCATGCACTCGTATTGCTTGTTCCAGATCATGACACGGTTGCTTGATGGTGAAATAATGCTTCTCCTGTTCTGAATGCCTCAATGTTCATGGCAACAATTGCGCCTCCTTTTGCCCGGAAGAGTTCGCTTATGGCTGATTCGAGCCCTTCTTGCGAGATGCCGGTATAGGGGGATGCGGCACCGAGCATCACCATGTTTGATGTTCTCGGGTTGCCTGCCTTGCGAGCAAGTTCCAAGGAGTTGACTAGTATGGGGCGGTTCGTGCAGTGCAGTTCGGCCAAAATCAGCTCCATCTCCGGGTAGTTCTCCATATTGATGAAGGGCTCTGTGGAGGTGACAATTCTCCCTTCGCTGGCGAGAAACGGGAGGTAGCGCAACGCTTCAAGCGGTTCTACCGAGAGGATGAGGTTGGCGGTGCCTTCGGCAATGAGGTCGGAGTAAATTTCACGGTCAGAAATCCGCAGGTGCGACTGTACCGCTCCGCCCCGCTGGCTCATGCCGTGCACCTCCGCCTGTCGGACGGTGAGGCCGCTTTGCAGGGCTGCAATATCAATGACTGCGGCGATGGTGAGTATTCCCTGTCCTCCGACTCCGGCAAGAATGATGTTGGTCTGCATGGTCTTGTTAAAGGTTGGCTGCCGGATTCCGTTTTTTCCGTGCAGCAGTTTCAATACATTCCCGTGCCGCAATGACCACTGAGACTCCCTCCCAGGCAATCTCCTCGCTGAGCACTTTGATGTTTTCTGCGAGGTGTGATTTCAGCGGGATGATGGTTCTCAGATGAGCCTCCTCAATGCCAAGACCGAGGCATATCGCCTTAAGTTTTGAGCCGTTGGCCGAAGAGTTCTGGCCGCCGGTCATGGCGGTGGTGTCGTTGTCGGCGATGATGACGGTGAGGGGTGAGTGGTCATTGATGGCATCAAGCAGGCCGGTCATGCCGGAGTGCGTGAAGGTTGAGTCGCCAATGACGGCAACCGCAGGCCGGAGTCCGCCGTCAGCCGCACCTTTGGCCATGGTGATTGATGCGCCCATATCGACGCAGGTGTGAATGGCGTTGTAGGGCGGCAGGGCTCCGAGCGTGTAGCAACCGATGTCGGAAAAGACGTGGTGCTGCTCGTGCAAGCTCATGACGGTGTTGAGAGCTTCGTAGAGGTCGCGGTGGCCGCACCCTTTGCAGAGTTCCGGCGGGCGGTTGACCATAATTTTTGGTATGGCCATGACCTCCTTTTTTGTCACTCCAAGCGCAAGAGCAACGCTGTCTGCGTTAAGTTCACCGGCACGCGGGAGGGCTCCGTCGAGCCGGCCCTTGATATGCTTGCCGTTCTGGTGGCCGAAATATCCTCTCAGCAGCTCTTCGTAGACCGGATACCCCTCTTCGGCGACGAGAATGGTATCGCAGGAGTTGAACAGTGCTTCGATTTGTTTTCTTGGCAGGGGATAGTGGCCGATTTTGAGTACCGGGCAGTCGAGGCCGTAAGCCTGACGCACCTCCATGACTGAGTTGAATGCAATGCCGAAGGCCAGAACGCCGGTTTGGCCCGCTCCGGGGACGAGTCGGTTGAGCGTGGAGAGCTCGGAAAGCTCTTCGAGCCGCTCCTGCATGGCGAGAAGGTTGTTGTATTGGCGGCGGGCATTGTGCGGCATCAGAACAAAGCGTTCCGGGGCGTAGAGTGCATTGAGAGGGTTTTGCGCCCGGGTTGCCGAACCAGTCACTCCCGCACGTGAATGCGCAAGCCTTGTGGTGAGCCGGAGCAGCACTGGCAGCAGTACCGATTCCGACAGGTCGAAGCCGTGGCGTGTGGCATCGTAAAGCTCCTGCTGTGAAGCGGGCTCAATGACGGGCACCATGGCAAATTTGCCATAGACCCGGCTGTCCTGCTCGTTTTGCGAGGAGTGCATTGAGGGGTCGTCGGCTACTGCAACGACCAGTCCGCCATTGACACCGGTAATGGCGGAGTTGATGAAGGCATCAGCCGCCACGTTCAGCCCGACATGCTTCATGCAGACCAGCGTCCGTTTGCCGTTGTATGACATGCCAAGTGCCGCTTCGTAAGCTGTTTTTTCATTGGCCGACCAGGCTGAGCGAACCGA
>CAIQGA010000175.1 GCA_903871235.1 uncultured Chlorobiaceae bacterium
CGCCCTTTTTGATGTGAATCACTTTTGTTTTTATACGAAGCATTTGATCCTGAGCGAATCACAAGCGGAGTCTGCAACGTTACTGTCCAGGAAACATGGAGGATGCCCATCACACCGTTTTCGAATGGAAAAGGAAGAGTCATGATACTTCCCTCCCGTCCAGTTGCTTGAGAAAGCTCTCTTTAAACGGTTTAATAATATTTTCAAGGGGTTCTTCAAGGCATTTGAGGGCGCTGTAACCAGCATGGTCATGGGTAGCAGCCGCTTTTACCCAATCACTTAAACCATCCTGAGTCAATGCGTAGATATTTTTTACTTCAAACGTCATGTGCCCAAAGCCACGGCCTGACATTGCTCCAATGGTCAATGGATAGATTTCTGAATTAAATCCAGACAAGCCAAATAGAAGAAAACCAAGCTCTTCCGGTTCCAGATTTTGGCCTACAATATTGACTTGATATCTGATTCCTGCAGGCGCTACTTCAAAGGTATACAGTTTATGGTTTTCTGCTGTCCCTGTAATTGGATCAATTGCAACAGAGCGAACGAGATAACACTGTCGCTCATCATCCCACTCTTTATCCACAAAATTGGCACTGGAAATTCTAATTCTGTTCGATGCCGGTGCATCCCAGAATTCAACTTTCCCCGCCCAAAACGGAGTTCCAAACACCTTTTCCAAAAGAGTTGCTGCTGGAAGCATCTCATCAATTATCTGATCCTGACTCTTCTCTTTAAACTTCTTGCCTTCATAATTTTCTTCATGCGCAATCTTCTCAGGATTTAAATGACGGAAAATCTGCAAAAGGTAATTTCGAACGACACCTCTCAAGGAACTGCCCGGCAAATATGGCAAACCTGTACAATCTCTTGCAATCATCGTAATTTCGGTACACTCCTGATCACCTGCATTATCTGACTTTTTTTGGCGAGCTACTGGACGGGTTTCTCCAGTGCCAATGTGGGTTGGTGATTGTGCCACCAACTCACACTCTATGCGATACCGATTAAAAATCATAGTCCAGCTCCTTCAGGATTAACTTGCATAAGACGAGAACAATGCCATGGCTGGTTGATTCGTATTTCTCCATACCCATTTTCCGAAACGAAAGGACACAACTCCCAAGGCTCTCTGTTTTCAGGCACTCTTCGAGTGATTGTAGACGGCAATGGTAAGCCCTTCTCTCGAAGACGCAGCAATATTTTTTCTGCTTTCTCCCTGTTGTTTATTTTCAGAACAAACACGCTACCGGCTTCTGTCAGAATGAAGGGATAATAGTGTTGGTAGAGTTTATATCGTTTCGCCAGATATCCACCAGAAAATTTTTGCCGTGCAAATATACGAACCAGGTCGCAGGAGTGCTCTGTTATCTCCTGCCAGTAATCGTTGTAAATGCTCTGAAGATCCGGTTTTTGATGATGGGCAGCAATGGCCATTCCATCAAACATCAACGCATCCGACTGCAGCGCAACGACAGCAATATCTTTGTCGTAAGCTACTTCTGATAGCGGTAAAATGACGTCTTGTGCCAAGCTATCACGAACAGTAAAGCTAAAACGTGAGCCCCTTTTCCCAAGAACACTCCACCCCTGATGGATTGCCTTGATAAACTCACCGAATAGCTGTTCTTGTTCTGGTGGTTCCAGGTCGGGAAATCGCAAATTCGCAATCCATTTGACTTTTTCTTTTTCAGAACCAGCCTTGAAAGGAGTGATATATTGGAAAGTGTAGAGCGACTCATCCTTTGCCCTTCTGGTTTTTGGATCAATAGCTGTTCGTGTTTTATTGAGAATTTCACAAGAAGCCCATCCAAAATATTCCTGTAAAAATCCAGAATTTTTCCAGTTAACCTGAAATACCGGAGCTTTATTATTTCCGTCCAACGAGGGTTTCTGTAAAAGGGCTATATCAAAATACGCATCCCGTTCTTCTCCAACAGAGGTTTTGACGGCAGAAAAAGGAATAACAACTGGGCGGTGTTCCTGTGCAGTGGATACAGAAAAAGCATGAGAGAACTGCAATGCTGAAAAATATTTGGTCAGCAGTGGAAAATGATCTACAACATTCCGATTCTTTAAGCCAATTGCTTCTGTATCAGGTACAGTATCGCACAACCGGTTGAGAAATCTTGCCAGAGATCCTTTAATGACTCCCCCTGGAATAACTGTTTCTGATTCAATAAAATTGGTTCCCCTGGTTATTCCACCGATGAGAAGATCATCAATAAACTCCAGATGAAGAGATATCCCATCATGCGACTCTGGTATAGCACTTTTTTGTGGTAGAAAAAAGTCTGCTTGATATAGTTCTGTTGTGACTGATTCCAGACGACCAAAGCCACTACCTTTTGAACCCCCAAAAGCTGTAATCCATTTGAGCCCGAGAGTGAGATTTTTTGCAATCAGTGCAGCTTCTTCACTTTTCGAAAAAAAGCTAATGACCCCAGACCAGACAACAATATCGCCGGATTTGAAACAATTTTCAATAACCTGCAAACAATTTTCTTTACTGGTACCTGTTATGCTGTTTATACAGACTTTTGTCAGCCTATGCTGGTCTGGTGGTGAATTCAACGACTTATCTGCCAATAAAAAATCAGAAAAATGCAAACGAGCTCTATGCGGAAGAAAAGTGCTTTCGGGGGAAGCTATACTAATTTCATCCTTGCTGCAACCTTGCCCAAAAAGCGATTTAAGATCAATTATTGGAAAAAAGCAACCATATTTCTGCAGTTCCAGCATTGCTTCAAGAAGCTTCCCCTTTATATGGCTGTGTTGCAAAGCAAGCTCTCCACTTGCTGTCTGATAAAATACTTGGTTAAGATTACGGACAGCATCACCACCACCGGATGAAATTAATGGCGCTTTTACTGATAGTTTTACTTGTAGTTCATATTTTCTGTTCATAGTTTGTTCCCTCCAATATAAGACCAGAGGTCACCAATGACCATCCAGCGATTTGGATGAGAGCCGATAATGTGATTCAAAGCTTTTTCTACCAGAACCCTTTGATCCCTGTTTACCATCATTAATGCCCGGTCTTTCAACGGCACGATATCTTTAAGCTCTTTAAGAGCATCAATAATGTCATACAACTTGTTTTTAGGAAACCATTTTTTGATAACACTCAAACTATCACAAAGTGCTGGCATTTCAGAAAATAAAATAGTAAAATCTTCAATTGTTGCAGGATCGTGATACTTTTCGAGAAATGATTCCACATCACGGTTGACAATATCGAACGATGCCATGTTGATAAAAGTAAAGCAATTATCTTCCTTATCGCTGATTGGCTTGTTTTGTTTTGCTAATGAACACAACTGTTCAGCATACCGCCTCACTTGCAAAATTGGAATATTGTGCTTGCAAAAAACGACACCAGCAGAGTATGTCAATGGCACCAATTTATTGTCGGCTGACTGAAAAGGAGACTCAACTGCCTGTTGAAAAAAAGCATTCAATACAGACCATGCCTGCCCTGCCGGAACTATCCATTCAATTTCATCCCCACCCCACATTAACGTTTCAAGTCTTACTTTGCCATCTGCCGTCCGAAAAGAAGTGTTAACAGGATCAGTTGCAATATGGAGTATTTTCTCAAGTGCTTTTTTTTGAAGGCAATCTTGAACGGCAATATCAAATTTTATATAATTTTCATCGTTATAAGTTTTATCGTAATACTCTTCACGAATCTTTCCGAATTTATTTCCGTCGAAATGGATAAATGCTATTTCTTCATCTCCCGCCAGATCTTCTATATCATCAGTAAATTTGACGTTATTTTTACCACCTAACAGTTTTGAATACAAATCATTTCTTAGCTTAATACCTTTTGTCCTGCGCACTTCAACGGCTTTGGAAATGTATCGTTCTACACTACCTATCGCAATTGGATTAGGTTCAGACGGCCTAACACCATCAAGGAAGCATTCCCCAACTGATCCAAAAGTATTTGGAAATACTATTGAGGGTGTTTGATATTGCTGCCAAAAGCAACCAGCAGTAAGTCGTTTAATTACATTATTCAGCTTCTCGCCCTCTTCTCGTTGCAGAACGTCATAAACAAAAGTTGAAAAATCACCGTAGGTATACTGAAGTGAATCCAACACTTTTTTGAGAATAACATTTTTCTCATTTTCGGATGAATCTGTGATCCTGAATATGCCGACACTTGCCCCTGTGCTGATGACTTGCAATTCCGTAATCTTTATTGCTACTTCACTGACGGCATTCAGGATACTGAAACTCCCTCCACGAATGGTGCTGATGTTATGCGTATCGAAAACAGAATGGTCAAGATTAACCGCTTCTATTCTTAAATACCAGTTCCGAGCTTGAGACTCCATAGAAGTAAAAATTTCCTGATTTTATAGAAATGTCAGAAATAGCTCTTATATGTCACAATCACTTAAAAAAAACGTCAAAACAAAGAGCCATACCATTTTTTTGTATAACCTGTTAAGCTCTCAACAAAAAGTCAGTCCGCAATATCGGATACGGTCAGCCCGATTCTTTAACTTCCAGCCTCGTTTTACTTCGGCATCAATTCTTGTAGAACGCTTAACATTTTATCAATGCTCAAGCCTTCTCCTTCGAACGGAACCCTCTGCTGTCTTATAGGTCATTTATGCAAAATCAGAAAAAAAACCGCACCGGCTACCGCTTTTACGCATCAGTAGTGCTCCAATATAGATAACCATACGTCAACAATGCTATTACGTGCGGGAATTAAGGAGGGAAATCTGTATTTCTTTGTGACAGCAGCAGGTGCTACTGCCCCGTTTAAGCTACCAACTGAAGGGAAAATGGCCAGCCTGTCGATAGTGAATTGATTTTAAGGCTTCGCCTCAACCCCGGCAGCAAACAAAGCGAGTTGAGCATGACATTCATCAGGTTTCGTTGCCGTCATGGTGGGTTCAAATGCACAATGCGTCTCTCCGATACAATAATCGGCATGAGGGTCACTCAGCCTTGCCAATACCCGCTTTATGGTTTCAGAACTCTGCCCTTCAAGAAACCGAAATGCGGAAGATGCAAGGTATTCCCTGCTGATTTCAAATGTCATCCACTTCCGTTTGAGTGCTTCTGCAATAAATCCGGTGGTGTTTGATCCGCCAAAAATATCGAGCACGACGTCCTCCTCGTCGGTCAACATTTTGATAAAAAAGGCCGGGAGTTCCGCCGGGAATCGTGCAGGATGGCTTTCGGAGCCGAGTTCCTTGCAAAGCCGGAGATAGCTTGAGTTGCTGTCGGTGTTTGGTATGGAGAGAAGGTTTGAGGGAATTGCGCCTCCATTATCTTTGCCAAAGCTCGCGCTGATATCATGACCGGATGGGCGCTTTTTTGGCGTATAAAAACTTTCAGGATCTCTGATCAGCTTCTTCATGCGGTCAGAATAGGGTGCAAGTACTTTTCGGACATCTGCTTTGGGGAACTCGGTTTTACTGAACCACCATACCGTATTGACGGAATCCTTTGCCCTGATTTTTCGCTTGTTTACCCATTCGATAGGCGAGGGCAGCTTTGCCGGATTGAACCAGTAGAAATCTTCGGCAAGGTGAAATCCAATCTCGTCACAAAAAGCGAGGAGTACTCGAAAATTGTACAGAGAGCGGGATGGAATTCCGGAACGATATGTTCCTCCCAGATCGAGGACAAAACTGCCGCTCTCCTTGAGAACCCGGAACACCTCCTTGCCAAAGGGCTTAATCCACTCGACATACTCTGTTTCCTCAACATTGCCGTAGCTTTTTTGGCGACGGAGTGCAAAGGGCGGAGAGGTCATGACGAGATCAATGCTATTGCTGGGTAACTCGGCAAGAAGTGCAAGCGAATCGCCAACATAGGCTTGCCCTTTTGCTGTTCGATAGAGTGGTTTGCTCTGCATCAGTACTCCCTCAAGTCGTTGACCCAACTGGCGACAATCTGCCACAGCACGCTTGCAGCAAAATAGACTTGTGAATCTGCATGACACAGCGCTTCAACATCACCCTGTACAAATTTATCCTTGCCATAGCCAACAATGTAACTCATCCATTTTCTCAGATTTTCATCGGCTCCTGCAACTATCTCTGTTGGATTAAATTGACCTGTTCGAGCAAGCACCTATGAAAGACCATCGCGTTTGGCAGGGTCACCTCGTTTCAGAAGATCAATCAAATGAGGAATTTGTGGCTCGGCAATCCGCAAAAGTGCCCGGGCCGCTTCAACTTTAATCTCCAGCGGGCTTGAGTTAAAGGTATCAACAAGTGCTGTCGCTGATTGAGCCGATACGAATTGGCCAAGTGCCCATGCGGCTCCGGCACGCAATTCATCGTCACGGTGTGAGTCCTGTAAGACTTCGATCAACAACTTTTCACTCCTGCTTGCAGGTATTTCAGAAGCGACAATGACTGTTTCCAGTTGTGTTTCAAGGGGAACCGTCATGACGGAGTTGCGCAGTTTATTTTCCATGAACTCCCAGCCGTCAGTTTCATCATGGGCAGCAAGCGCAGCAGCAGCCTCCAGTTGGACGTAAATATCTTCATCACTATCATTCATCCGCGAGACCAATACAGATTTAGCCGTCGTGTAACCTCGATATCGCAACGCTTTTGCTGCGGCATACCGTTCACTCAGATTGACGCTTGCGAGCTTACCGATAAAATAGGCTTCGCTAACAGGTGCTGGATATTGGAGTTTTGTACGGACTGGCACAACTGATGCAACAATCTGATTGGCCTCGACCATTTCACCGACATTCACCTGTGGCAACAACGTTATCTTGCCTTTGCTTCGGCTCAACTGAATCGATTGACGTCGTTCTTCTGGGTCAGAAACGAGGCCGATCCTTCCCGATTCCAATGCAGAAACAACTGAGCGCTGCCTTGCAACAGCACACAACCACATCACCCGTATTTCAGAGCCCTCTTCAACCCCTTTTGGTTGGGTAATGGAGATTTGACCGGAAACAAATGCAGCCCGCATATCCTTCACGCTGACAAAATGAACTGGCGAAACCTGTTTCAGCTCTATAGGAGAGTCGTTGTCTTGCTCAAAAACGACTATTGAAACAAAATCGTCATCACGCATCCCTGCATCCCAAGCTTTTTTAGGGTCTTTGAGAGAATGCGACATTGATATCTCAAGCTTTGTTTTGCCACGGGATTCAAACCGTAAACCAGTGTTCAGGCATAAAATATCAGGCACCCTGACTCGCTTGATTTTGATTTTTTTCCAGATTTTGAAGCCAGTAGAACCGCGCTCAAGCTCTATGGGGTTGAAACCCATCGCCTTGAGCAAGACTATGGTTGCATTTGTTCCTGCAGCACCAACTGCAAGTTTTCGCAGGAAGCTGTCATCACTTTTGAAATTATTTGCCACTACACCGCAGTAAGTTCTTATTGGAGAGTATTATTAACCGTAGCACCTGCAAATTCTCCTGTGAATTGTGGCACTATCGTCATAATTGAGTACTTGACAAGAATGAGTTTACAATATAAAAGCATTTCAGATATTGTGACACATCTTATCTCTCTCGTTGTATAAAGGCGATTATCAGTGCTGATCGCACCAAAATGTTAACCTTTTTCATGTTAGAGTTTCAGCTTAATCCTGTACTTAAATCCCAGGGAAGCAGATGCGCATGAAATTAATAACATTATGATATAAAATATTTTACTGGAATTTTAGTCCCGATTTTTCAGCAAAATAAATACCTCGGTTTTTCACATTATCCGCTTTTTCTGCCAAGCTGGGGCTCGGCGTTCCCGGGTATAGGAGAGGCTCTCACCAAGTGCCCGAAAAAAAACGGGCTAAGGCAGCTTCTCCGGGCAAGTGAAGAGTTGTTGCAACAAATCAAGCTGCCAGAAACGTTGCAAAGGCCGTCAAAAATACTTTCAATAATTAACGATATCATCTGTTTTACGTTAAAAAAAAGACTATATTCAGCCGTTTCACAATAACCTTGTCCGCCTGTACTCTTTCCTCGGGAATTGTTGGATACGCTCAGAAGCGTTCATCGGCACACCACCCAGTATGACAAGCTCATTTTACATCACACAACAAATCATGACCAGGAAGTCATTGTCAAAAACATGGATTATTCACAAAAATCAATAGAGTTACATCTCCGTTCACGCGGCAAAATCGAAATCCGCTCGAAAGTCAGCATCAAAACCAAAGATGACCTCTCTTTGGCTTATACGCCGGGTGTCGCCGCTGTCTGCACCGAGATTGGTCTCAACAAAGAGAAATCGTATACACTGACCAACCGGGCCAACCAGGTTGCAATTGTCAGTGATGGTACCGCAATTCTGGGTCTTGGTGACCTTGGCCCCGAGGCTGCAATGCCGGTTATGGAAGGCAAGGCTATCATTTTCAAGGAGTTTGCCGATATTGATGCCATTCCGCTTTGCATCAACTCAACCGATGTTGAAGAGATCATCAAATTTTGCAAGATGATTGAGCCAAGTTTTGCTGGTATTAATCTTGAGGATATTTCAGCACCAAGATGTTTTGAAATTTTTGAGCGCCTTGAGGAAGAGCTCTCTATTCCGGTTTTTCATGACGATCAGGATGGTACGGCCATTGTCACTCTGGCGGCTATCATCAATGCCTGCCGCGTAACGGGACGCAACATCAAGGATCTCTCGGTTATTATCAATGGTGCCGGAGCTGCCGGTATTGCAATTGCAAGGCTCCTCATTCATGCAGAAGTGAAGGATGTTGTGTTGGTTGATACGCAGGGCGCAATCTACGAAGGTCGTCCGGGTATGAATTCCATCAAGGAGGGAATCGCAGCAATCAGCAACAAGGCTAAACATAGTGGCGATCTGCAGAGCACGATGGTCGGTACCGATGTTTTTGTTGGTGTTTCGATTGGCAACATTGTTACTCCTGAAATGATTCAGGGAATGAACCCTTCGCCGTTTATCTTTGCCATGGCCAATCCGGAACCGGAAATCATGCCTGACCTTGCCTATAAGGCTGGTGCAAGCGTTGTTGGAACGGGTCGCTCTGATCTGCCAAACCAGGTGAATAATGCCCTTGTTTTCCCTGGTCTTTTCAAAGGATTGTTTACAAGCGGCATTAAAAAAGTGACACCGGAAATCAAAATGGCTGTTGCGACCTCAATCGCCTACTCCATTGATCCGACCCGCAATCACTTGATGCCAACAGCATTTAACAAAAATGTTGTACGCAATATTGTGGATGTTATCTCAAATCCTGATGCGGAGAGAAGCTACGCCGAGAATGAGCCTGAGCTGGAAGAGCTGGTCAATGCTTTGCTGAAGTAACACAAGCAGTCAATTCCTCATCACAAAAAAAGGCCGGTTGTTACACCGGCCTTTTTTTGCTACATCATCCAAAGGAACGACGATTAACTGAAGATGTCTCTGGCTTTTTCAAAAAAACCTTTGGCGTCTTTGTCGTTATGGGCTGAGGGTGAAATCGCGGCCGATTTTTTCATATCCTTCAAAAGCTCCCTGTCCTGGTGTGAAAGCTCTTTCGGCACAAAGACGTTGACTTTCACATACTGGTCGCCTCTTGACGATCCTCTCAGATGACCGATTCCGTGACCGGCTATGCGGAGCATGGTCTCAGGCTGCGTTGAGGGGGGAATGGTGAGTTTGACCGCTCCGTCAAGCGTGGGAACATCAACCTTCGTACCAAGCACAAGGTCGGGGAAGCTGACGGCAAGATTATAAATCACATCGTTACCATTGCGGGAGAAGAGCTCGTGCGGAATCTCTTCGATCACCACAATCAGGTCTCCGGCAGCTCCGCCCCTTGGCCCTGCATTGCCCTGACCGCGCAGGGTAAGATAATTTCCATTTTCAACTCCTGATGGAACGGCAACCTTGACGGTCACTTCACCGAGCTTTATGCCTTCACCGTAACAGGCGGTACAGCGATCTTTGATCATCCGCCCTTCACCGCCGCATGTCGGACAGGCAGCGACATTGACAAACTGGCCGAACATGGTTTTTGAAACCTGCCGAACCTCTCCGCTGCCGTGACAGGTCTGGCAGTTCTCTGATGCGCCTGACTTGGAGCCGCTGCCGTTACACTCTTTGCAGGTAACCTGCCGTTTGATTTTCAGTGTTTTTTCAACACCTTTGGCAATCTCTTCAAGAGTCAGCTTGAGACGGATTTTAAGATCGGTGCCAGGAATACCAGCCGAGGCGCGTCTTCTACCGCCGCCACCAAAGGCATCTTCAAAACCGAAGGGAGAGCCTCCTCCCCTGTTGCGGCCACTGAACATGTCGTTGAAGGCGCTGAAAATATCGTTTAAATCGGCACCGCCACCCTGCTGCGCACCACCGGATGCGGCAGATGAGCCAACACCGGCATGGCCAAACTGGTCGTAACGGCGTCGTTTGTCATCATTACTCAGCACTTCGTATGCTTCGTTCACATCCTTGAAGTGATCCTCAGCATCCTTGTTGTCGGGATTCTTGTCGGGGTGAAACTGCAATGCGAGCTTGCGGTATGCCTTTTTTATCTCGTCCTTGGTAGCCGTCCGGCCCACACCAAGCACCTCGTAATATTCTTTCTTCATAATAAGAGCAGCAAATTTACTTGTATATCGTTCATTGTAATAAAAGAACCCTTACCGGGCAACGATAACCTTGGAATGGCGGATCACCTTCTCTCCGAGGAGATAGCCGGTCTGGTACTCTTCGATAATCATCTCCGATTCTGCTTCGGGGCAATCGACCTGGGAGATGGCTTCATGAAAGTTCACATCGAGCTTCATCCCCTTCGATTCTATCGCCTTGACTCCTTTTTCAGCAAGCCACTTTTCCAGATTTTTTTTGACCATCTCTACACCCTCAATATAGGGACGCGCTTCACCTGCCCGTTCAGAATCCAGAGGAGCGTTTGCAAGGATGCGTTTGACGTCATCAACAACCGGAAGCAGCCCCTTGATCACATTCTCAAGCGCCCTCGAAGAGGCCATCATTGCCTCGCGCTCTTTCTGCTTGCGGAAATTTTCAAAATCTGCCGCTTTGCGCAATACCTCGTCGCGATACTTACCCACCTGCTCTTTCTGCAGGTTCAGCTCATTCTCAAGTTCTGCTATTCGGGCTGCCGCAGAGTCGAGCGGTGGTGCTGATTGCCCCAGCGACCACTCCGCTGTGCTGAACAAATTGTCGAAAACCTCACCAGTTTCCGGCGTGTCCCCCAACGGCTCCTTATTAATTTCTTGATCGTCCATTGCTTTCTTTGTCATAGATTACTTTACTTGTTGTTAGTTAACTCCCGACAGCGTTGCAGAGAGACTGTCGGCCATATAATTGAGCACACGAACGGCGTGTTCGTAATCCATTCTTTTCGGCCCGAGAATCCCGAGTTTTCCAACCATGTTTCCCACGTAGTAGGGTGCCGAAACAATGGTCAGCTCTTCGGCCTGCCGTTCGCAGTTCTCCTTGCCAATACTGATGGTAATATCCATGCGCGACGGCCCGCTGTTTTCAACAAGCTTGGCCATGCTGAACTTGTCTTCAATCATGGTAATCAGCTCGCGAACCTTGTCGGGCTGCTTGAACTCTGGCTGATCAACAATATATTCGGTACCGGAGATATAGAGCCGCTCAAAAATAGGCGACTCATCAAACAGGGTACCGGCAGAGCGTACGATAAGATTTTTCAGGCCACTGTCGCAACTGCAACCGGAAAGACGCCGGGTAATTGAGCGGCGAATTTCAGCCAATGTCAGCCCCGATAACCGCTCGTTGAGCATATCGACCACCCCGTCAACCGTCTGACGGGAGACCTCAAGGTCGAGTTCCATGACAATGGTCTTGACAAAGAGCGACTGGATGGAGAGAATGACCATCATTCGGGTCGAACTCAGCAGCACCATGTCGAGTTTCTCAAAAATAGCATTTGAGAGCGTCGGTGACAAAACAACACTTAATTGCCTTGAAATTGTTCCAAGAACCTTGACAGCCGAGAGAAGGACATCGGAAGAGGTGCCCTTTCGATCAATGCTGATGTCACCGACATGCTGCTCAATCCGCTTTTTCTCATGCTCATCGAGCGACTGAAAGGTCATGATAAGATCAACATAGTAACGATACCCCTTGTCGGTAGGAATTCTGCCGGCAGAGGTATGCGGCTGGCTGATATAGCCTTCACTCTCAAGTTCGGCCATGACATTGCGTATCGTCGCGTCCGAAAGGCCAAGATTGTAATGTTGGGCAATATACCTTGAGCCAACCGGAGCGGCAGTCACAACATAAGCCTGAATAACAATACCAAGCACCTGTCGTTCCCTTATAGTGAGATCACGAAAATCCATCAACGTAGAGCCATAACAATTGCAATTTAAAAAAATCTTCCCCTCCCACCCGTTGCATCATCATTCATAGAGTAAGAGCTGTAATATAGTGCCGCAGCTCTCTTTTCACGAAAAAAAGAGTGCAATCAACTTTTTTCAGCCAAAAGTACCCGAAAGAATCCGGTCATGGCCTGAATAATCCTTTGCGACGCTGATGCCGCAAAAACCATTTGTTGCCATCAGTTCCCGTACAGCGGCGGCCCCGTCGGCATGAAGTTCAAACGAGAGCCTTCCGCCCGGAACAAGGAGCTTTGCTGCCTGTGCGGTAATCGCCT
The DNA here is from genome assembly GCA_903871235.1 of uncultured Chlorobiaceae bacterium. Lineage (GTDB taxonomy): Bacteria > Bacteroidota > Chlorobiia > Chlorobiales > Chlorobiaceae > Chlorobium. The sequence goes on from CAIQGA010000175.1 coordinate 12,604, forward strand.
GGTAACACTCCAGCCCTTCCTGCGTTGTCAGCGCAATTTTTGGCTCGTACTGCTTCACCTCCTGCTGAAGAGTCTCCCATTCGAGCGCCGGAATATAGGGCGGATTGGAGACAATCACATCATAGGCCGCCTCAGGCAGTTTAACTGCAAAAGAGTCATCAAAGAGATCGGCCTGAATGAAGACGACCTGCGACTCCACCCCAAGCGTTGCGGCGTTGATGCGCGCAACCTCAAGGGCGCCGGAAGAGCAGTCAACGGCGGTCACCCTCAGTTGAGGGCAGAGCTTCGCCAAGGTCAGGGCGATGCAGCCGCTTCCGGTACCGATATCAAGAATCTTCGCCTCCCGCGCACCCCCGCGCCCTGTCATACCGAGAGATTCAAGCACCTGTTCCACAAGCAGCTCGGTTTCAGGACGGGGAATAAGCACCCGCTCATCAACAAAAAAGCGCAACCCGTAAAAGTACTGCTCTGCAGTCAGGTATTGCACCGGACGCCCTTCAATCCTTTGGCGGCAGAGTGCCCTGAAGCGGTCAAGCTCATCGCGGTAAACCGGCCTGTTGTGCTGCAAATAGAGTTCAAGACGGCTCTTGCCGAGCACATGGCCCAAGAGCAGCTCCGCACTGATGCGCGCCTCATCAACCTTTTTCGCCACAAAATAATCCATGGTTGTTTTGAGCAGTTCAACAACCTCCCACTCTTTTACCTCTTCCATCACACACTGTCAAGCCAAACGTTCACACCGCCCCACTTCCATCGTGAGCAGCAAAAATCATTAAGGTAAACCATACCGACCGCTCTTTAAAAAAAATCCGCTAACTACGCCATTACAAAGAGTACATTATCGTTTCATAACTGACAACTGACAACTGATAACTGACAACTGACAACTGATAACTGATAACCGACAAATGGCTTACGATGAAAAAAACTCTTCTTGCACTCCTCCTGCTGCTGTTTGCCGCTCAAGGCGCTTCAGCCGCAGCCGCCTCAAAATTTACCGGCATCATGGATATGGCACTCACCATGCCGAACGGCTCAGCCAAAGTCACCTACTCGTTTGGAGCAACGGCGCAACGCATGGACATGGTCATGCAAATGAGCAAAATACCAGAACCGCTCAAAACAACGGTGATCACAAAAGCCTCCCAACCCGACCAGGCATGTATCATCAACCACAAGGCAAAAAGCTATAGTTTCGTCAACCTGAAAACCGCCGCCGAAAACGCGATGCTGCTCGATTTCGACAGCAACTACACCCTTGCAAAGCTCGGGACGCAAACCATTAAAGGGTACAATTGCCAGCACATCATGCTCACCAGCACCACCGAAAAACTTGAACTCTGGGTGACTGGCGACCTTGGCAATTTTTCAACCTTCCAAATCCTGCAATCACAAAACCCAAGGCTCTCCAACACACAACTGGCAAAAAAACTCAGCTCGGAAGGCGTTGAGGGATTTCCCGTCAAGATTGTGCAATATAACGATAACGGAAGATACACGATGGAAGTTGTGCAACTTTGGCCAAAAGCGGTTCCTGCCTCCCAATTCACGGTACCCGCAGGATACCAGGAAGTGGCCGACAACCAGAAACCCCTTGGAGCGCAAGAGAAAGCACATCTGAAAAACCTTATGGAAAAGATGAAAAAGTTTGATTAGCAGGTTGTATATTTTTTCACCGTATTCTTCTTCAGTAACAAACAGTTAAAACAAAAACGTGGCAGATAAAATCACTTCAAGAAGCGAGGACTATTCCCAGTGGTATATTGACCTTGTACGCTCAGCAAAACTGGCCGACTATGCCGATGTCAGGGGATGTATGGTCATCCGGCCAAACGGCTATGCAATATGGGAAAAAATGCAGGCCGCCCTTGACCGCATGTTCAAGGAGACCGGCCATGTCAACGCCTACTTCCCGCTCTTTATTCCTGAAAGCTTCATCGCAAAAGAGGCCGAACATATCGAGGGATTTGCCCCTGAATGCGCCGTCGTCACCCACGGAGGAGGCGAAGAGCTGGCCGAAAAGCTCTATATCCGCCCAACGTCGGAGACCATTATCTGGTCTTCCTATAAAAAGTGGATTCAATCCTACCGCGACCTGCCAATCCTGATTAACCAGTGGGCCAATGTGGTGCGCTGGGAGATGAGAACCCGCCTCTTCCTCAGAACCACCGAATTTCTCTGGCAGGAGGGCCATACCGCTCACGCCAACCCGGAGGAGTCGCAGGAGGAGGTGCTGCGCATGATCAACGTCTACAAAACCTTTGCCGAAGAGTACATGGCAATGCCGGTCATCATGGGCAAGAAAACCGACAACGAAAAATTTGCCGGTGCGGTCGATACCTGGTGCATTGAAGCGATGATGCAAGACAGCAAGGCGCTTCAGGCCGGAACCTCCCATAACCTCGGCCAGAATTTTGCCAAAGCCTTCGACTGCCAGTTCCAGACCAAAGAGGGCAAGCTCGACTACGTCTGGGCAACCAGTTGGGGCGTCTCAACAAGGCTGATCGGTGCTTTGATCATGGCCCACTCGGATGATCGCGGCTTGGTGCTGCCCCCAAAACTTGCCACACGCCAGGTGGTTATCATCCCCATTCTCAGGGGCGACAAGGCGGCCGTTATTGAGCGGGCCAATGCCCTTGCCAACGAACTGAACAAACACGGCGTAACGGCCTTTGTTGACAGCAGCGAACAAAACTCCCCAGGATGGAAATTTGCCGAATATGAGCTGCAGGGCATTCCAATCCGTATCGAACTCGGGCCACGCGATATCGAGAAGGGGATCTGCATCGCCGCACGACGCGACACACTCGAAAAAACCGAACTGGCGCTCGACGAAACCCTGCCGGATCGCATCAGCGAAATTCTGAACACCATCCAGGAAAGCATGTTCGACCGTGCGCTCCAGTTCCGCACCGAGCACACCTTCGAAGTGCAGAGTTATGAAGAGTTCAAGGTGGCGGTGGAAAAGGGATTTGTGATCGCCCACTGGGACGGTACGGCAGAGACGGAAGCCAAAATCAAGGCAGAGACCAAAGCCACCATCAGGGTGCTCCCTGAAGAGGCCGACTATATTGCACAATACCGCATTGACGAACCCGGAACCTGTATCTACTCAGGTCAACCGGCTGCACGCAAGGTTGTGTTTGCCAAAGCATACTGAGTAAAACGGTTCCCCTGCCCTTTTAAAAACAGGCGGGGGAACCAGCTTACTTTCAAGCTGTCAATAAACAACGGAAAAGTTGTTTCTGTTGACATTCAAACACTCAAACATTCATTCAATATTTCAATAATTCAATATCTCAATATTTCAACAGTTCCGCGCTTCAAAAAAACAATCTGATTAAGCCGTATCATGAAAACAGCAATCAGGTCTCCTCGAAAAATTCAATCAAACCCTCTTGCGTCGGGGCCATCGATTTATCACCCTTGTTCCAGTTTGCCGGGCAAACCTCACCATGCTCTTCGGTAAACTGCAACGCATCAACCAACCTGAGCACCTCATCAATGTTGCGGCCAAGAGAAAGATTATTGACTACCTGATGCTGCACAACACCCTCCTTGTCGATCAGGAAAAGCCCTCTGAGTGCAATCCCCGCGCCCTCAAGCAGCACATCATAATCAGCAGCCACTGTCTTGTTGAGATCCGAAAGAAGCGTATAGGTAATCCCCTTGATACCACCCTGGGTTCTCGGTGTATGAAGCCAGGCAAAATGGGAAAACTTGGAATCGACCGAACAGCCAATCAGCTCAACATTCCGGTCACGGAACTCCTGAAGCTTCTCCTGAAAGGCATGCAACTCTGTCGGACAGACAAAGGTGAAATCAAGCGGATAAAAGAAAAGCACCACATACTTTCCCTTAAAAAATGAAAGCTTTATTGAATCAACAAACTGCGAGCCATTGACAACGGCTGCGACATCAAAATCAGGCGCATTGCGACCAACGAGTACACTCATGATATTTTCTTTTTTTAGTTAACGTTATAAGTAAAAAACAAAAACCGGATTAATTTTATCCATTATAATGTTTTTTCTGATTTTCTGCAACCAGAAAAACAGTTTCAACAATAAAATTCGTTGCCGACGCGGTGAAATCCGGCATTGGATGGCAAAATAAGCACCATCACTCCATAGGCTGGCGGATGATGGTTTTCCACTTTTTAGGATCGGCTTTGCGGATGTCACTCAGGTATATTTCGTGATGCTTGCCGGTTCACTGCCGGTTGCTTGCCTCAATAAAACGGTGAAGTTTTTCAATGGTAGGCCCCTCTTCAGAGAATGGCCCGATGTGCATAATTTGCGCGCATTTCCCTTCCTGCCATGATGCAAACCGCACTTTTTCTGAAATCAATTGTTTCCATGAATACTCCCCAATTCACGATACTCAAAGCAATTTACCCAGCGTGCGCATCCACGTTTTTCAAGCAGAAATCCATCGCCTGTCAATTCTTTATGAGGGTTCAGCGTTCCTGAACACAGCTTCCAGAGTCGGAGCAGTGAAAATCGCTTTAGCCCAAGCCTCCAGCTCCTCTTCCTTGGCGCGTACTAATTGCTCAGCGGCCCACTCGGGCAACACGCCAAAACGATACTCAAGTTGCTTTTCCAGCAGGCTGGATTTGCCCTCAACATGACCTTCAACACGGCCCTTGGCTATGCCAATTCTTTCCACGCTCGAAATGTATTGCACTTTTTCTTTCTCCTCAATGGTTTCAAGTTCTTGCCAGACCTTATTATTCAACCACTCTGGCAACTGCATCAGCCAGTCGATCACATTGAATAAATTGATAACGCGCTGCTTATCCCAATGTCGTTCATACAGTATCCGCAGCAGGCGAAGTTTCGCGTTGTACCGTTCCTCATCCTGCATTCTGGTTTTTTGCGTCAAAATATGTGCCGCAGTAATCCATCCAAAAGCGTTATCCGATGCCAGAAGTTCATCAAGACGATCTTCGTAATCGGTCAGTTTGGCAACCGGGAACTCCAGCGTTTGGCAACAAAATCATGGAAGAAACAAGAAGCAAGCAGGTAAACGCTGCTGATTGAATGTTCAGCAAGAATGGCCACAGCCAACACCAGTTTGTGTAATCACTTCATAAACGATAAATTGCTC
>CAIQGA010000176.1 GCA_903871235.1 uncultured Chlorobiaceae bacterium
GATTAATCTCTCCGAATAACCACTTTTTTTGTGGTAATGGAAATCTATATGCGATAAAATTGATAGCTGGGATTAATTGATATAATTCTATTTAACATTTATAAAACGGGAATTGCTGCATATTCCAGACTCTTCCTCCGAACTATGGTACTGACTGGATATGGGCATCAAGGTATCTTCTGGTGCACAGTCTTGCTCACATTTTGATCAATCAACTTGTTTTTGAGTGCGGTTACAGTACAGCTTCATTGCGCGAGCGACTCTACATATCGAATGATCCACAGGCTCCCATGGCAGGAATCCTTATTTATACAGCAGCAGGAGATTCGGAAGGCACATTAGGGGGACTTGTCCGATTGGGTCATAAAGATCGGCTCGAATCAATTATCAGGCAAGCTGTCAGCCGGGCATCCTGGTGTTCAGCCGATCCGGTTTGCTCTGAGAATCTTGGCGGACAAGGTTCCCGCCGTGTCAACCTTGCAGCATGTCATGCCTGTACGTTGCTCCCCGAAACATCCTGCGAAACCATCAACCAAGGGCTTGACCGCGCCATGATTGTGGGGACTCCGGACAATCGAGCTCATGGGTTTATGGCTAATTTGCTTGATGAGATATATAGTTTGGAGGGCGAGTAGTTTGATTCCAAGCATGGGCGTGCACAGGTGCTGGAAAAGATTTGCCAGCAGATTTTTGCTTTGCTTGCAACCTCTATTCACATTCACGACAAGCAAAGTGAGTCCTATCGCCCGCTTGTCGTTGTAACCTTTAATGAATTATGGGGTTATGTCCAATTAATTGATCGTCATATTTCATCAAGGTGTGGCGGGGACATAACCGCACTGTTTGTATGAAAAGCATCTTTTCACTCATACTCAATCAAATCTCTTCTGAGGGGAGAGGAATGATTTTGTAAAGTCCTGTTTCTTGAAGAAAGATTTCTCCCATAAACCCATAAATATCGACCCCGTATTTTTCACAGATTCCGAAAGCATTGGTCATGAGTTGGTTGAGAACCTCAGCCTCTTCCTTTGTGTATACTGGTTCTCCTGTCTTGAGGTTGATATAGTTGAGGAAATCATCATCAGGATGAAGATTGACTCCATTGCGGACCACGCTTCTGGTAAACTCGGCAACATCATGAAGATTTTCGATGCTCTGTAACATTTTTTTCTATAGTTTTTTTGTTAAGGTTTGCTGCTTTTTTTTCGGATTTCAGGATTTCATCCTTTCCGTTCTCCGTATACATGATTGTTCGTCCAAAAATGATAAAATGCTCTGGCGATTCGAGTTTGGGAGGGTACGCATACTTCCCCAACGTCCTTCCCTTTCTCATATTGAGCAGGGTTTGCCTGCTGTAACCGGAAATTTTTATGATTTCTGCTTCTGTGAAGTGTTTGTCTTTCGTCATTATGGATTTTCTGCCAATAAAGTCATTCAAACTCAACGAAATACTTGCAAAAGGCGACAGGGTTTACTGGTTATCGCATAAGCTTTACTCTTAATTTTCCAAATAGATTACCCGACTCCTCCCTGACCCTTGATGATTATTCTGACCATCCTGCTCAAGAAAGCCTTGTGGAAATCCTCCCCAACCACAACTGTGATCTATTCAAGCAATTTGTACCATCAACAGTAAAATAATACAATTTGTTTGCAATACGCAAACAAATAAATACATCGACACCACCCCATTCACAGTGCTATGAATTCTGATGTCATGCGCTGTCTTTCTCTGGCAAAAAAACAGCAGATGTCGTTTGCCGGGTACACAAAAACATAACCGGATAAAGTCCTCCGTTTTAGTTATGCATTTTCATATATTGGCCGAAAGGGAATAATAAAGGGCATTATGACCGCTAACCTACCCAGAGAAGTATGAATGAGGTGGAACCGCTTGAGTTGCTTCGAATGGCGCGTAGCCGCTTTTCACAACGCGAAATTGCCACTCATGTCGGCAAGGATGTCAAAACCATACGTCGGTGGGAAAAAGGGACTGTTTCCTGCCCTTTGATTGCCAAGCCAGCGTTGATGGAAATGATGCGATCTTGGCATGATGATAAAGCTGTAAAATCGTCACCAGGATTTCGTTTCATTGACCTGTTTGCGGGAATTGGAGGTATCAGGATGGGCTTCGAAGCGCATGGTGGAGAATGTGTGTTTACCAGCGAATGGAATGACTTTTCGAAAAAAACCTATCTTGAAAACTTCCCCAGCGATCATCCTTTCATTGGCGACATAGTCACATACCCTGAAGAAGAGATTCCTGATTATGATTTACTACTTGGGGGGTTTCCCTGTCAACCTTTCAGCATTGCCGGTGTCAGCAAGAAAAATTCTCTTGGTCTTCCACATGGCTTTGAGTGCACGACGCAAGGAACACTTTTTTTTGATGTTGCCCGTATCATCGCAAGCAAGCGTCCAAAGGCTTTTTTGCTTGAAAATGTCAAAAACCTGCTTTCGCATGACAAAGGCAATACTTTTGAGGTAATCCTCTATACTTTGCGTAACGAACTTGGTTACGACGTTCACTACAAGGTCATTGATGGACAGCATTTCACACCACAACATAGAGAACGGATTATCATCGCTGGATTCCGGGAAAAAACAGGTTTTTCGTGGGATGATCTCCAGTTGCCAACCAAAGGACCTCTCTTGGGAACAATCTTGCACAAGACAGATGGTAGTGAGCCCTTTTTGGGCTGGGATGATGAACGATTTTTTGATCATTCAAAACAAACTGTTCAACCAAAATACACACTCACACCAAACCTCTGGATTTATCTTCAAGCTTATGCAGAAAAGCATCGAGCAGCCGGAAATGGTTTTGGCTTCGGTATGGCATATCATGACAGTGTGACTCGCACCTTGTCGGCACGATATCACAAGGATGGTTCGGAAATCCTTGTTTTCCAAGGCAATAACCAACGGCCGCGTCGGCTTACACCTCGTGAATGTGCCCGCCTCATGGGTTTCCCTGACACATTCAGGATTCCTGTGAGTGATACACAGGCATATCGCCAGTTCGGCAACAGTGTCATCATGCCAGTCATGAAGGAGATGGGGCGCATCATGAGACCTCATATAATGGCACTCATCGAACAGGATAGGAAAAAGAGTTCAAGGATATTGCCAGTCACTCTCTGATGGTAGATGTGGTTGACAGTGCTACCCGGAGCCGGATGATGGCCGGAATTCGAGGAAAGAACACAAAGCCAGAGCTTATGATAAGGAAAGCACTGCATGGAGCAGGCTACCGTTTCCGGATTCACAGGAAGGATCTACCCGGCAAACCTGACCTTGTTCTTCCAAAGTATCGAGCTGTAATATTTGTGCATGGGTGCTTCTGGCATGGGCACGACTGCCCGGTTTTCAAATGGCCAAAAACCCGCGAAAAGTTTTGGCGAGAAAAAATTAAAAGAACCCATGTAACCGATACAAACGCAAGGGAGGCACTTCTTGCCAGCGGATGGAGGGTTGGAGTTGTTTGGGAATGTGCGACACATGGTGCAGGCAAAAACATTGAAGATGTTGTGCAAAGCTTGTCTATCTGGCTTCACAGCAATGCAAAACTTATCGAGGTACAAGGATGAAACGGGGATACCTGTCAGAATATTTTGAGGGGGTAGCGGCCAAACGGTTGAGCGCTGTTGAGGTTGATGTCTTGATTTCACATCAGCATGAGTTTAATGGAGTGGAAGGGTTACGGGAAATGCTGGGTGAACCTGAAGGGAAAGTATGCTTTGATGCCAAGCTTCTTTACCTGACAGATCAGGCTGAAGAGCCGGTCGTTGAAAACAGTACGTTGACCTGGTATGATGCAAGGCAAAAGGCACGACGTGAACGGAATGTCATGCGTTGGGAGTATCGCCTTTATTTCAAAACGACCAATGTCTCCCTGAAAGCTGCTTTGGGAGACTTGCTGGTTATTGCCAAACTTCGTGATGGAAGTTTGCTGGTTATTGTTGCAGAAAACAACTCAAGCATTTCCCTTCAGATCGAATGGTTATTTGGTTTTACTGACCTTGCACAACCCGGTTTTTCTGTCAAATCCGAACTGGAAGCTGAACAAGACCGTATCGAATTTGCATCACGCTTCATTTTGGAAAGCATCGGTGTTGAAGTAGAGACCACCGCCGAAAGTTATCTTGATGTCATGCTTCAAAAGTTTAATGGCAGGTTTCCTGCTACCAAGGACTTTTCAGCGTATGCGCGTTCTACACTTAAAGAGATTAACCCAAGAGATGAGGCAGACCTTGTCTTGATGACGTGGATGGAGCGCGAGGAGATTCTCTTCCGTACTCTTGAGCGCCATTTGATGACTGATCGCCTTACGCAAGGATTTGCTGGTCAAGTGAATGAAGGGGTTGATGTGGATGGTTTCCTGTCGTATTCCCTTTCCGTGCAGAATCGTCGTAAAAGCCGGGTCGGCCACGCGCTGGAAAATCATCTCGAACTTTTATTTGTTGAGAACGGACTGAGGTATACACGGACTGCCGTCACAGAAAACAAGGCCAAGCCCGATTTTCTGTTTCCAGGAATTGCTGAATACCGCAATACTGCCTTTGATCCGCTAAAACTGACAATGCTTGGTGTAAAATCAACCTGTAAAGATAGGTGGCGTCAAGTTCTTGCCGAGGCTGACAGGATCGAAAACAAACATTTGCTGACACTGGAGCCTGCCATTTCCACACACCAAACCAATGAAATGACTGCAAAACGGCTACAACTGGTTGTTCCTCGGAGTTTACATCGCACCTATACGCCTTTACAGCAAAAACATTTAATGGATGTGAGTGCTTTTACCGAACTGGTTCGTTCACGTCAAAACCCCTAATCTTGTGAAGAGGGCTGTGAACATTTTCGTTGATGAACAGAATGGCTAAAATTCTGATTCACATATGTCTTTCAAAGCTTACCTCAGCAGCCTTGGTTTCCCTTTATCTTTTGGGAACTTGACGTACACCGGGTACTGATCGGGCGCAAAAACTTTTTCGAAAAGCACCAAGAGCTGCATAAGGCAGGGTAACAACCCTTCAGCGCAACTATTTTTCCATCCCGGAAGAACTGACAGCCTCAAAGCAGCAACCGTCATTTTGAGGTGATCACCTCAATGTCACTACACCGATAATGAAACTCTTTGCCTCTGTACAAGGGTGCTATATTGCCATTTTCTTCAGCTTGGGCATCGAAGGTCTCCGCAAGGCTCGTAAACAGAACAGAGACAAAAAAACCTCTACTCCCAGGAGTATAGCGGTCACATAATTCCTGAAACTTGGGGAGAGTATCTGGCTTGTCGGCTTTTTTTTCAGGGTAACGTACTGCTCGAACAACAAACCAAAAAGAGCCGTCGGGCCCATCACACCAGAGAGAGGGTTCAACATCAGGATTGGTTTGTGAAGAAACCAGCTCATCGGAATTTTTTTCTATTTCCTCTTTTATTATCTGTACGGCACAACTATGCAGTTCCCAGTCGGTCAATTCAATAAGCTCATCAGTTATCAGGTCAGGGGGAGTAACAGGCTTCCGTGTTCGGGCATCGAGGAGTCCCCAGCCACCAGTTGCAGGAGCCCACTCTCCTGAACTCTTGCGCATGGGCATAACACAAGCGTACCCCTTGCAACCATTAGCTATATAGAAAAGCCCTTCGGGATTACCGGGAGTTTCAAGTTGTTGGTCAACATCCTCCAGTTGAATGAAAAACAGTTGATTGCCCATAACGATGGACATGTGCTCCAAAAACGGAGGATCCAGGTTTACCTTTTGCCAGCCAAGCGGCTTGTCTACCTGATCTTGAAGATGCGATCTTGCCGCATGCCAGCACTTTGCAAAATCTTCACTTACTTCGGCCATAAAGGTATTGTTCATATCAGTCTCTGTAAAGGATTATTAAATCAAGCTCGAATAATCGATACTGTTTAAAAAAAAATAGTACTGGCTGGAGGAAAAAGACTGTATGCTCATTCCGCTCTTTGCGTTTCAGCACATCACATCAGTAAATATTAAGTCGATTTTTTTTCCCAATTATTTCTTGCATAACCCCCATAAGTTCATCAAAAATCATGACTCCTTCTTTCGGAATTACTTTAAATACTTTAACTCTATAGCCGCTCCAATAATACCGTATACCTGTATAATACAGCTCAAAATTTTTATGTTGATAGAAATGATCTAAGTTGATATCATCATAATTTATTTCAAAAAATTGTCTATCTCCACAAAAATCCTTATAGTCAATAAAGTGTTCAAAAGTAATTCGATCATGAGTTTTTTTGCAATATTCTATTGCATTGTCAACATAGAGATATTTAACTCCAAGCTCTCCGAGCAATGAATAAAATACGGTAATGCTTTTCTTGTTTCCGCCCAATCCGCATCCTTCCCTGACTTTGACAAAGTGGCTTATCTTTATATCATTTTTCACTGGTGTCCGGTTATCGAAAAAATTAACACTGTTTAGCGATTGATAATAGAATAACTTACGGTACGTTTTTGACCGTAATCGATTTGAAAAATCTTGTTA
>CAIQGA010000177.1 GCA_903871235.1 uncultured Chlorobiaceae bacterium
GCCTTTGACAGAAAAATACAAAAGAAAAAAGAAAAAACAAAGAAAATAATTCATTAGGCACTACAAGACCGAAAACGAAAACACCCCCTTGATTTTATTGACTTTTCAGGCATTTTTGGCTAAGCCATGTGTGAACTCAGGTGGAGATAGGCATGGAAAAAGCCTCGAAAGCCATTGCACTCAATTTGTTAGCCAAAGGCCTCGATAGAGCCATCATTGCTGATGCCACAGGTTTGAGCGTGTTGGATATTGCCGATTTATTGCAAGGCGCAGACGAGCAATGATGTTGCGTACAATTCACTGGAACCGTTTACGATCAGCTTTTGATTCGTAACACGTTGTTTATTATTTCGATACGCTTTCAGCTCGACTGAGGCGGTTACTTTTTTGCCGGTTTCGGGCGGTAAAGCAGGCCAAAGGCAACCCAGAGATAAGCCCCGATCAGCGTTACGGGGCTTATAAAGAGGGCGAACACGCCGTCAACTGACCGCTCCAGATACATTCCCCAGTAGCTTGCGGCAATCACCAGAGCCCCGAGAGCAATCATGATATAGTTGATTGCTTCGAGGGGCATTGTGACAGCTTTTTCAGCAGCTTGTTTCGGCTGCGGCACTCTCTTCGGTAAAGATTTCATCAAGTGTTGTGATACAGTGTTGAGCTTCTTCCAGGCTGATGGTGAGGGGTGGAAGAAGGCGGATAACGTTAACGCTGGTGGCATTGATGAGAACATGCTTCTCCAGTGCTTTGCCTACGTACGGTTTGGCCTCTTTGTCGACCATGATGCCCACCATCAGGCCATACTGACGGATTTCAAGAATCTGCGGATGTTTTGCGGCCAGCTTTTGCACCTCATGGTTGATAAAGGCGCCGATTTCCTGGGCGTGCTCCATCAGGTTATCCTCTTCGATTGCCTTGATCATGGCAAGTCCTGCAGCGCAAGCTACCGGGTTGCCGCCGAAGGTGGTGCCGTGGTTGCCGTACGATAAAACATCCGCAACCTTTTCGCTGCCGATCACGGCCGAGAGGGGGAGACCGCCACCAAGCGGTTTGGCAAGACAGACCAGATCGGGATCGGCGTTGACTTGCGTATAGCTGAAAAAGGTACCAGTTCTTCCGCAGCCCGACTGAATTTCATCAGCGATGATGAGGAAGTTGTACTGTTCCCTAAGCTCTTTCAGCCGGTCAATAAAGGGCTGCGACACACGGTGAATGCCACCCTCGCCCTGAACCACCTCAATAAAAACTGCCGCAGTATCCTCTGAAACCTGTGCTTCAAGGTCAGCGATATCGTTGAAGGCAATCATGCCTGTACCGGGAAGGAGCGGATCGAAACCGTCGCTGTATTGTGCTTTTGCTGTCAGCGACAGGGCACCGTAGGTACGGCCATGAAAGCAGTTGCTCAGTGAGAGTACCTCTTTTTTCTCCTGATCGCCCGACTGGCCAGCCCATTTACGAGCGATTTTAATGGCCGCCTCAATGGCTTCCGTGCCGCTGTTGGCAAAAAAGACCTTTGAAAGCCCTGAAAGTGAGAGCAGTTTTGCGGCAAGCTCAAACTGCGGCTCCATCATGAAGAGATTGGAAGCGTGGATGAGCTTTGCGGCCTGCGAGCTTATGGCATCCACCAGACGCTGGTCGCCATAGCCGAGGGCATTGACGCCGATACCCGAAATCATGTCGAGATAACGGGTTCCGTCATCGCTGACCAGCCAGACCCCTTCGCCATGCGTCACGGCAATGGGAAGTCGGGCATAATTGTGAAAAAAAAGCTTTTTTTCGCTCTCCTGATTGACGTCCACTCTTTTCATGCTTTGTTTTCTATCTTTATAACAAAATATACCATCGCCTAAGTCGTTGTAACGGAGTATAAGAAAAATGCGTTATAAGTTGCTATACATCTGTTTTGACTCCTCTGGTAATGATAACGGTCTTCGAGCAGTGACATTGCCATGCGTTCAAACATTTTCTTGAGCTTCTTTCCAAGCCAGCCAGACGCGGATAAAGCGCCAGAGGCCATAAGCGCCGGTCAGCAGGGCATAGAGCTTGATGTCCTGCTTTGCTGCGGCATGGGAGAGGTCGGCAAAAAAAAGGAGGTAAAGGGCTATACCGATAAACGAGCTCCCCAGGAGCAGCCCCATGACCATCCCGGCGGAGCTCGTTTTGATCATATTTTATCCTTCTTTTCTGCCTTGAGTGCACAAGGGTCGGCATCAGGATAGAATCGCCACTCGCGGTTCACAATCAGGCGGGCACCATAGCTGAAGGTGAAGTATGACCATCCCCATTGCAGCAGCACAAAGACCCGATGGCGGAAGCTGGTCAAAAAGTAGATATGCACCAGCAGCCAGGTGAACCAGGCAAGAATGCCGTCAAACTTCAGGCTGCCGAATTCAACGATCGCCTTGTTCTTTCCAATGGTGGCCATCTGCCCCTTGTCGCGGTAGCGGAAGGCTTTTCTTGCTTTTGTTTTCAGGTCAAGCAGAATGTTTTTTCCGATGCTCCGACCCTGCTGCAGGGCAACAGGCGCAAGCCCCGGCAGGGGAGTGCCATTTTCCGCAACAAAGTGCGCAAGGTCACCGCCGACAAAGATCTCCGGGTGATTTGGAATACTGAGATCTTCGCTGACAATGATGCGTCCGATACGGTCGGTCTCTACTCCATCCATTGTTTTGCCAATCTCTATGGCCGTAACACCGGCAGCCCAGAGCACCGTTGCCGCTTCGATGCGCTCATTGCCGATTTGTACACCGTCGGCATCAACCTCGCTCACCATGCTGTTGGTCCACACCTGCACACCGAGCTTTTCAAGCGATCGGGTCGCCTTGCTGGCCAGATCGGGAGAAAAAGAGCCAAGAATGCGGGGGGCCGCTTCAACAATAAAAATACGTGTCAGTTTGGGGTCAATGTGCCGATAAAATTTCGAGAGGGTGTAGCGACTCATTTCGCCAATAGAGCCCGCCAACTCCACACCGGTCGGCCCGCCCCCGACAATGACAAAGGTGAGCAGTTTCTTGCGTTCAACAAAATCCGTTGTCCGTTCAGCCCGCTCATAAGCCTCCATCACCCGGCGGCGAATCTCCTTGGCCTGCGCAAGGGTTTTCAGGCCGGGCGCAAACTCTTCCCACTCGTTGTGGCCGAAATAGTGGTGCTGCACACCGCAGGCCAGAACAAGATAATCGTAAGGGATATCGCTGAAATCGGTTATCACCATTTTATTCTCAACATCAATGCGCTCCACAATACCCTTGAAGACGGTGATGTTCTGGTAGTTTGCCAGCATGTTCCGCAGCGGAGCGGCAATATCGCCCTCGCCAAGCGCCGCCATCGCCACCTGATAGAGAAGCGGCTGAAAGAGGTGGTAGTTCTTTCGGTCGATGAGGGTAACCTCAATATCCTTTTTATTGCCAAGTATCCTGGCCGCATTCAGTCCTGCAAATCCTCCACCGACAATCACAACCCTTTTATTCATGTCCTTGTTTTTACCTTTCCAGTGAAAAGGGTGAATGTATACTCTTTTTTTAGCAAGCCAAAAGCAATTGCATAGGGCTTTATAACTTTATTTAACCGTTTTTCCTGTAATGCAGCTTTTTTGGCGGCATTTTTTTCTATTCCGTAACAGAGAGCGTGCCATTGCAGGCCCTTTTTTTCAGGTGAGCCGCTCAATTATTTTTGTGTGCCGGGGAAATTTTTGCAGCAGCATAGTTCTGTCGGCAAAGGCAAAGTCGCGAAAATCAAAGCCCGGTGCGACCACGCAGCTCACCAGCGCATAGTGTTCATCTTCAGGAGTCGCAAGGGAGGCGCCAAACCAGCTCTCTTTGGGTACGACTCCCTGCACCACTTGCCCCCTTTCGGGCGCAAGGCCAAGCGTAAAGTTGGAGGCTTTACCGGCTTCCGGAAAAATGTGCACCTTCAGGGGATGGCCAGCATGAAAAAACCAGAGTTCGTCGGAATGGATTTTGTGCAGTTTTGAGTACTCCTTACCCTGAAGGAGATAGTGGATGGCCGTCGCATAAGAGCGCGGCCCATTGAATGCAGTGGCATCAGTGAAGGGGTACGAATCCTCGCTCCGGTAGGTTTCGCGGTAGTATCCCCCCTCCGGATGCGGTGCAAGCTGGAGGCTCTCAATCCAGAATTCAGCTTTTTGCATGGAGTTTTTCCCGGATTTTGGCGGTTTTCTGCCGGGATGCATCGGCAAGTTTTTTGCGGAATTCAAGCAAGGCCGTCATCAGCGCTTCATCAGAGAGTGCAAGAATCTGGACGGCAAGCAGGGCAGCATTCCGCGCATTGTCGATCCCGACGGTGGCGACAGGAATCCCGGCGGGCATCTGCACGATGGAGTAAAGTGAGTCCTGACCGTTAAGTTTTTTGCTGAAAATTGGCACGCCAATAACCGGCAGAACCGTCATGGCCGCAGTAACGCCCGGCAAATGCGCCGCTCCGCCAGCTCCGGCGATAATGACCTTCAGGCCGCGCTCAATGGCTGACGTGGCATAGGCTTCAAGGTCATGCGGTGTCCGGTGTGCTGAAATAACGGAAATTTCGGAGGCAATACCGAACTCCTCACAGACCAGTGAGGCCTCCCTCATAATATCGAAATCAGAATCTGAACCCATGAGAATGCCGACAACCGCCCCCTTACTATCTGATCCTGTCTCTTTCATAAAAAAAATATCAATAAGTAAATTTACCAAAAAAGCCCCAACGGGGCGAAATCCCATAAGCCCAAGGTGTTAGCCCTGTGGCGCTGACACGCAACGATTTCACACAGGGTATGAGCATAACGATTTATGAAATTGCCGAGTTTTATGTATTTTCACGAGAGTTAATTTAAAAAAATAATACTTGTAGAGGAAGATAACAATGGCAACTAATCTCGCAGTAAAGTACAGCAATCCCGGCCCCCGTTACACCAGTTATCCCACCATTCCCTCATGGAGCACCGACGGCGTGACTCAGGAGGAGTGGAAAGAGGCGATGGTCAAAGGTTTTAATGACAGCAACGAGACCACCGGAATAAGTCTGTACATTCACATTCCCTACTGTGAGAATCACTGTTACTTCTGTGGCTGCAACGCTCACCGCACTCAGGATCACTCCTACGAAATACCTTATATTGAGGCGCTCCTCAAAGAGTGGCAGATGTATATTGATGTTTTTCCCGGTCGCCTCAACGTCAAGGAACTGCACATCGGCGGCGGCACCCCAACATTCTTCAGTCCCGAAAATCTTGTCAGGCTCATCAATGGAATTTGCAAGGATGTCAACAAGATGGACAACTACATGTTCAGCTTTGAGACCAATCCCAAGTCAACCTCAAAAGAGCACCTCGAAGCGCTCTACAGTGTCGGTTTCCGCCGCATGAGTTTTGGTATACAGGATTTCGACCCGATTGTGCAGCAGGAGATCAACCGTCTCCAGTCATTCGAACTGGTCAAGGAAAAGGTTGACCTGGCTCGCGAAATCGGTTTTACCTCAGTCAATTTTGACCTTGTCTACGGCCTGCCCAAGCAGACCATGGCCACCATCACCGATACCATCCAGAAGGTGATGGAGCTGAAACCTGACCGCCTTGCCTTCTACGCCTACGGCCACAACCCGCACATGTACGAAGGACAGCGGAAGTTCAAGGAGGAGGATTTGCCGGTTGGCGACGTCAAGCAGGAGCTCTACGACAAGGGAAGCGCGATGCTTGAATCCATCGGCTACCACGAAATTGGCATGGACCATTTTGCCATCGAAGGTGATGCGCTCTACATTGCGGCAAAAAACGGCACACTGCACCGTAACTTCATGGGCTATACCGAAAACACCACACAGATGATGCTGGCCATCGGCTCATCCTCCATCAGCGATACCTGGTACGCATTTGCCCAGAACGAGCGTGACGACGAATCCTATATAAAGGCCGTCAACGAAGGGCGCTTCCCGCTCCATCGCGGCCACTTGCTGACCGATGAAGATCTGGTGCTTCGCCGCCACATCCTCAATCTGATGTGCAAGCAGGAGACCTCATGGGAAGATCCCAAGCTTTACACCGATGAACTTGATATTGCACTTTACCGCCTTGAAGATATGCAGAACGACGGTATCGTGGTTCTGGGCGACAAGAGCGTTCGGGTAACCGAAGAGGGCATACCGTTCCTTCGCAATATCTGTATGGCCTTCGACGCAAGGCTCTGGAGCTCCGACAGCCTTTCAAAGGCATACAACGTTTCGCGCGATATCCAGAAGACTTATATTGAAAAAGCCCGACTTGCAAAAGCTCAACAACTGGGTTGAATGATTTGACTTCAGTTGCAATGTATAAGGGGTGATTTCGGTCACCCTTTTTTTGTGAAAAATTATGACGAAAAAAATAAAAATAGGGTTTATCGGAAGCGGCTGGTCAAGAATTGCTCAGGCCCCCGCCTTTTCACTGATGGAAGATGTGGAGCTTGCCGCCGTGGCGAGCCCTACTGAGCAAAATCGCCAAAAGTTCATGCAGAGGTTCGATATCCAGAAGGGCTTTGCCGACTGGCGCGACATGCTGCAGTGCGACCTTGACCTGGTCTGTGTCACCACGCCGACCTGGCTCCACAGGGAGATGGTGAACGGTGTGCTCCAGAGCGGCAAAAGTGTGCTCTGCGAAAAACCCTTTGCGCTCAATGTTTCGGATGCTACCGACATGGTTGACGTTGCCGCCACAGCTCCCGGTTTTTCTCTCATCGACCATCAGCTCCGCTTTCATCCCGGCGTTCGCTGCATGAAACAGATGATTGAGAGCGGAGAGATTGGCAAAGTGTATGAAGTGCGCGCCGTTGTCAACCTTGCCTCCCGCAACCGCCCCGACATGCCCTGGTCATGGTGGTGTGACGCCGAAAAAGGGGGAGGAGCTCTCGGTGCCCTCGGTTCTCATCTCATTGACCTGAACCGGTTTCTTGTTGGCGAAATTTCGAAGGTCTCCTGCAACCTTGGAACCAGCATTCTTTTTCGTCCCGACAGGTCGGGGACTCCATGCCGTGTTACCTCGGATGACCACTTTGCCATGATGATGAAGTTCGGCCCCTCATCAGTCGCCCTCGGAAGCTCTTCAATCATGCACGTCACCACCGTTGGCGCCTACACCTGGTTTGCGTTTGAAGTGGTTGGCAGCCTCAAAACCATCAGGCTCGACGGGGCCGGACGGTTATGGGAGGCGACAAATGACGAAGCACAAGTGGGGCGCAGCCTTATCGATGCTCCCCGATGGAAGCTCGTAGAACCCATGCTCTCGTGGGATGAGCTCGTTGTGCAGGAAAAAATCCGCCAGTCATCCCTCGCCGTGCACGGTATTTTTGCCGTCGGTTTTGCCTTTCTTGCTCACCGCATTGTCAAGGCGCTCAAGAATCAGGAGAAGAGGCTGGATGATGCCGCAGGCTTTGCTGATGGTCTTATGATTCAGAAGGTGATGCAGGCCGCCCGACAATCCGACAAGCTTCAACGCTGGATTAAAATTTAATCCGCTCCCGATGACGCTCTCCTGGATATGGCTGATCATTGCAGGTTGCCTCGAATGCGGCTGGGCAAAAGTGTTTTCCGGGGGGAGGTAGCCATTTTTTTGTCGGGGCAACCTGCAATTCAGCGCCTCAAGTCCGGTCAGTTTCTGCTATTGACCTGTGCATCAAGAGTAAGGTTCATCTGTTCCTTGAGCAGTCTCAGCCGTTCAGCCGCATTGGGATCGCCCAACGCTTCCTGCAGCCTCAAGACCGCGCTTTTTGCATAAAAACCACCATCAGGTTCCTCCTGGAGGCGCTTTTCGGTCACTCCAATTTCAATGCTGGCAATTTCTGCTACTTCAACAATTTCCTCTGAAAGTGCAGGATCTTTTCTCATCATCTTCAGGGCCTCATAAGCCTCTTTGTACTGCCTTGCCTCAATCTGGTCAATAATGCGTTGGAGTTGTCTGTTCATGGGTTTGTTATTTGTTTTACATCCGAAAGGTGATCTTCACGGTAGATCAGCCTTTTGCTGTGTACTTTTCTCCGTGCGTTCAGGCCTGTAATCGTGGCCGGGCCATGCCAGCGCCCACACCAGAGCAACGATCCAGCCAATGCCGCTCCACCCGAGAAGAATATTCAGGGTAAGGATTGCCACTTTACTGTGATGTGCTCGCAAAAAAGCCACAACGGATGGAATGAAATATGCCGCCCATAACAATACCATTACCAGAACGGATACCACAGGCGAGGAATTAGACCAGTGCCAGGAATAAAAATGATGCATAACCCTTTTGTTTTGAATACAAGGAGTAGAGAAAGCCTTGATCGGCTATCTGCTACATTACATAATCCTTACTGCATTATCAAGAGTTCTTCCCAAAAAAATCGAGCAGAGGAAACCGAATCAATCAGGTAACCACAGTGAATCGGATCAAGTTTAATGGTAACGCCGCGGTGCAGCTCAGATTTTCTCCCACTCGAACTTGCTGACGTTTCTTGCCTTGGTGTCAAAAACGATGCCGATCAGATAGCGTTCACCGGCGTATTTCTCGTAATATTTCATCTTTTTGATCTGCTCAAGCGGCTCCTTGTCGCTCACCTTGAACTCAAACAAAAAGGTTCTCCCCTCGGCTTTCAGCGTCAGGTCAATTCGTCCCTTGTTGCTCACATCCTCGGCAATAATATCGAGGCCGAGACTGGCAAAATAGGCATAAAGCACGCTGGCGTAAAAGCCTTCGTAACTCTCGATAGAGTTGTTGGTGAAGTTGTTGTAGGCGATGCTTGAAAAAAGACGACGGATAACGGGTTCCAGACTCTCAACATCACCGGCGTTGATGATATCAAGCAGCTCATAGCGGATCGGCTCTTTTTCCGAAACACTGGTCATCGATTGCAAAATATACTCGTTAAAACTGATTTGCACCTCCTTGTTGGGAAATCCCAACTCGTAGCCAACTCCCATGACCGACTGTATCAGGCGCGTGATGGTCAGATAGCCAGTCTGAAACATAATCGTTTCCAGATTGAGCGCTTCAATGTTAAAGCTGTTGGCCAGTGACTCATTAACTCGCAACTTGTTAAGCTTGGGAATAAAATAGTTGTTCTTTTTGATGAGTTCCATCAGAAAACGGGGTGTCCCTGTTTCGAACCAATAGTTTTTGAACATCTTATGGTTCTTGATAAAGAGCAGAATATCGTAGGGGTTATAGACTTTATCACCCAAAAAGTTATACCCGTTGTACCAGCGCTTGACCTGCTCCATGTCAACTCCTTCGAGATACGGAGCAAAAGCAGTGTCAACATCAAACTGGGTGTAGCCGCAGATGGCGCCATAGTCCGCATTGAGGCTGATATCTTCCAGATTGTTCAGACCGCTGAAAAGCGAAACCTTGGAGAACTTGCTCACTCCGGTGAGAAAAACAAAGCGCAGATACTCGTCGTTCTCCTTGATTTTTGTATAAAAGTCGCGCATACCATCGCGGATGGCGAGCGCCTCAGGGATATGCTCAATGTTATCCAGAATCGGTTTGTCGTACTCGTCAACAAGAATGACAACCTTCTGCTGATATTTTTCCGTTGCTCTCTTGATTAATTCTTCAAAAAAGTATTGCGCTTTTGACCTGTTTTCACACTTCAGCCCAAGACGCTCCTCATTGGATGTGAGTATGTGCAACAAATCCTCCTCAAGATCGGCCTTTGAGTGAACCCCGCCACTGAAACTGATTTTAATGACTGGATACTTCACCTCCCAGTTCCATTGCTCTTCAATGAGAAGTCCACGGAAAAGCTCCCGTTTTCCCTCAAAAATATTTTTCAGCGTATCAAGAAAAAGGCTTTTTCCGAATCGTCGTGGACGCGACAGAAAAACGTATTGATATTTTTCAATCAATACACGGGCAATCTCCGTTTTGTCGATGTAGAGATAATCACCCTCGATTATTTTACTGAAGGTCTGTATTCCTACAGGTAATTTTTTCATAATCAGTCACCCTCAATCCAAAATAGTTACCTGAATATAACAACCATGATGGAAAATTTTCTGCGCAGCTTCCCGCCAGGCAGTGAACTCTGGAGATTTTCCCCGTTTTCTTGGAAATAGGTGAGAATGAGTGTGCTATTGGTTTATAGCTTCAACTGCACCTTGAACAAAATACGACTCCATTTGATCCCGAATCATTCGCTTGCATGTTCTTTTCATTTTACGTATCTGAGTGAACATTGTTTAGATTCAGTTTTACTTAAACGCAATACACTGGCATTGCTGTGTAATGCTGCCATCCTGGAAATCAATGTGGAACACCTGTGAAATGTTTGCTGCTCTTTCCTCCGCAATGGATTCCCTTTAATCCGCACCTTGCCGGGCCAGCCATCCATAGCATTATCAAAAACCATGGTCATGATGTTCGTTTGCGCGACTTGAATGCCGAGTTCTATAATACGGTACTCACGCAAACATTCTTGTTCAACGCGGTGAAATCAGCATTTTCAGACTTTGATACAAATGCGAGGCCTGTGTTTGAGGCTTGCCCCGAAAAATCCCAACTCTCTCAGCATCCGCAGGATTTTCAGGATCGTTTTCGCCGTTACGAAGAGATCTATACAATGGCGCAGCGAAACGAATATCGCAAAGCCATTACACAAATTGATTGGGCTACAGCAATCTTGCGGGACAAGGAGGCTTTTTATGACCCTGCTGTGGCCGATGAAGCACTGTCAGTTATCAATACAGCCTGTGGTGTGCTTTCGGCAACCCATCACCCGTCTGGCCTCTATTTTATGACTCCAAAGGTCACTGTTTATTACGGTATTGATCGCCTCAGGCAAGTATGCGAAAACATTCCTGGTAATATTTTTCACTCGTTTTACAATACGCTGATTGTTGACCTGCTTAAAGAGCTGCCGGAGTTTATCGGCATTTCGCTTGGCGACTATTCACAATTGCTTCCAGGGCTGACATTGGCCATGCTGCTCAAGAGGTCAACAAGCGCCCACATCTCTGTTGGCGGCAACTTGTTCGGGCGGCACACCGACATCCTTGTCAACAACCCTGACTTTTTTCGCACCTTTGCCGATTCTGTGATTTACAATGAAGGTGAAAAACCTGTTATCGAATTGCTCCGGTACCTTGAAGGGAAGATTCCTGTCGAAAGCGTTCCAAATTTTATGTACATGGGCAAAAACGGGAGCATTGTCGTTAACGAGGAAGTTCCACCGTTTGCCATCGGCGAGTTGTTTCCACCCGACTATCGCGACCTGCCAGCCAAAAACTATTTTTTTCCCGAACCAGTATACAACATTCAGGCCAGCCGTGGCTGTTATTGGCAAAAGTGCAGCTTCTGCACCCATCATTTCGGAAGCCAATATGCCATCAAGCCGATTGAGAGGGTTATTGCCGAAATCACATTGCTTCAGGCCAGCCATAGCGCCTGTTTTTTTCACTTTATTGATGAGGCCATCAGTCCCGCTTATCTTGCACGTCTTTGCCAGGCAATCATCGATGAAGGCTTGAAACTCAATTTCTATATTTACGCTCGTTTGGAGTCGGCGTTTAATCGTGACCTCTTCAAACTGGCGCACCGCGCTGGTTTACGTATGGTGCTGTGGGGATTTGAGTCGGCCAACGAGCGGATCTACCACTTGATGAACAAAGGAAAGGTTACCAGCAAGCAAGAGCGGCTGAAGATATTACAGGCTGCTCACGATGAAGGAATTTGGAATTTTCTTTTCCTCATGTTTGGTTTCCCAACAGAAACGCTCGATGAGGCCAGGGAAACCGTCGATTTCGTGCGCGATAACCGCTCTATGCTCTCGCATGGCACCGGTACTACGTTCATGCTGGCAGATGGTTCGCCGATACACAACGATCCTGAACGCTATGCGATAACGAGTACAGAAAAAATCCGTAACGGCTTCAATTTTGCTCTTCGCTTTACCGTAAACGGCGGGATGACCCCGGAGCAGCGCAAAGAACTTGAGAGGTACAAGGCTGACAATTGGCGGCTATCGGAAATGAAGTATCGCGACTCAAGTTTCAGGGAAAAGCTGTTCCTCTATGTATGCAAATATGGGGTAAAGCGCGTTTCGGAATTGAACCAGACTATCTGGCTATAAGGGTATGAAGTTTCCAAAAAGCTATCAGTTTCGCATTATGGTTTTGGAAAAAAACGTATATCTGATTTCTAAGTTCGGCTTCCCGCTCTTTTCCCCCTTCTTCGAGGTCTTATCGACAGTCAAAACCATCAACGGTTATATCGACTTTCTGGTCGATTTATTTGCCACTGATGATGTTCAGGGTTCTTTTTACCGGAGCGGAGGGGGGGCCGAGATTGACTTGTTGCTCTCATGGCCGAACGGAAATTTGTGGGCGATTGAGATAAAACGCAGCATGACCCCAAAACTGGATCGCGGATTTCATTCAACCTGTGCCGACCTCAATCCTTATCGAAAAATTGTGGTCTATCCCGGAAAAGAGCGTTACCGGCTTGCCGCTGACATAGAGGCAATGCCGCTGCAAGATATTACACAACAGTTGTTTGATCTTGCCAAAGAGATATGAGCTATCTCTGTGAATGATTTATTACTTCGAATCATCAGTTCAACGGCATCAACCTTGAACTTTTTGCTAAACTTTCTGCGACTCTCGTTGCTTGTCGGCCTCATGTCTTCTTTTGATTGAAGATATGACTTCTCACACTGTCCACGAAAATATAGCAAGTTCAAACACTATCAAACGCGGGAAGAAGCTCGACACAGCATGTTTGAATACATTGAAGTATTTTACAACAGGAAACGGAAACACTCAACGTTAGGGTATAAATCGCCTGTTGAGTTTTTACGCAATAAACAACAAATAACAGTTATGGCTTCTTAATGTGTCCATTTTTCTGTTGCAAGTTCAGATTATCCTTGATGAGGCGGAGCATTTGTTTCAATCCACGCGCCCACACGAGGCGCGACAAACCCCCAATGCAGCACTCATAATCCACCTCAACGTTTCAATCCACGCGCCCACACGAGGCGCGACATAGAGCACATTTATTTCCCGATGTGGGCGGAACAGTTTCAATCCACGCGCCCACACGAGGCGCGACAACCTGTCACCACTCACATAGCCGCTATGCCACGTTTCAATCCACGCGCCCACACGAGGCGCGACAGCATGATAAGAGGGATGAGTAAAGGGATGAGCGTTTCAATCCACGCGCCCACACGAGGCGCGACTTGATATCATGATTACAACAGCCGGTATTGCGGCAGTTTCAATCCACGCGCCCACACGAGGCGCGACAAGTTACGGTATTGATGA